>NZ_JBHJVM010000002.1:0-121996 GCF_042264825.1 Isoptericola sp. NPDC056134
TTGGGGGGGGGGAGAGGAGAGAAGGGGGGGGGGGGGGGGGGGGGGAGGGAGGGGGGGGGGGGGGGGGGGGGGGAGGGGGGGGGGGGGGGGGGGGGGGGGGCGCGGGGCGAGGCTCCCCCCCCCCCCCCGCGGTGTCTCACTGCCGTACGGCGAGGAGCAGTCCGTCCCCCGACGGGGCCAGGGCGGACAGCACCCGGTCGTCGGAGCGCAGCGCGCGCCCGACGTCGCGCACCACGGTGGTCACCTCGTCGCGCCGCGCAGGATCGGGCACGCGCCCGCCGTGGAGCGCGCCGTCGACGGCGAGGACGCCGCCAGGGCGCAGCAGCCGCAGACCGGCCTCGACGTACTCGGGATAGGAGTGCGGCTCCGCCCCGACGAGCACGAGGTCGTACGCGCCGTCGGTGAGCCGGGGCAGGACGTCGGCGGGCCGGCCGGGGATGGCCCGGGTGCGCCCCGGCGCGACCCCGGCCTCGGCGAAGGCCCGCTTCGCGGCGCGCTGGTGCTCGAGCTCGGCGTCGATGGTCGTGAGCACGCCGTCGGCGGGCATGCCGCGCAGGAGCCAGAGGGCGGCGACGCCGGTGCCCGTGCCGACCTCCACGACGGCCCGCGCGCCGAGCGCCGCGGCCACGACCTGCAGCAGCGCCCCCGTGCCGGGGGAGACGGCCCCGCAGCCGAGCTCCGCCGCGCGCTCGCGGGCACGGAGCAGCACCTCGTCCTCGGGGACGAAGGACTCGCTGTAGGCCCAGGCTGCGGTGCGACCGCTGCGGGCGTCGACGTCGGTGGTGATGGCGGTCCTCCACGGCGGGGTCGCCGGCGGACGGCCGGCGCGGGTGATGCTGCGGTGATCGTACGCGGGAACGCCGCGGCGCGCCCGGACGTTGCCGTGGGACGATGGTGATGATGACGACCGACCCCGCTCCCGTGCAGGACGTGCCCGAGGCCCCCGCCGAGGCGACCTTCGGCGCGCCCGAGGACGCCGCGTCAGCGCCGGCATGGACGCCCCCGACGTGGGACGAGATCGTGCGCGAGCACTCGGCGCGCGTGTACCGGCTCGCGTACCGGCTGAGCGGCAACCGGCAGGACGCCGAGGACCTCACCCAGGAGACGTTCCTGCGCGTGTTCCGGTCGCTCTCCAGCTACACCCCGGGCACGTTCGAGGGGTGGCTGCACCGCATCACGACGAACCTGTTCCTCGACCAGGTGCGGCGCAAGAAGCGCATCCGCATGGAGGCGATGGGTGACGACGCCGCCCGCGTCGCGGCCCCCGAGGACCACGGTCGCCCCGAGCGCGGGTTCGAGCACGCGAACCTGGACCACGACGTGCAGGCCGCGCTCGACGCGCTGCGCCCCGAGTACCGCGCCGCGGTCGTCCTGTGCGACATCGAGGGCCTCAGCTACGAGGAGATCGCCGTCACCCTGGGCATCAAGCTCGGCACGGTCCGCTCCCGCATCCACCGCGCCCGTGCGCAGCTCCGCGACGCGCTGGAGCACCGGCGCGCGGAGGTGACCGCGCGGGACGCGAACGGCGGGGCGGCGTCGTGACGGGGTACGCCGGGTCCGGGCACCTCGGGGCCTGGGTGAGCGACCTGGCCGACGGCCAGCTCGACGCCGCGGCGACCGAGCGCGCGCTCGCGCACGTCGCGGGCTGCCCCCGGTGCGCGACCGAGCTCGACGCGGCCCGGGCCGCGCACCGCGCGCTCGCGGCAGCCTGCGACGTCGCGCCCGACCCGGAGCTCACGAACCGCCTGCTCGCGCTGTCGGCGTCCATCCCGTCGACGACCGGCGACCCGCTGCGCGACCGCGGCCGGTCCGCGGACTGGGAGCGTCCCCGGGCGTGGGAGCCGTCCCTGTCGGGCGACCTGGGTTCCCGACGGCGGCACCGGACCCGGCGGGTGGTCGCCGCGGGGGCGGGCGGCGTCGGCGTGCTCGGCGTCGCGCTGTTCGTGCTGGGGCAGGCCCCCGTGGTGACCCCGGACCCGTCGCGGGTCGCGGCGCTGACGCTGCTGGCGGACGCCGAGCCGGGCGGGCACGACGTGGCGGCCGGCCGCGCGGCCACCGCCGACGCACTCACCTGGCTGGCCGACCACGGCTGGTCCGCGCCCGCCGCGCTGCCCGAGGGGTACGCCGTGACCGCGCTGCGTACGGACGGCTGCGCCGGCGCCGGCGGCTCGGACGCGGCGGCCGTCGAGCTGGACCTGTCCGGGCCGGACGGCAGCGCCGTCGCGTGCCTGCGGCAGGGTCGGCTCGCGGACCTGGGCACGGCCGTCGCCGGCACCACCGACGGGGCCGCCGACGGGTCGGCGGGCGGGCTCGCCGTCCGCGGCCACGACGTGCGGGTGCTCTCCGCCGATCCGTGGCACGTGGCCTGGCAGTCAGGGGACACCGTCGTCGACGTGGCGACCGACGTCGACGCCGACGCGCTCGCCGAGATCGTGGCGGCGTTCCCGGGCTCCGCCGAAGGGGACGACGCGGGCGTCCTGCGCGAGATCTCCCGCGGCTGGACCATCATGACCGGCGCGATGTCCGGCGCCATGTCCGACGCGATGTCCGGAGCGATGACAGGAGCCGTCTGGCGCCGATGACCGAACCGTCCCGCCCCGCCGACGACCTGTTCGCGCCGCCCGAGCCTCCGGCCCGCGCGCCGGAGCCCGACCCGTACGTGCCGCCGTCGGCGGCGACCCTGTTCCCTGCCACGGTGTCGGCGGTGCCGGCACCGGCCGACATCGAGCCGCCGACCGCGGCGGCGCCGGAGACGGCGCCTCCCGCGCGGCCGGCGCGCCGTCGCCGCCCGGGGGCGGCGGCGGTCGTGGTGCTGGCCCTCGTCGCGGGTGCCGTCGGCGGCTTCGCGGGGGACCGCGTGTCGGACGCCCTGGACGACGGGAGGCCCGCGGACGCGGCGCTGCCGACGTCGGGCGGGCAGGACGCGGACGAGGGCACGGCCGCCGGGGCGTCCGCCGGCGCGGACCGACCGGACGGCTCCGTCGCGGCGCTCGCCGCCGACGTGCTGCCGAGCGTCGTCTCGATCCAGGTGCAGGGCGCGAACGGGGCGTCCAGTGGGTCGGGCTTCGTGCTGCGCGAGGACGGGTACATCCTCACGAACAACCACGTGGTCGCCCCTGCGGCGGCCGCGGGGGGCTCGGCGGTCGTGGTCTTCGCCGACGGCCGCAAGCGCGACGCCGAGGTGGTGGGCCGCACTGCGGACTACGACCTGGCCGTGGTGAAGGTGGACGCCGACGGCCTGGAGCCGCTGGTCCTCGGGGACTCCGACGCCGTGGTGGTCGGCGACCCCGTGCTCGCCGTCGGCGCCCCGCTGGGCCTGGACTCCACGGTGACGACCGGCATCGTCAGCGCCCTGCACCGGCCGGTGCAGGCGGGGGACGAGACCGGGGGAGGCGCGGCGACGGCGTTCATCGACGCCATCCAGACCGACGCGGCGATCAACCCGGGCAACTCGGGCGGCCCGCTGATCGACTCGGGCGGCGAGGTGGTCGGGATCAACTCGGCGATCGCGCAGCCGCCGGGCGCGATGTCCGCCACCGGCAGCATCGGCCTCGGCTTCGCGATCCCCGCGTCCCAGGCGCGGCACACCGCCGAGCAGCTCATCGAGTCGGGCCACGCGACGTACCCGGTGATCGGGGCGCTACTCGACACCACGTACACCGGAGAGGGGGTGCAGGTCTCGTCCGGGCCCCAGCAGGGCCAGCCGGCCGTCACCCCCGACGGCCCGGCCGACCGGGCCGGCATCCGCCCCGGCGACGTCATCCTGGAGATCGACGGCCGGCCCGTGACCGTGAGCGACGCCCTCATCGTGGCGATCCGCGCCCGCCAGCCCGGGGACGCGGTGACGCTGCGCGTGCGCACCGACGGCGAGGAGCGCGACGTCCGGGTGGTGCTGCAGGAGCGCGAGAGCGAATAGGCTGTCCGCGTGTTCGACATCAACGGCGGTGAGCTCATCATCATCGTGGTGCTCGCCGTCCTGCTCATCGGGCCCGAGCGCCTCCCCGGGTATGCCGCCCAGCTGGCCTCGCTCGTGAAGCGCGGCAAGCGCCTGCTGCAGGACACCAAGGCGCGTGTGGACACCGAGCTGGGGCCGGAGTTCAAGGACGTCGACTGGTCCAAGCTCGACCCGCGCCAGTACGACCCCCGTCGCATCGTGCGCGACGCGCTCATGGACGACGACGACGACGGTCCGGCCCCCGCGCCCCGCGCCGCAGCGGCGGCGGGCGGCACCGCGACCGCCGCCGCCACCAGCTCCTCCGACGAGCGCCGCGCCGCCGTGCCCGCCCCGTTCGACGACGAGGCCACGTAGCCCGTCGGGCCGGGGCGGACGGGTTTCCGAGCGGTCCGGCCGACCTGCCACAATGGACGGCATGTCCGACGTCGCCACCTCACCGTCCCTCCAGCGCGGAGCGTCCGCGCCGGGACTGCCCCGCATCTTCTCCGGCATGCAGCCGACCGACGGGTCGCTGCACCTCGGGAACTACCTGGGCGCGCTCGCCCAGTGGGTGGCGCTCCAGGACGGCCACGAGGCGCTGTACTGCGTCGTCGACCTCCACGCCCTGACGGTGAACCCGGACCCGGCGGCGCTGCGTGAGCGCACCCGCCGCACCGCCGCCCAGTACCTGGCCGGCGGCATCGACCCCGAGCGATCGATCCTGTTCGTGCAGTCGCACGTGGCCGAGCACGCGGAGCTGGCGTGGCTCCTGTCCTGCCAGACCGGCTTCGGCGAGGCCGGGCGCATGACCCAGTTCAAGGACAAGTCCGCGAAGCAGGGCTCCGAGGGCACCACGGTGGGCCTGTTCACCTACCCCGTGCTGATGGCCGCGGACATCCTCCTGTACGACACGGCGCTCGTGCCGGTCGGCGAGGACCAGCGCCAGCACCTCGAGCTCACCCGCGACCTGGCCGAGCGGCTGAACGCGCGCTTCGGCGAGGGCACCGCCGTCGTCCCCGAGGCGCACATCGTCAAGGCCGTGGCGAAGATCCAGGACCTCCAGGAGCCGACGGCGAAGATGAGCAAGTCGAACGCGGGCGGCAAGGGTGTCGTCTGGCTGCTCGAGGACCCGAAGAAGGCCGTCAAGGCCATCAAGTCGGCCGTCACGGACGCCGACGAGACGTACGGGGTGCGCTACGACCCCGCAGCCAAGCCGGGGATCTCGAACCTGCTCACGATCTTCTCGGCCGTCACCGGCCGCGGCGTCGACGAGATCGCCGCCGAGTACGACGGCCGCGGCTACGGCTACCTGAAGGTGGACCTCGCCGACGCCGTCGTCGCGTTCCTCGAGCCGTTCCAGGCGCGGGCGCAGACCTACCTGTCCGACCCGGCGCAGCTCGACAAGGTGCTCGCCGACGGCGCCGAGCGCGCGCGGGACATCGCGCGCCCGGTGCTCGACCGCGTCTACGACCGGTTCGGCCTGCTGCCCCGGGGCGCCCGGTGAACCTCCCCGACCGCGGCCCGGCCCAGGTGCGGATCGGCGTCGCCATCGCGGTGCCCGAGCCGTTCGGCTCGCGGCTCCAGGAGGCCCGTGCCTCGCTCGGCGACCCGCTGGCCCACGCCATCCCGCCGCACATCACGGTGATCGGCCCCACGGTCGTCGACGAGTCCGTGCTGGACGCGGTGGTCGAGCACCTCGAGAAGGTCGCGTCGGAGACCGCCCCGTTCCGGGTGCACCTGCGCGGGGCCGGCACCTTCCGCCCGATCTCGCCGGTGGTGTTCGTGGCCCTCGCCGAGGGCATCGCGGAGTGCGAGCAGCTCGAGACCGCCGCCCGCTCGGGCGTGCTGGCCCAGGAGCTGCGGTTCAACTACCACCCGCACGTCACCGTCGCGCACGAGGTCGCCGAGGCCGACCTGGACCGCGCCTTCGTCGAGATGGCTGACTTCGACGGCGTCTTCGAAGTGGACCGGCTCTGGCAGTACGAGCACGGCGACGACGGCGTGTGGCGACCGCAACGTTCGTTCCGGCTCGCGGGGGAGCACCCCGCTCCCTAGGGTCGCGGTGTGAACGACCGACTCGAACAGGCGAAGAGCCGGTCCCTCGTCGCGTACCAGTGGTTCAAGAGCCTGCGGCCGGTGCGGTCGTGGTACTGGTACGTCGACCGTCGCGGCGCCCTCCTGTGCGGCGGCATCGCCTACACCGCGATCTTCTCGCTCTTCGCGGCGCTGACGATCGGCTTCACGGTGTTCTCACGCACGCTCGCCGACCGGCCCGAGCTCCAGGACGCGGTGTTCGAGCAGATCAACACCTGGCTGCCCGGGCTCATCGACACCGGTGACAGCGACGGCATCCTCGACCCCACGGACCTGCTGCTGCCCTCCGTCATCAACCCGGCGACCGTCATCGCCGCGGTCGTGTTCCTCTGGACGGCGATCGGGTTCATGCGCGCCCTGCGCATCTCCGTGCGGTCGATGTTCGACCAGCCCGTCGTCGGCGTCAGCCCGGTGCTGTCGAAGATCTGGGAGCTGCTCGGCTTCGTCATCCTCGGCGGGATGGTCGTCGCGTCCGCGGCCGCGAGCATCGTCTCGCAGACCGTGAGCCGGCGGGTCGAGGACCTGTTCGGCAGCAACTTCCTCGTCGCCCAGCTCACCGCGATCGGGACGGCCGCCGTGGGGATCCTCCTCGACGCGCTCCTCGTCTACCTCATCGTCCGCGTGGTCGCGCGGGTCCGGCCCCGGAAGCGGCGCGACTTCGTGCTCGGCTGCCTCGCGGCGGGCGTGGTTGCCGGCGCGCTGCGCTGGCTGGGCACGTCCGTGGTGGCCGCGGGCGCGTCGCGCAACGCGCTGCTGGCGGCGTTCGCCGGCCTGGTGACGGTGCTGGTGCTCGTGAACTTCGTGGCCCGGGTGCTGCTGCTGATGTGCGCCTGGGTGTACGACCCGCCCCGGCTGGACGAGATCGCCTACGCCGAGGCGGAGGTCGCCGCGCGCCGCGACGCCGCGGAGATCGAGCGCGTGGTGCGCCGGGGGCAGGGCTCCGGAAAGCCGTGGAGCCCCGTCGTCCGCGGGGTACGACGGGGCTCCTACGCCCTGCGGATGTCCAGCGTCCGCCGGGTCGGCCAGAGGAACGGGCCGGGGGTCAGAACGCGCGCGTGATCATCGCGCGCTTGACCTCCTGGATCGCCTTGGTGACCTCGATGCCGCGCGGGCAGGCCTCGGTGCAGTTGAAGGTCGTGCGGCAGCGCCACACGCCCTCCTTGTCGTTGAGGATCTCCAGGCGCTGCGTGGCGCCCTCGTCGCGGCTGTCGAAGATGAACCGGTGCGCGTTGACGATCGCGGCCGGGCCGAAGTACTGGCCGTCGGTCCAGAACACGGGGCAGGACGACGTGCACGCGGCGCACAGGATGCACTTGGTGGTGTCGTCGAAGCGCTCGCGGTCCTCGGCGGACTGCAGGCGCTCGCGCGTCGGCTCGTTCCCCGAGGTGATGAGGAAAGGCATGATCTCGCGGTAGGAGGCGAAGAACGGCTCCATGTCCACGACGAGGTCCTTGACCACGGGCAGGCCCTTGATGGGCTCGACCGTGATCGGCTTGTCCGGGTTGACGTCCTTGAGGAGCGTCTTGCAGGCGAGCCGGTTGCGGCCGTTGATCCGCATGGCGTCGGAGCCGCAGACCCCGTGCGCGCAGGAGCGGCGGAAGGTCAGCGACCCGTCCTGCTCCCACTTGATCATGTGCAGCGCGTCGAGGACGCGGTCCGTGCCGTGCACCTGGACCGTGAAGTCGTCCCAGGTCGACTCCTCGCCGTGCTCCGACTCGGGGTTGTACCGCCGGATGCGGAGCGTGACCTCGAAGCTGGGGACGGCACCGGCCTTCGGCTCGGTGGCGGGGTTCTCGAGTACAGCAGTCATCAGTACTTCCGCTCCATGGGCTCGTACCGGGTCTGGATGACGGGCTTGGACCCCAGGACGACCTTGTAGTCCCCGAAGTCCTCGACGTGGTCGAAGTAGCCCGGGACGTGGCCGTCGCCGGCGTCGGGAGCCGACGTCGGACGGCGGTACGCCATCGTGTGCAGCATGTAGTTGGCGTCGTCGCGGTCCGGGTAGTCCTCCCGGTAGTGCCCGCCGCGCGACTCCTTGCGGTTGAGGGCGGCGACGACGGTCACCTCGGCGATGTCCAGCAGGAAGCCGAGCTCGATCGCCTCGAGCAGGTCCGTGTTGAACAGCTTGCCCTTGTCCTGGACGGAGACGTTCCGGTACCGCTTCTGCAGCTCCCGGATCTCCGCCAGCGCCTCGTTGAGGGAGTCGCCGGTGCGGAACACCTGGGCGTTCGCGTCCATGGTCTCCTGCAGCGCCTTGCGGACGTCCGCGACGCGCTCGCCGTCGGGGCGGTCGCGCATCTCGGCGAGCTGCGCCTCGACGCGGGCGGTCGGGTTCTCCGGGAGCTCCCGGTGCGGGCCCGCCGTCTTCGCGTACGCGGCGGCGGAGCGGCCGGCGCGCTTGCCGAAGACGTTGATGTCGAGCAGCGAGTTGGTGCCGAGGCGGTTCGAGCCGTGCACGGACACGCACGCGACCTCGCCGGCCGCGTAGAGGCCCTTGACGACGTTGTGGCTGTCGCGCAGCACCTCGCCCTGGATGTTGGTCGGCACGCCGCCCATCGCGTAGTGCGCCGTCGGGTAGACGGGCACGGGCTCGGTGTACGGCTCGATGCCGAGGTACGTGCGGGCGAACTCGGTGATGTCCGGGAGCTTGGCGTCGATGTGCGCGGGCTCCAGGTGCGTCAGGTCGAGCAGCACGTAGTCCTTGTTCGGGCCGGCGCCGCGGCCCTCGCGCACCTCGTTGGCCATCGAGCGGGCGACGATGTCGCGCGGTGCGAGGTCCTTGATGGTGGGGGCGTAGCGCTCCATGAAGCGCTCGCCGTCGGAGTTGCGCAGGATGCCGCCCTCGCCGCGCGCCGCCTCCGACAGGAGGATCCCGAGGCCCGCGAGGCCCGTCGGGTGGAACTGGAAGAACTCCATGTCCTCCAGCGGCAGGCCGCGGCGGTACGCCAGCGCCATGCCGTCGCCCGTGAGGGTGTGCGCGTTCGACGTCGTCTTGAAGATCTTGCCCGCGCCGCCGGTGGCGAAGATGATCGCCTTCGCCTGGAACACGTGGATCTCGCCGCTGGCCAGGTCGTAGGCGACGACGCCGGTCGCGTTGACCTCGGCACCGTCCTCGATCTGCTCGGTGGTGAGGTCGTGGTCCGTGAGCAGGTCCAGCACGTAGAACTCGTTGTAGAACTCGACGTTCTGCTTCACGCAGTTCTGGTACAGCGTCTGCAGGATCATGTGGCCGGTGCGGTCCGCGGCGTAGCAGGCGCGGCGCACGGCCGCCTGGCCGTGCTCGCGGGTGTGCCCGCCGAACCGGCGCTGGTCGATGCGGCCCTCGGGCGTGCGGTTGAACGGCAGGCCCATCTTCTCCAGGTCGAGGACCGAGTCGATGGCCTCCTTCGCGAGGATCTCCGCCGCGTCCTGGTCGACCAGGTAGTCACCGCCCTTGACGGTGTCGAACGTGTGCCACTCCCAGTTGTCCTCCTCGACGTTCGCGAGGGCCGCCGCCATGCCGCCCTGGGCGGCACCGGTGTGGGAGCGGGTGGGGTAGAGCTTCGAGATCACCGCGGTGCGGGCCTCGCCGGAGGCCTCGAGCGCCGCGCGCATGCCGGCGCCGCCTGCGCCGACGATGACGACGTCGTACTGATGTGTCTGCATCGGGGTGTGCCTGTCCTTAGTTCGAGAAGCAGATCGACGGCAGGAGCTCGGCCGGGGCGCCCGGCGGGCAGGGGTTGAACGTGAAGATCACGAGGGTGCCGAGCACGACCACGATCGTGAACGCCAGGTACAGCAGCACCTTGAGCACGCCGCGGGTGGAGTCCTTCTGGGCGTAGTCGTTGATGATCGTCCGCACGCCGTTGGTCCCGTGGATCATCGCGAGCCACAGCATCAGCAGGTCCCAGACCTGCCAGAAGGGGCTGGACCACTTGCCGCCGACGAAGGCGAAGTCGATCGCGTGCACGCCCTCGCCCACCATGAGGTTGACGAAGAGGTGGCCGAAGATCAGCACGACCAGCACGACGCCGGACGCCCGCATGAAGACCCAGCTGTACAGCTCGTAGTTGCCGCGGGTCGTCCTGCGGCGGGCGTAGGGGGACCGCGGGGCCGCGATGGCGGACGGGGTCTGGGTCGAGGCCATCAGTGCCCACCTCCGAAGACGTTCATCAGGTGCCGCGGCAGGAAGCCGGCCATGGTCACGACGAACAGGCCGACGACGACCCAGAGCATCGTCCTCTGGTACTTCGGACCCTTGGCCCAGAAGTCGACGAGGATCACGCGGATGCCGTTGAACGCGTGGAAGACGATCGCGGCGACGAGGCCGGCCTCCCCGAGTCCCATGATCGGCGTCTGGTACGTCCCGATGACGGCGTTGTAGGCCTCGGGCGACACCCGGACGAGAGCCGTGTCCAGGATGTGCACGAGGAGGAAGAAGAAGATGAGCACGCCGGTCACGCGATGCGCGACCCAGGACCACATGCCTTCACGGCCGCGGTAGAGCGTGCCAGCAGGTGCTGTAGGCACGGGGGGAGCCTCCGTTGGCGGATTCTGTGTGGATTCCGTTCACGGTCACTGTAGTGACATCCGGTCGTCTCACGGCACACGAGGTCCGGCAAACCGGGACGGTCCGGTGCCTTTCGTGACCTATTCCACAGGGTTGACGTCGCCGACGGCCGCGTCGTCAGCACGCTTATGCTGCGGGGATGAGCACTGCGGCGCACCCCTCCCGTTCACCGGTCCCCGGGTTCTACGCCGTGATCCCCGCCGGGGGCGCCGGCACCCGGCTGTGGCCGCTCTCCCGCGCGGGCGCGCCGAAGTTCCTGCACGACCTCACCGGCGCGGGCCGCACGCTGCTGCAGGGCACGGTCGACCGGCTGCGTCCGCTCGCCGGCGGCGGGGTCGTGCTCGTCACCGGTGAGCCGCACGTCGCGGCCGCGCGCGAGCAGCTGCCCGAGCTGGCCGAGGACGCCGTGCTCGCCGAGCCCTCCCCGCGCGACTCGATGGCGGCCATCGGGCTGGCCGCGGCCGTGCTGGAGCGACGGCACGGCGACGTCGTCGTGGGCTCGTTCGCCGCGGACCAGGTGGTGTCCGGCGCGGCGTCGTTCGACGCCGCGGTGCGGGAGGCGGTCGCGGCCGCGCGCGCCGGCTACGTCGCGACCATCGGCATCGCCGCCTCGCGCCCGTCCGTGGCGTTCGGCTACGTGCGGAGCGGTGAGCCGCTCGGCGTCGAGGGCGCGCCGAGCGCCCTGCACGTGCGCGGCTTCACGGAGAAGCCCGACGCCGCGACGGCCCGCGAGTACGTGGCGTCCGGCGAGTACCGCTGGAACGCCGGCATCTTCGTGGCCCGCAGCTCCGTGCTCCTGGGCCACCTCGCGACGCACCGCCCCGCCCTGCACGACGGGCTGCGGGAGATCGCCGCCGCCTGGGACACGCCCGACCGTGCGGCCGTGGTCGCCCGGGTGTGGCCCGGCCTCGAGAAGATCGCGATCGACCACGCCGTCGCGGAGCCCGTCGCGGCCGAGGGCGGCGTCGCCGTCGTGCCCGGCACGTTCGGGTGGGACGACGTCGGCGACTTCAACTCGCTCGCCGCGCTCCTGCCGTCGGACGACGAGGGCGGCTCCAAGGTGCTGGGCGACCCGGCCGACGTCGTGCGGGTCCAGTCGGCCGGCTCGGTCGTCGTGCCCGGCGGCGACCGGGTGGTCGCGCTGCTCGGCATCGACGACGTCGTCGTGGTCGACACCCCGGACGCGCTCCTCGTGACCACCCGCGCCCGCGCGCAGCAGGTCAAGGACATGGTCGACGCGATGCGTACCCACGGCCGCGAGGACGTCCTGTGAGCGCCCGCGAGGCCGGGGCGCGGCTGGACGAGATCGTCACAGCGCTCGAGGACGAGCTGGTGGCGATCCGGCGCGACGTGCACGCGCACCCCGAGCTCGGCCGGCAGGAGGTCCGCACCACGGCGCTCGTGGCCGACCGGCTGCGCGCCGCCGGCCTCGCCCCGAGGCTGCTCGAGGGCACCGGCCTGGTCTGCGACGTCGGCCCCGACCGGTCGCCCGACGGCCTGGGCCGGGTGGCGCTGCGCGCGGACATCGACGCGCTGCCCCTCGACGACTCGTGCGGCCTGCCGTTCCGCTCGGTGGTGCCGGGCGTGGCGCACGCCTGCGGGCACGACGTGCACACCACCGTGGTGCTGGGCGCCGGCCTGGCGCTCGCCGCGCTGCACTCCGAGGGCCTGCTCGAGCGCGGCGTCCGGCTCGTGTTCCAGCCGGCCGAGGAGATCATGCCCGGCGGCGCGCACGACGTCGTCGCCCAGGGCGCGCTCGACGGCGTCGACCGCATCGCGGCGGTGCACTGCGAGCCCAAGCTGGACGTCGGGCAGGTCGGCACCCGCATCGGGCCGATCACCTCGGCCTCCGACAGCGTGACGGTCACCCTGTCGTCCTCGGGCGGGCACACCTCCCGCCCGCACCTCACGGGCGACGTCGTGTACGCCCTGGGTCAGGTCATCACGCAGGTGCCCGCCGTGCTGGGCCGCCGGCTGGACCCGCGCTCGGGCGTGAACCTCACGTGGGGCGCCGTGCACGCGGGCAACGTGCACAACGCGATCCCGGCGACCGGCACGGTCGCCGGCACGCTGCGCTGCCTCGACGTGCGCGCGTGGGAGCGTGCCGGGCAGGTGCTGCACGACGCGGTGGAGCAGGTCGTGGCGCCGTACGAGGTGGACGTGACCGTGCGGCACGCGCGCGGCGTCCCGCCCGTGGACAACGACGCGGCCGTGACGGGCGCGCTCGAGGCGGCGGGGACCGCGGTGCTCGGCCCCGAGGGCGTCGTGCTCACCGAGCAGTCGCTCGGCGGCGAGGACTTCGCCTGGTACCTCACCAAGGTGCCGGGCGCGATGGCGCGCCTCGGCACCGGGACCCCGGGGGAGCGGCGCTACGACATCCACCAGGGCGACCTCGTCGTGGACGAGCGGGCGATCGCCGTCGGCGCCCGATTGCTGGGACGTTTCGCGCTGCAGCCGTGAGACGCCGGAAAGTGACCGGCGTGTTGCGGGATGCCCCGGTGACCGGGGGCGTCGATACCGCTTCGGTAACGACTCCTGCGGCTTTGTCGCCTGCGGTTCTCGGCGTGGGCACCGATGGCTAGGCTTCGGTCGGTGACGGGCCGGACGACCCTGGCCCGACGAACGATCGACAGGAGCGACTGTGAAGAGAGCGATCCAGCTCACCGCCCTCGCCGGTGTCGCCGCGCTCGCGCTGGCGGCCTGTGCGGAGGCCCCCGAGGAGTCCGGCGGCGGTAGCAGCGCCGCGACCGCGGTGGAGGGCTTCAAGCCGTGCATCGTCTCGGACCAGGGTGGGTTCGACGACAAGAGCTTCAACCAGCTCAGCTTCGAGGGGGCGACCGCGGCGGCGGACGAGTTCGGCGTGAAGCTCACGTCCGTCCAGTCGCAGTCGGAGAGCGACTTCAAGCCGAACGTCGAGTCGCTCGTCGGTCAGAGCTGCAGCCCGATCGTCTCGGTCGGGTTCGCGCTGTCGGCCGCGACGATCGAGTCCGCGAAGGCCAACCCCGAGACCGAGTACATCATCATCGACGACGCGGCGGACGCGGACTTCGACGGCAAGACGGACGCCGAGAACATCAAGCCGCTGCTGTACGACACGGCGCAGGCCGCGTTCCTCGCCGGCTACCTGTCCGCGGGCTACTCGCAGACGGGCAAGGTGGGCACCTTCGGCGGCCAGCCGTACCCGACCGTGACCATCTTCATGGACGGCTTCAAGCAGGGCGTCGACTTCTACAACGAGACCAAGGACGCCGAGGTCGAGGTCGTCGGGTTCTCCGGCGGCGAGGAGGGCTCGTTCACGGGCGGCTTCGAGGCCAACGAGACCGCGAAGACCACGGCGCAGAACATCATCGACCAGGGCGTCGACGTGCTCCTGCCCGTGGGTGGGCCGATCTACCAGTCCGCGATCGCCGCGATCCAGGACTCGGGCAAGGACATCGCGCTCATCGGCGCGGACGCGGACCTCTTCGAGTCCGACCCGTCCACGCAGGACTACGTGCTCACGTCGGTCCTCAAGGCGATGGACCTGTCCACCGAGGAGGCCGTCACGGCCGCGGGCAAGGGCGAGTTCGACGCGACGCCCTACATCGGCACCCTCGAGAACGAAGGCGTGGGCATCGCCCCGCTGCACAACTTCGAGGACAAGGTCGACCCCGCCCTCATGGACGAGGTCAACGCCCTCAAGGAGCAGATCATCGCCGGCGACGTGACGGTCGAGTCGTACCTCTCCGGCCAGGAGTGACCGGCTCCTCGACCTACCGGTGACGCTCGTGCGCGGGCCCGCGGGAACCACCCCGGGGCCCGCGCACGACGTATGCGGGGCGGCGACGACGGCGCCCCGGTGAGAGGCTGACGACGGTGCGTCGACCTGGCCCCGGACGGCCCTCGACTGATCCTCGACGGATGGAAGGCAGAGCATGAGGCTCGAGCTGCGAGGCATCACGAAGCGCTTCGGCGCGCTCGTGGCGAACGACCACATCGACCTGGTGGTGGAACCGGGCGAGATCCACTGCTTGCTGGGCGAGAACGGCGCCGGCAAGTCCACCCTGATGAACGTGCTCTACGGGCTCTACCAGGCCGACGAGGGCCAGATCCTGCTGGACGACGCGGTCCAGGACTTCGACGGGCCCGGCGACGCGATGGCCGCCGGGATCGGCATGGTGCACCAGCACTTCATGCTCGTGCCGGTGTTCTCCGTGGCCGAGAACGTGATGCTCGGTCACGAGTCCACCCGCGCCGGCGGGGTCCTCGACCTGGAGAGCGCCCGCACGAAGGTCCGGGAGATCTCGGCGCGGTTCGGCTTCCAGGTGGACCCGGACGCGCTGGTGGAAGACCTCCCGGTCGGGGTCCAGCAGAGGGTCGAGATCATCAAGGCGCTCTCGCGCGACGCCGACGTGCTGGTGTTCGACGAGCCGACCGCCGTGCTCACCCCGCAGGAGACCGACGAGCTCATGGCGATCATGCGCCAGCTCAGGGACGAGGGGGCGGCGATCGTCTTCATCACCCACAAGCTGCGCGAGGTGCGCGCCGTCGCCGACCGCATCACCGTCGTCCGGCACGGCAAGGTCGTCGGCGAGGCCAGCCCGGGGGCGACCGACGCCGAGCTCGCGTCGCTGATGGTGGGCCGCGCGGTCGAGCTGACGGTCCGCAAGGACGCGCCGCGCACCACCGAGAACGAGCTGGCGGTGACGGGCCTGCGGGTCACCGGTCCCGACGGCCAGGTGCTGGTGGACGACGTGAGCTTCACCGTGCGCGGCGGCGAGGTGCTCGTCGTGGCGGGCGTGCAGGGCAACGGGCAGACCGAGCTGACCGAAGCCCTGGTCGGTCTCCAGGAGCAGGTCACGGGCAGCGTGCGGCTCGACGGCAAGGAGCTGGTGGGGCGCTCGGTGCGCCGGATCCTCGACGCGGGCGTGGGCTTCGTGCCGGAGGACCGCAACGAGGACGGCCTGGTCGGCGAGTTCACCATCGCCGAGAACCTCGTGCTCGACCGCACGGACGGCCCGCCGTTCGTCCGCCGGGGCACCCTGCAGCTCGCGGCGCGCGACGACTTCGCCCGCGAGAAGGTCGCCGAGTTCGACGTGCGCACGCAGGGCATCGAGACCCGCGTGGGTCGCCTCTCCGGCGGCAACCAGCAGAAGGTCGTCCTCGCCCGCGAGCTGTCCCGCGAGCTGCGCCTGCTGGTCGCGGCGCAGCCGACGCGCGGGGTCGACGTCGGGTCGATCGAGTTCATCCACAAGCGGATCGTGGAGACGCGTGACACCGGCATCCCGGTGGTCGTGGTCTCGACCGAGCTCGACGAGGCCGTCGCGCTCGCCGACCGCATCATGGTCATGTACCGCGGTCGAGTGGTCGGGATCGTCCCGGCCGCCACGCCCCGTGACGTGCTCGGCCTCATGATGGCCGGCATCGCGCCCGAGGACGCGTCGCCGACCGGGCCCCAGAACGAAGGAGACGCGGCGTGAGCGGCGAGACGCCCCAGGACCGGGGGCAGGACCCGGCACAGGACCAGGGGCTCGACGTCGACCCCGACTCGCGCCTGGGCGAGGCGCTGGAGCAGGTCGACGCGACCGCAGAGCCCGGTCTCGCGGAGGAGCTGGAGCAGGAGGCGGCGCGCGAGCAGGCGGCCGTCGTCGAGGACTCCGGCCAGCGGTGGCGGGACGCGGTCCGCCGCGCGACGTCGGGCGGCTGGGCCGTCGCCCTGGGCGCGATCGTGCTCGCGGTGCTCGCGGGCTCGATCCTCATCGTCGTCACCGACGAGAGCGTGCAGGCCGCGGCACCGTACTTCTTCTCGCGGCCGAGCGACACGCTCAGCGCGATCGGCCAGGCCGTGGGCGGTGCGTACTCCGCGCTGTTCCAGGGCGCGGTCTACAACTTCGGGGCCGACACGTTCGCGCAGGGCATCCGGCCGCTCACGCAGACGCTCACGAACGCCACACCGCTCATCGCGGCGGGCCTCGGCGTCGCCCTCGCCTTCCGGGCCGGGCTGTTCAACATCGGCGGCCAGGGGCAGATGCTGGTTGCCGCGACCGCCGCGGGCTGGATCGGCTTCGGCGTCACCGGGCTGCCGTTCCCGTGGCACATGCTGATGTGCCTGGTGGCCGGCGTGGCGGCGGGTGCGCTGTGGGCCGGCATCGCGGGCCTGCTCAAGGCGCGCACCGGGGCGCACGAGGTGATCGTCACGATCATGCTCAACTACATCGCGTTCTACCTGCTGTCGTACCTCCTGGCCACCCCCGGCCTGATGCAGGCCCCCGGCTCGGCGAACCCGAAGACACCGCCGATGCAGGAGAGCGCCGTGCTGCCGCCGCTCCTCGGAGACCGCTACAACCTGCACTGGGGCTTCGTCCTGTCGGTCCTGGCCGTCGTCGGCGTGTGGTGGCTCCTCAACCGCTCCAGCACGGGCTTCGCCTTCCGCGCCGTGGGGGAGAACCCCAAGGCGGCACGCGTCGCGGGCATCGACGTCCCCCGGACCACGGTGCTCGTCATGCTGGTCGCCGGTGGCCTGGTGGGGCTCGCGGGCACCCAGCAGGTGCTGGGCACCGTGACGACGGGCTTCAGCGCCGACATCGACGCGGGCATCGGCTTCGACGCCATCACCGTGGCGCTGCTCGGCGGCTCCTCGCCGTGGGGCGTGCTCGGTGCCGGCATCCTGTTCGGCGGCTTCAAGGCCGGCGGCTCCGCGATGCAGGCCGCCCAGGGCATCCCGATCGAGATCGTCCTGGTCGTGCAGTCCCTGATCGTGCTGTTCATCGCCGCACCGCCGCTGGTGCGCGCCATCTTCCGGCTGCCGCAGCCGGAACGCACACCCCGACGACGAGACAGCCGACGGGACCGCCGCCGCGCCGAGGCCGCGCGCGGCACCGAGGAGGGACAGGCATGACCGCCACGACCGTCGACGCCGCGGGGCCCGCGGCCGCGGCGCCCGCGCCGCGCGCCGGCGCCCCGGTGAGCTGGAAGGCCGCGATCGGCCTCGCCGTCGTCCTCGCGCTGTACGCGCTGCTGCTGCTCCTGGCGCCGCACGAGGGTTCCTCGCGCTTCGCGCTCTCGACCAGCACCGACTTCGTGGTGCTGCCCACCCTCGTGCTCCCCGCGATGGGCACGGCCTGGGTGTGCGGCGCCATCGGGCTCGCCGTGCTCGCCTTCGCGGTGGTGCGCACCCGGGCCGGGCGGCGCGTCCCCGCGTGGGCGATCGCGATCTTCGCGGCCGCGCTGCTCGTCGGCTTTCTCGCGTGGGCCGCCGCGGGCAGCCCGCGCGACCTCTCCGTGGTCGGCCTCCTGGGCGGCGCGGTGGGCCTGTCCGTCCCGCTCGTGTACGGCGCGCTCGGCGGCGTCATCGGCGAGCGCGCCGGCGTCGTGAACATCGCCATCGAGGGCCAGCTGCTGGCCGGCGCCTTCGTCGCGGCGATCGTCGGGTCGCTCACGAACAGCCCGTGGGCGGGGCTCGTCGCGGCGGTGGTCGCCAGCGCCCTGGTCGCCCTCGTGCTGGGGCTCTTCACGATCACCTACCGGGTGAACCAGGTGATCGTCGGCGTCGTGCTCAACGTGCTGGTGATCGGGCTGACGAGCTTCTTCTACTCCGAGCTGCTCGTGCCCAACGCGGAGACGCTCAACTCGACCGTGCGGTTCCCCCGCCTGCCGATCCCGGGGCTGGAGAGCATCCCGGTGATCGGGCCGGTGCTGTTCAACCAGACCATCGTCGTCTACCTCATGTACGTGGCGGTGCCGGCGGTCTGGTACGCCCTGTTCCGCACGAAGTGGGGCCTGCGGGTGCGCGCGGTGGGCGAGCACCCCAAGGCGGCCGACACGGTGGGCATCGACGTGCTCCGCGCGCGGTACCGGGCCGTGCTGATCGGCGGTGCCGTGGTGGGCTTCGGCGGCGCGTTCTACACCGTGGTGTCGATCAACCAGTTCGGGCGCGAGATGACGGCGGGCGCCGGCTTCATCGCCCTCGCCGCCGTGATCTTCGGCAAGTGGGACCCGCTGCGGGCGGCCCTTGCGGGCCTGCTGTTCGGCTTCGCGACGAACCTGCAGAACGTGCTGTCCGTCGTGGGGTCGCCCGTCCCGAGCCAGTTCATGCTGATGCTCCCGTACGTGGTGACGCTGCTGGCCGTGGCCGGGCTCGTCGGCAAGTCCCGCGCGCCCGCCGCGTCGGGGACGCCCTACACCAAGGAGTAGCGATGACCAGCACTGGTCCGACCGTCGACTGGGAGGCGCTGCGCGCCGCGGCGCGGGACGTCGTCGGGCGGGCCTACGCGCCGTACTCCGGCTTCCCGGTCGGTGCGGCCGCGCTCGTGGACGACGGACGCGTCGTGGTGGGCTGCAACGTGGAGAACGCCGCCTACGGGGTGACGCTCTGCGCGGAGTGCTCCCTCGTGTCCGCCCTGGTCACGGGCGGCGGCGGCCGCCTCGTCGCGTTCACCTGCGTGGACGGCGCGGGGCGGACCCTCATGCCGTGCGGGCGGTGCCGGCAGCTCCTGTGGGAGCACGGCGGCCCCGACCTGCTGGTGGAGTCCGTGCGGGGCGTCGTGCCCATGACCGAGGTGCTGCCCGACGCGTTCGGCGCACCGGACCTGGATCGTGACCGCGAGGGGAGCGAGGCATGACCGTACCGGGCAGCGAGCCGTTCGACGCCGTCGACGTCATCCGGACCAAGCGCGACGGACGTCCGCTCGAGGCGGCGCAGATCGACTGGGTGGTGGACGCCTACACGCGCGGCGCCGTCGCCGAGGAGCAGATGTCGGCCCTCGCGATGGCGATCCTGCTGCGGGGGATGACGCGCCCGGAGGTCGCGCGCTGGACAGGGGCGATGATCGCGTCCGGCGAGCGGATGGACTTCTCCGGCCTGTCGCGGCCCACCGCGGACAAGCACTCGACCGGCGGCGTGGGGGACAAGATCACCCTGCCGCTCGCGCCGCTCGTCGCGGCCTTCGGGGTGGCCGTGCCGCAGCTCTCGGGCCGCGGCCTCGGGCACACGGGCGGCACGCTCGACAAGCTCGAGGCGATCCCCGGCTGGCGGGCGGCGCTGAGCAACGCGGAGCTGATGGACCAGCTCGAGGACGTCGGCGCGGTGGTCTGCGCCGCCGGGGCGGGGCTGGCCCCCGCGGACAAGAAGCTCTACGCGCTGCGGGACGTGACGGGCACGGTCGAGTCCGTGCCGCTCATCGCGAGCTCGATCATGAGCAAGAAGATCGCGGAGGGCACCGGGGCGTTGGTCCTCGACGTCAAGGTGGGCTCCGGCGCGTTCATGAAGGACCTGGACTCCGCGCGGGAGCTCGCCCGCACCATGGTCGACCTCGGCACCGACGCGGGCGTGCGCACGGTCGCGCTGCTCACCGACATGGCCGTGCCGCTCGGCCGCACCGCGGGCAACGCGCTGGAGGTGCGCGAGTCGGTCGAGGTGCTCGACGGCGGCGGCCCGGCCGACGTCGTCGACCTCACCGTGGCGCTGGCCGTGGAGATGCTGGCCGGCGCGGGGCGGGCCGTGCCCGAGGCCGAGGTGCGCGCGGCGCTGGCCGACGGCCGCGCCAAGGACGTCTGGCGCCGGATGATCGCGGCGCAGGGCGGCGACCCGGACGCGGCGCTGCCGCGCGCCCGCGAGCGGCAGGACGTGCTCGCGGACCGGTCCGGCGTCCTCACCCGGCTCGACGCGTACGCCGTGGGCATCGCGGCGTGGCGCCTGGGCGCGGGGCGCTCGCGCCGGGAGGACCCGGTGCAGGCCGGGGCGGGCGTCGAGCTGCACGCGAAGCCGGGGGACGAGGTCGCCGCTGGCCAGCCGCTGCTCACGCTGCACACCGACACCCCGGAGCGGTTCGACCGCGCCAGGGCGGCGCTCGAGGGGCAGTGGGCGGTCGACGACGCGGCGAGCGGCGACGCGGCCCGACCGCTCCTGCTCGACCGGATCGGCTGACCGGGCCGGGCGGTCGGGAGGTCCTGGCGATGGTGGCGCGGGCGCTGCGCGCGACGGACGTCCTCGCGCTCCTGGGCGCGTTCGCGGGGCCGACGCCGGAGCCTCCGCCCTCCGGACGGTTCGCCCGCCCGGAGGTGCCCGAGGACCTCGTCCCGGCGCTCGCCGCGCTCGCCCCGGCGGTGCGGGCACGGGTGCTCGACCCGCTCGGCCGACTCGGTCCGCAGCCCGCCCCGGGGCGCCCGCGCACGCTGACGCTCCCCGCGGCGGACGGCGTGGTCGCCACGGCCCGGCAGGTCGACGAGCGCACCTGCGGCGCGGCGGTGCTGGCCCTGCTCGCGCTCGCGGGCGACCCGCGCCGGGCGCTCGAGCTGAGCCGCCGGCCGCCGGGCGCCGCCGAGATCTTCGCCGGGTCCCAGCGGACGCTGCACGCCCGCGCCACGCGAGGGCCGGGCGGCCTGCCGGCCTGGCCCGTCGCGCTCGGCACGCCGCCGTGGGGAGCGGCCCGCGTCGCCCGGTACGGGCCGGTCCGCTACACCCATCGCGTGGTCGGCGGGCGCTCGGGCGGGCGCGTGCTGGCCGCCGCGGTGGAGGCTGCGGCCGCGGGCGTGCCCGTCCCGCTGTACTCGGGCGGCGACCTCGCCGGAGGCGTGTCGACCGCGGTGCCCCGGCACGTCGTCCTCCTCACGACCGTGCGGGGCGGCGTCGCGACCGTCTACGAGCCGTCGGCCGGCCGGCTGCACGGGGTGCCGGTCGCGCGGCTCGTCGCCGCCGGCGCCCGGGAGCGCGGGGACGACCCGCTGGTCGCCGCCGCGCTGGGGGGCTGGCCGCACGTGGTGTGGGCGCTGCTGCCGCGGGACGCGCGGGGCTGAGGTCCGGCCGCCGCCGAGCCGTCAGACGCACGGCCTGCTGACAGGTCCCCCGGCTCCTCTGGCGCGCCACGGGGCCGGGGTCCACGATGGGAGCGCACCGCCGTCGAGCGAAGGGACAAGTCCCATGAGCACCGCCCCGGACGACGCCTGGCGGGACGCCGGGCTCGAGAATCCCGACGACACCACGAGCCTGGTCGAGGACGCCCTGACGGACGACGCGGAGGCGGGCGACGCCGCGGAGGCCGGTGGCCGCGTGGAGGAGTACAAGCCGCGCCACGCCCGGCCCGACCTGGACGGCGAGGCCGCGGAGGCCGACGTCGTCGAGCAGAGCCAGGAGGTTCCCGGGCTCGACGATCCCGAGGCCTCCGGCGACGCCTGATCGCCGGTAGGTTGGCCCCATGACGCAAGCCCTCGTCGACCTGATCCCCGCCCTGCCCAAGGTGCTCCTGCACGACCATCTCGACGGGGGCCTGCGACCGCAGACCGTCCTCGAGCTCGCCGCCGAGGTGGGCCACGAGCTCCCGGCGTCGGACGCCGAGTCGCTCGGCACCTGGTTCGTCGAGTCCGCCGACTCGGGGTCGCTGGTGCGGTACCTGGAGACGTTCGACCACACCATCGCCGTCATGCAGACGGCCGACGCCCTGGCCCGCGTGGCGCGCGAGGCCGTGCTGGACCTGGCTGCGGACGGCGTCGTGTACGCCGAGCAGCGCTGGGCGCCGGAACAGCACCTGGCCCGTGGGCTGACGCTGCCGGAGACCGTCGAGGCCGTGCAGGCGGGCATCGACGAGGGCATCCGCGAGGCGGCGTCGCGCGGGCAGATCATCCGCGTCGGGCAGCTGGTCACCGCGATGCGGCACACCGACCGCTGGCAGGAGATCGCCGAGCTCGCCGTCGCCCACCGCGACCGCGGCGTGGTCGGTTTCGACATCGCCGGCCCGGAGGACGGGTTCCCGCCCTCGCGGCACGTGGAGATCTGGCGCTACCTGGCCGAGCAGGACTTCCCGACGACGATCCACGCGGGGGAGGCGGCCGGGCCGGCCTCGATCGCCGAGGCCGTGCACCTCGGCCAGGCCGACCGGATCGGCCACGGCGTGCGGATCGTCGAGGACATCACGTTCCACGAGGGCTTCGACGACGACGGCGAGCGGCGCGCCGAGCTGGGGCGCCTCGCGCACTGGGTGCGCGACCACCAGATCGCGCTCGAGGTGGCGCCCGTGTCGAACCTGCAGACGGGCGCCACGTCGGCGACGTCGGTGGGCGACCACCCGATCACGCGCCTCAAGGAGCTGGACTTCGCGGTCACGCTCAACACGGACAACCGCCTCATGTCCCGCACGTCCATGACGAACGAGATGACGCGGCTCGTCACCGAGGCCGGCTGGACCATCGACGACCTGGCCGACGTCACCCTGACCGCCGCGTGGAGCGCGTTCATGCACCACGACGAGCGCCGCGCGCTGGTCGACGACGTCATCCTGCCGGGGTACCAGCAGGTCGAGGGAGCGCAGCGATGAACGACGCCGCCCGGTCCGGCCAGGCCGACGTGCCCGCCGACGCCCTCGCGCTCGCGCGGTTCGTCGATCACACGCTGCTCAAGCCGGAGGCCACGACCGCCGACGTCACGGCGCTGGTGGAGGAGGGCGTCCGCCTGGGCGTGTTCTCCGTCTGCATCTCGCCGACGTTCGTCGCGCACGCCGCGCGCGTCGCGGCCGGCCGGATCGCGGTGGCGACCGTGTGCGGCTTCCCGTCGGGCAAGCACGTCAGCGCGGTGAAGGCGGCCGAGGCGGCCCGCGCCGTCGCCGACGGCGCCGACGAGGTCGACATGGTGATCGACGTCGGCGCGGCCAAGGAGGGCGCGTTCGACGCGGTCCGGGCGGACATCGCCGCGGTCCGCGCGGCCGTGCCCGCCGAGCACCTGCTCAAGGTCATCATCGAGGCGGCCGCGCTCACGGACGACGAGATCGTCGCCGTCTGCCAGGCCGCGCAGGACGCCGGCGCCGACTTCGTGAAGACCTCGACGGGCTTCCATCCGGCCGGGGGCGCGTCCGTGCACGCGGTGGAGCTCATGGCGCAGACGGTCGGGGGCGCGCTGGGGGTCAAGGCCTCGGGCGGGGTCCGGACGCTGGACGACGCGCTCGCCATGATCCGCGCCGGCGCCACGCGGCTGGGCCTGTCCGGGACCGCGGGCGTGCTCGCAGGGTTCTCCGGGCAGGCCGCGCCCGCCGGCGACAGCGGCTACTGAGGGCCGCCGGGTGGCCGCCGAGCCGCTCGTCGACGTCCGCGCGGCCGCGCGCACGCACGGCACGGTCCAGGTCCTGGCGCCCACGTCGCTGACGCTGGCGCCGGGCGAGGCGGCCGCCGTCGTCGGGCCCAACGGCAGCGGCAAGTCGACGCTGCTGCGCCTCGTCGCGGGCAAGGACGAGCCGACCTCGGGCGACGTGCGGGTGCTCGGCCTGCCCGCCGGGCAGGCGCGCCTGCGGCGGCGGGAGGACGTCGCGCTGCTGCTGGGCGGCCTGTCCGCGTACCCCGATCTCACGGTCGCCGAGCACCTGCGCCTCGTCGCGTCGGCGTGGGCGGGCCGGCATCCGGGCCCCGACGTCGAGACGGCGCTCGCGGCGGCCGAGCTGGACCGGGTGCGCGACCAGCTCCCCGGGGAGCTGTCGTCGGGGGAGGGGCAGATGTTCGCCCTCGCGACGACGCTCTACCGGCCCGCCCGCGTGGTGCTGCTCGACGAGCCGGAGCAGCGGCTCGACGCCCGCTGGCGGGCGGTGGCGCGGCGCCTCGTCTCCGGCGCGCTGGACGCCGGCCGGGCGCTCCTCGTCGCGACGCACGACCCCGACCTGCGCGCCGACCTCGCACGCCGCGGCCGGGAGGTCGAGCTCGCGGGCCCGGGTGCTCGGTGAGCGCGTCGTGAGCGTGACGGCGCACGTCGACGACGGCGCCCGCGTGCCGTACCCGCGCTGGCGGCGCTGGGTCGCGTCGCTGCGGCGCCGGACCCTGGTCGTGCGGGCTGCGGAGTCCGGCGGGGACCCGCACGACCGGGTCTACCTCGGGTACGGGGTGGTGCTGCTCGCGCTCGTGTACGGCCCGATCCTGTGGAGCGCCCTCGTCCAGGCGGCCGCGGCGGTGCCGGCGCCCGACGCGGCGGACGGGCGGGCGGCGCTGCTCGTCGCCGGGTCGGCGCTGGCGCTCGGCGTCGCCGGCCTCGCCGGGCTGGCCGCGTCCCGGGCGGGAGGGCCGCTGTGGACGAGCCGCGCGGAGACGACCTTCGCACTGTCCGGCCAGTTCCGCCCTCGCGACGTCCTTCGCCGCCGCGCGCTGCTGCTCACCCTCGGCGCCGCGGCCGTCGGCGCCTTCGCCGCGACCGCGGGCGCCGCGGGCCTCGCGGGCGGGCCAGAGGCCGCCGAGCCCGGGGCGCTCCTCGGCGCGGGGGTGGGGGCCGCGCTGCTGGCGCAGGTCCCGCTGGCGGTCGGCGCGGCGGCGCAGGCGCCGGGACGACGACGCGCCGCCGTCGGGGTCACCGTCCTTCTGCTGGTGCTCGGGCTGGTCGCGGCCGTGGGGGCGGCGACGCCCCTGGCGCTGCCCGCCCTCGCCCCGGCACCGTCGCCCGCGACCCGGGCCGGAGTCCTCGTGGGCGGCGCGCTGGTCGTCGCCGTCGGGCTGGCGTCGGCGTGGCTGGTGGTGCGGGTGCTGCCGGACGAGCTCGACGTCGACGCGGCCGCCGCGGGCCAGTCGCGGACCGTGACGGCCGGGCGCGGCCTGGTGGGCGGCGACTCCGGGGCGGCGGCCGACGTGCTCGGGCCCCGCGCGTACCGCGGACGCCGGGCGCGTCTCCCACGGCCTCTGCTGCGCGCGGCGCCCCTGGTGGCGCGGGACCTCCTCGGCCTCCGACGCCGGCCCGCCGCGGCCGCCGCCGCGCTCGCGACGGGAGTCGTCGGCGCGCTCCTCGTGCGGTGGGGGGCCGACGGCGGCCCGGCCGTCGTGACCGTCGCCGGAGCCCTGGCCCTGTACGCGGCGGCGCGGACCTGGTCCGACGGCCTGCACGCGTTCGCCGCCCAGCCGCAGCCGGGCGCGCTCCTGCCCGGCTCGGCCGGGCGCGCCGTCGCGGGCCACGCGGTGGTGCCCGCGGTCCTGGCGCTGGTCGCCGCCGCGGCGGGGACGGCGGGAGCGGGGGCGGGCGGCGTCGTGGCGTCGCTCCTCGTGGTCGCCCTGGTGCTCGGCGCGCGCGTCTGGGTGGCCGGCGCGACGGCGGCGCCTCCCGGGCTCTTCACGCCGATGATGACGCCGAACGGCGACATGTCGATGCTGGTGCTGGGCGCCTGGTACCTGCGCGGGTGGCTCGTGGTGGCGAGCGCGGCCTGGCTGCTCCAGCGGGTCGGCCCCGGCGCGACGGCGGCGGTGCTCGTCCTGGCCCTCGCGGCCGGGCTCGCGGCGGCCGGGGTGAGTCGGTTCGCGCGGGCGTGAGCCGGCGCGGGCCGACAGGGTGAGCGACGTCACACGCGGAGCGGCGACCCGGGGAAGTTAGGCTCGCCTCACCATGTCTGACTCGCAGCCCCAGGCCCCCGCCGGCCCGCCCGCCCGCAAGCGCACCCCTCGGCACGCGACGGTCACGGCCGTCCGCCGGGTCACCCCGCACCTGGTGCGGGTCACGATCGCCGGCCCCGAGCTCGCGGCGCTCGAGCCCACCGGGCACACCGACACCTATGTCAAGCTCGTGCTCGGCGAGCTGGCGGACGGCCGCCCCCTGCTGCGCGCGTACACGGTGCGGTGCCGGCGCGACGCGGACGTCGCCGCGTCGGGCGAGGCCGAGTGGGACCTCGACCTCGTCGTGCACGGGGACGAGGGCGTGGGCGGGCCGTGGGCGACGGGGGTGCAGCCGGGGGAGCCGGTGACGTTCCTCGGTCCGGGCGCCGGCTACGCGCCCGACCCGGAGGCGCCGTGGCACCTGCTCGTCGGGGACGACGCCGCGCTGCCCGCCATCGCGGCGGCGCTCGAGGCGCTCCCCGCCGGCGCCGTCGCGCACGCCGTCGTCGAGGTCCCCGGGCCCGAGGACGAGCAGGAGCTGGTCAGCGCCGCCGACCTCACGCTCACCTGGGTGCACTGCGGCGCCGGCGACCTCGCCGGCACCGTGCGCGCCGCGCACGCCGCCGGAGAACTCCCCACGGGCGCGCCGCACGTCTTCCTGCACGGCGAGGCCGGCATGGTGCGCGACCTGCGCCGGTGGGTCCGCACGGAGCTGGACGTGCCGCGCGAGCTGCTGTCGGCGTCCGGCTACTGGCGTCGTGGCAGCGACGACGAGGACTGGCGCGCCCGCAAGGGCGAGTGGAAGGCCGCCGTCGACCAGGACGACGCCGCCCTAGTCGGCTGAGACGGGGTCAGAGGCCGAGCGCCGTCCGGAGGTCGGCCTTGATCCGGTCCAGCTTCTTGTGCGCCGCGACGCGCAGCCGACCGACGTCGATCGCCGACGCGTCCGGGGCCACGGGCTCCACGACCTCCAGGTAGCACTTGACCTTCGGCTCGGTCCCGCTGGGCCGCACCACGACGCGCGTGTCGTCCGCGCCGAGCAGCACGATGCCGTCCGTGGGCGGCAGGCCGTCGATGCCGTCGGAGAGGTCGAGCACCTCGGCGACGCCCGCCCCCGCGAGCGTGCGCGGCGGCGCCGTGCGCAACCGCGCCATCGTGTCGGGGATGCGGGACAGGTCGTCGAACCGGACGGAGAGCTGGTCGGTGACGAAGAGGCCGTTCTCGCGGGCGACGTCGTCGAGCGCGTCCACGAGGGTGCGGCCGGCGGCCTTCTCCCGGGCGGCGAGCAGCGCCACGAGCACGGCGGTGCTGAGCCCGTCCTTGTCGCGCACGCGGGCCGGGTCCACGCAGTAGCCCAGCGCCTCCTCGTACCCGAAGACCAGCCCGGGGGTGCGGGCGATCCACTTGAAGCCCGTGAGGGTCGTCGCGTGCCCGACCCCGTAGCGGACCGCGATCGAGGACAGCACCCGCGACGAGACGACCGAGGACGCCACGACCGGGCCCGTGCCCGAGCCGTCCGGCGCGGGCACGTCGCCGCGGGCGATGCGGCGCACCGCCTCGCGCCCGAGGAGGGCGCCCACCTCGTCGCCGTGCAGCATCCGCCAGCCGTGCGAGCGGGCCGTCTCGGCGCCCTGGTGCGTGCCGTGGCTCGGGTCGTACACGGCGACCGCGCACCGGTCGGCGTCGGGGTCGTTGGCGATGACCACGTCGGCGTGCGCCTCCGCGAGGGCGACCGCCATGTCGATGGCGCCGGGCTCCTCCGGGTTGGGGAAGCGGACCGTGGGGAACGCCGGGTCCGGGTCGAGCTGCTCCTCGACCGGCAGCACGCGCGTGAACCCCGCGTCGGCCAGCACCCGGGCGAGCACACGACCGCCGACGCCGTGCAGGGACGTCGTGACGACGCGCAGCGCCGCCCGCTCCGTCGGACCGGTGGACGTGCCGGCGCGCTCGGCCAGGTCATGAACCGACGCGACGTACGCGTCGACCACCTCGCGGCCCAGGACCCGCCAGCCGGACTCGACGCGCGGGACGCCCGACGGCGGCCCCGCGGCGGCGATGGCCTCGGCGATGCGGGCGTCGTGGGGCGGCACGATCTGCGCACCCTGGCCGGCGTCGGTGACGACCCGCCCGCCCAGGTACACCTTGTAGCCGTTGTCCTGGGCCGGGTTGTGGCTCGCGGTGACCATGACGCCCGCGTCGGCGTCGAGGTGGCGCACCGCGAACGACAGCACCGGGGTGGGCAGGGCGGAGGGAAGCAGCAGCACCTCGTGGCCGGCGGCGGTGAGGACCGCTGCGGTGTCCGTGGCGAACCTCGACGACCGGTCGCGGGCGTCGTAGCCGACCACCACGCGCGCCGCCACCCCCCGGCCCAGCACCGACGTGAGGTACGTGCCGAGCCCGGACGCCGCGGTCGTCACGACCGCGCGGTTCATCCGGTTCGGGCCGGGTGCCATCGCGCCGCGCAGCCCCGCGGTGCCGAACTGGAGCGGACCGGCGAACCGGTCGCGCAGCAGCGCGACGGCGTGCTCGCGGGTGCTCGGTCGCTCGGACGACGTCTGCTGGGCGAGCCGTGACAGCTCGGCCTTGTCGTCGTCGTCGACGTCGTAGCGGATCCAGCGCTCCACCGCGTCGAGCAGCGTGGGCAGGTCGGTCGCCGTCGCGGCCGGCTCGAAGGCCGGGTCGTCGGTGTCCAGGCTCATGGCGGGGTCCCCTCCGTCGGGTGCTCGGCTCGGTGCGCGCTTACAGGGCGGTGACGATGCGGGCGAGGAGCTCGCTGATGCGCGGGCCGGCGGCCTGGCCGGCCTCCAGCACCTCCTCGTGCGACAGCGGCTGCGGGCTGATGCCCGCGGCGAGGTTCGTCACGAGGGACACGCCGAGCACCTCCATGCCGGCGTGCCGGGCGGCGATGGCCTCCAGCGTGGTCGACATGCCGACGAGGTCCGCGCCCATGAGGCCGGCCATCTTCACCTCGGCGGGCGTCTCGTAGTGCGGCCCGTGGAACTGCGCGTACACGCCCTCGGGCAGCTCCGGGTCGACGCCGCGGGCGATCTCGCGCAGCCGCGGCGAGTACAGGTCGGTGAGGTCGACGAACGTGGCGCCCTCGAGCGGCGACGTGGCCGTCAGGTTGAGGTGGTCGCGGATGAGCACCGGCTGGCCGGGCCGCCACGCGATGTGCAGGCCGCCGCAGCCGTTGGTGAGCACGACGGTCTCGCAGCCCGTGGCCGCCGCGGTGCGCACCCCGTGGGCGACGCGCCGCACGCCCTTGCCCTCGTACAGGTGCGTGCGTCCGCCGATGACGAGCGCGTGCCGCACGGCGCCGTCGGGCCGCTCCACGCGGATCGAGCGCGTGGTCGCCGCGTGCCCCGCCACGGCGGGGCGGGCGAAACCGGGGATCTCGTGCGTCGGGATCTCCGCGACGACGTCGCCGACCAGCTCGGCGGCGCCGCCCCAGCCGGAGCCCAGCACGAGGGCGACGTCGTGACCGGGCACCCCCGTCGCCTCGGCGATGTGGTCGGCCGCGGCGCGGGCGACGTCGAACGGGTCGGTGGTCGGGTCGTCGAGGTCCCCGACGCTGCGGCTCGTGGTGCTCATGGTCCCGAGGGTAGTCCGGGCCGCGACCCGTCGCCGCGCCGACGCCGGGGGCCCGGCGGCCTGACACAATGACCCCCGTGCCCTCCGTGAACACCCCTTCCCCGGACACCTCGCCGGCCACCACCCCCGACAGCCCGGCCTCCACCGTCGCCGCCACCCCAGGCGTCCCCGAGACCGACCCGCGCCTGCCGCACGTCGTCGTCGTCGGCGGGGGCCCGGGCGGCTACGAGGCCGCCCTCGTGGCCCGCCGGCTCGGCGCCCGCGTCACCGTGGTCGAGCGCCACGGGCTCGGCGGCGCCGCCGTGCTCACCGACGTGGTTCCCTCCAAGACCCTCATCGCCACCGCCGAGTGGTTCACCACGGCCGAGCAGGGGCCCGAGCTCGGCGTCCGCGGGGAGGCCCCCGCGGGCGAGCGTCGCGACCTGGTCGACCTCGAGGCCGTGAACGCCCGTGTGCTCGCGCTCGCCGACGCGCAGTCGCGCGACATCCACTCCCGGCTCGAGCGCGAGGGCGTCGAGATCGTCGCCGGAACGGGCCGCCTCGACGGCCCGTCGCGGGTCGTCGTCGACACGGAGACGGGCACGACGACGCTCGACGCCGACACCGTGCTGCTCGCCGTCGGCGCCACGCCGCGCACGCTGCCGACCGCCGTCCCCGACGGGGAGCGCATCCTCACCTGGACGCAGCTCTACGGCCTCGCCGAGCTGCCCGAGAAGCTGATCGTCGTGGGGTCCGGCGTCACCGGCGCGGAGTTCGCGGGCGCCTACCAGGCACTGGGCTCGCAGGTGGTGCTCGTCTCCTCCCGCGACCGGGTACTGCCCGGCGAGGACATGGACGCCGCCGAGCTGCTGGAGGGCGTCTTCCGGGCCCGCGGCATGACCGTCATGTCACGTTCGCGTGCGGCGTCCGCCGTGCGCACCGAGGACGGCGTCGCCGTCACGCTGACCGACGGGCGCGTCGTCGAGGGCTCGCACGTGCTCATCGCCGTCGGCGGGGTGCCGTCCACCGCCGGCATCGGCCTCGAGGAGGCCGGCGTGCGCCTGTCGGCGAGCGGCCACGTCGAGGTGGACCGCGTGTCGCGCACCTCCGTGCCCGGCGTCTACGCCGCGGGCGACTGCACCGGCGTGCTGCCGCTCGCGTCCGTCGCGGCCATGCAGGGCCGCATCGCGATGTCGCACGCCCTGGGCGACGCCGTCGCGCCGCTCAAGCCTGGTCGCGTCGCCGCCAACATCTTCACCGCTCCGGAGATCGCGACGGTCGGCCTCAGCGAGTCGATGCTCCGCGAGCGGGGCTACCGGTACGTCACGACGACGCTGCCGCTGGCGCGCAACCCGCGCGCCAAGATGCTGGGCATGCGCGACGGCTTCGTGAAGCTCTTCGCCCACCCGGACGCCGGCGTCGTGCTCGGCGGAGTCGTCGTGGCCCCGCGAGCCAGCGAGCTGATCTTCCCGATCACCCTCGCCGTCGCGCACCGCCTCACGGTGGACGACGTCGCCGACTCGTTCACCGTCTACCCGTCGCTGTCCGGGTCGATCGCCGAGGCCGCCCGCGTGCTGCACGGGCAGTCGGGGGAGGACGCCGCCGTCTGACGGCCCGTGCCGGGCGCGTCGGGACGGACCGGGTCAGGACCTGCCGTCGAGCCGCGCCCGCAGCGCGGGCCACGCCGTCGCGAACGCGGGCAGCAGGGGGAGGGCCGTCACCTCGTCGACGGCGACCCATCGCACCTCCAGGCTCTCCGGGTCGGCCGCGCCGGGCGTCACGCGGGCGCCCGGCGCGACGTCCGCGAGCACGGTCGTGTAGGCCCAGGGGCCGTGGTCGAGCACGTGCGTGCCCAGCACGTGCACCGCGCGCGGCTCGACGGCCGCCTCCTCGAGGCTCTCGCGCAGCGCCCCGTCGACGGGCGTCTCGTCCGGGGCCAGCGCGCCGCCCGGCACGCCCCACGTGCCGCCCTGGTCCGACCAGACCGCGCGGTGCTGCAGCACGACGTCGGTCACGGGGCCGAGCGCGCCCGGGGTGCCCGGCCCGCGCCGCGCGAGCAGCAGCCCCGCCGCGCCGTAGAGGCCCCAGTGCCGGTGGTCGCCGCAGGTCACCCAGCCGTCCCCGGGGTGCCGGTGGAGGGTCTCGCGCGGGGGAAATCGGCTGGGCACGCGGTCAGGCTACAGGCGACGATGGCACCGTGAGCGCGCACGGCACCGATGAGTTCCCCGACCCCGCACCGTCTTCCACCACCATGAACGACGAGGCGGCGGACCCGCGCGACGAGATGCCCGGGTGGAAGCGGAACGTCGCGATCTTCCTCACCGGCCAGACGATCTCGCTGCTCGGGTCGATGCTCGTGCAGTTCGCCGTGATGTGGCACCTGACGATCGTCACGCAGTCGGGTTCCGTGCTCATGCTCAGCATCGTGTTCGGCATGCTGCCGCAGGCCTTCATGTCGATCTTCGGCGGGGTGTGGGCGGACCGGCACTCCCGCAAGCTGCTGATCATCGGCGCGGACAGCGCCATCGCGGCGATCACGCTGGCGCTCGCGCTGCTCATGCTCTCCGGCGTCGACGACCTGTGGCTGATCTACGTGGCGCTCGCCGTCCGCTCCACGTTCGCGGGGATACAGACCCCCGCGGTGAACGCGATGGTGCCGCAGATCGTGCCGGCGCCCCAGCTCATCCGCATCAACGGGATCAACCAGTCCATCCAGTCCGGCATGATGCTGCTCGCCCCCGTGGTCGCCGCCGCGATCTACGCGAGCTTCGACATCGTCGCGGTGTTCTTCGTGGACGTCGTCACCGCGGTGCTCGGCATCGGCATGCTGATGCTGGTCACCGTGCCGCGACTGGTCCGGCACGACGGCGCCGCGCCCGAGGGGGCCGGTCCGGAGAAGCCGAGCTACTTCGGCGACCTGGCCGCGGGCGTCCGCTACATCCGTGGCCACGGCGCCGTGAAGTGGCTCATGACGATCTTCGCCACCACGATGGTGCTCATCGGCGCGCCGTCCTACCTCACGCCGCTCATGGTGACCCGCACCTTCGGCGACGAGGTCTGGAAGCTCACCACCAACGAGGTGTTCTGGGCGGCCGGCATGCTCGCGGGCGGGCTCGCGATGGCGTTCGTCGGGACCCGCGTGACCCACCGCGTGGCGCTGATCGTCGGGAGCACCCTCGCGGCGGGGGTGCTCACCGCCGGGCTCGGCCTGTCCACGAACATGTGGGTGTTCTTCGTCCTGGGACTGCTGATCGGCGTCACGTTCACACTCATGTCCGCGCCGAGCATGGCCATCCTGCAGGAGACGGTCGAGCCCGAGATGCAAGGGCGCGTCTTCGGGTTCGTCGGCATCGTCATGACCGTCGCCATGCCGCTGAGCATGGTGGTCTTCGGCCCGCTCGCCGATCGGTACTCCGTGCAGGTGCTGCTCGTCGTCGCCGGCGCGCTGCTCGTCGCCTTCGTGGCCGCGGTGCTGTCGGTGCCGTCCGCCCGCCGCTCCCTCGCCGCCATCGCGCGGCCGGCGACGTCCGAACCCGCCGAGGTCGTGCGAGATCCCGCGAGGTAGGACGAGAGCCCGCGACGGACTACTCCCTCGGGTCAGTCGACGATCTCGCAGATGGCGGCGCCGGCGGTGACGCCGTCGCCGGGGGTCGCGGACAGGGACCGCACGGTGCCCGCCTTGTGCGCGAGCAGCGGCTGCTCCATCTTCATCGCCTCGAGCACGACGACGAGGTCGCCCTCGGCCACCTGGGCCCCGTCCTCGACCGCGACCTTCACGATGGTGCCCTGCATGGGCGAGGCGAGGGTCGCGCCGCTCGCGGCGGAGGACGTGCGCCCGTTGCCGCGGCGGGCGGGGCGGCGGGCGGCGTTCGCGCGGCGGGCGCGCCCGGCGGCCACGCCGAGCCCGGCGGGCAGCACGACCTCGAGACGGCGGCCACCGACCTCGACGACGACGCGCTCGGCGAGCTCCTCGGCCGGCTCCTCGGCGTCGGGCACCGGGGCCGGGGCGGCCGGCGCGAGCCTGCCCAGCTCGTCCGCGAAGTCGGTCTCGATCCAGCGGGTGTGCACGCGGAAGGGGGAGTCGTCGGTGGGGACGAAGTCCTCGGCCTCCATCACCGCGCGGTGGAACGGCACGACGGTGGGGATGCCCGCGACCTCGAGCTCGCGCAGCGCACGGCGGGCACGCTGGGCCGCCTGCTCGCGGGTGGCGCCCGTGACGATGAGCTTGGCGATCATCGAGTCGAAGGCGCCCGAGATCGTGTCCCCCTCGACGACGCCGGTGTCGACGCGCACGCCCGGGCCGGACGGCCAGCGCAGCGTGGAGACGGTGCCGGGGGAGGGCAGGAAGCCCGCGGCCGGGTCCTCGCCGTTGATGCGGAACTCGAACGAGTGACCGCGGACCGTGGTGGAGTCGTACCCCAGCGGCTCGCCCGCCGCGATGCGCAGCTGCTCGCGCACCAGGTCGAGGCCGGTGACCTCCTCGGTGACCGGGTGCTCCACCTGCAGGCGGGTGTTGACCTCGAGGAACGACAGGGTGCCGTCCGTCCCGACGAGGAACTCGCACGTGCCGGCGCCCACGTACCCGGCCTCGGCGAGGATGGCCCGCGACGCCCGGTCGAGCTCGGCCTCCTGCTCCGGCGTGAGGAAGGGCGCGGGCGCCTCCTCGACGAGCTTCTGGTGCCGGCGCTGCAGCGAGCAGTCGCGGGTGGAGACCACCACGACGTTGCCGTGCGCGTCGGCCAGGCACTGCGTCTCGACGTGCCGCGGCCGGTCGAGGTACCGCTCCACGAAGCACTCGCCGCGGCCGAACGCGGCGACCGCCTCGCGCACCGCGGACTCGTACAGCTCGTCGATCTCGTCGTCCGTGCGGGCGACCTTGAGGCCGCGGCCGCCGCCGCCGAACGCCGCCTTGATGGCGATCGGCAGCCCGTGCTCGGCCGCGAAGGCGTGCACCTCGTCCGCGCCCTGGACCGGGTCGGACGTGCCGGGCACCAGCGGCGCGCCCGCGGCCTGCGCGATGTGCCGCGCGCTCACCTTGTCGCCGAGGGACTCGATGGCGGCGGGCGGCGGCCCGATCCACACCAGCCCGGCGTCGAGCACGGCCTGGGCGAACTGGGCGTTCTCCGACAGGAACCCGTAGCCGGGGTGCACCGCGTCCGCGCCGGAGCGGCGCGCGACGTCGAGCAGCTTCTCGACGTCGAGGTAGGTGTCGGCGGCGCGCTGGCCCTGCAGCGCGAACGCCTCGTCGGCGAGCCGGACGTGCAGCGCGTCCCGGTCGGAGTCGGCGTAGACGGCGACGGAGGCGATCCCGGCGTCGGTGCAGGCACGGGCGATGCGGACGGCGATCTCGCCGCGGTTCGCGACGAGGACCTTGCTGATGGTGGGCACGGCTCACGGTAACGCGTGCGCCGCCGTCCTCCGGCACCCGCGCGACGCCTGCGGAGAAGTCTGTGCCGGGTACCAACGACGATCCGGGCCGTTTGGAGGGATCCCACATGGACCCGGGCGGTAGGTAGTGCCGGAGGCGCCCGGAGTTGGTGGTTTCGGCAGTGGGTCTGAGCCGCTCAGCGGGGGTCGCGGAGCGAGCGCCAGGGGATCTCCAGCTCGCCCAGCAGCTCTCGCAGCAGCGGCAGGCTCAGCCCGACGACGCCGTGGTGGTCGCCCTCGATCCGGTCCACGTACGGGCCTCCGAGGCCGTCGATCGTGAACGCGCCGGCCACGTGCAGGGGCTCGCCCGTCGCGACGTAGGCGTCGATCTCCTCGTCGTCGACGTCGGCGAAGTGCACGGTGGTGGACGACGACGCGCCGAGCGTGCCGCCCGTGCCGCCGTCCTCGGGGTCGCGGGCGTCCACCAGCCAGTGGCCCGTGTGCAGGACGGCCGCGCGGCCGCGCATCGCACGCCAGCGGCGGCGGGCGTCCTCGGCGTCCGCGGGCTTGCCGAGGATCTCCCCGTCCAGCTCGAGCATCGAGTCGCAGCCGAGCACGAGGGCGGACGCCTCGTCCTCGCCGCCGTCCTCGAGGCGGGCGCTGACCTCCTCCGCCTTGGCCTGGGCCAGGACGAGGACGGCGTCGGCGGGGTCGAGGTCGCCGCCGAACCCGGCGCGCGCGGCGTCGAGCACGGCCGGCTCGTCGACGGACGAGACGACGACCCGCGGCGTGACGCCGGCTGCCGCCAGGGTGGCCAGGCGGGCGGGGGACTGCGAGGCGAGGACGAGGCGCACGGGCGCGGTGGAGGCAGGCACGTGCGCACCCTAACCAGTCAGCCGGTGTGCAGCAGCAGCGACGACACCAGCAGGACGACGGGCGACGCGACGGTCGTGACCAGGATGGTGTCGCGCGCGAGCAGCTCGCCGGTACGGAACCGCGCCGCGTAGTTGTACACGTTCTGGGCCACGGGGAGCGCGGCGAGCGTCACCGCCGTCGCCACCTGCGCGGGGTCCAGCCCGAACGCGTACCGCGCGAGGACGAAGGCGACCGCCGGCATGACGACCGCCTTGAGCACCGACGCCACCACGACGGCCGTGCGCCCGCCGGGCTGCTGGAAGGGACGCGACCCGTGGAGCGACATCCCGAAGGCGAGGAGGATCATCGGCACGGCCGCGCCGCCGAGGATCTCCAGAGGTGCGAGCATCGGGGCCGGGACGCTCCAGCCGGTGAGCGAGACGACCGCGCCCGCGAGCGAGCCGAGGATGATCGGGTTCCGCACCGGCTGGGCCAGCACGAACCCCACCGACACCCGCCCCGACGTCTGGGCGTCGAGCACCAGCAGCGTCACCGGGGCGAGGATCAGCAGCTGCAGCAGGATCACCGGCACGACGGCGGCGGGGTCGCCCAGCACGTACACGGCCACGGGCAGGCCGATGTTGTTGGCGTTCACATAGCCGGCCGAGACCGCGCCGATCGTCGCCTCCGTGGCGGGGCGGCGCAGCCAGAGCAGGTTGACGACGACGAACACCGCCGCGACCGCCACCGCGGCGATCGCCTGCACCAGCAGCGGCGCCTGGAAGAGCTCGCCGACGTCGGCGTCCGCGATGACCGTGAACAGCAGCGCGGGGCTGGCGACGAAGAACCCGATGCGGTTCAGCGCGGTCCGGGCGTCGGGCCCGCCGAGGCGCAGGCGCGCCGCGACGTACCCGACGGCGATGACCACGCCGATGATCGCGAAGCCGGTGAGGATGCCTTCCATGCGGGGCGGGGGGAGCGCGCCGCGTCAGCGGGCGTCGCGCAGGGCGCCGGTCAGCACGTCCAGGCCGACCGAGCCGAGGCCGAGCGCCCTGGCGTGGAACGCCCGCAGGTCGAACTCCTCGCCGCGCGCCCGCGCCGCCGTCCGGGCGTCGTCGCGCGCCTGCTCCCACAGCCGCTGGCCCACCTTGTACGACGGCGCCTGGCCGGGCCACCCGAGGTACCGGTTGAGCTCGAACCGCACGAACGACTCGGGCATGTTGACGTTCGCCTTGAGGAACGGCCACGCCTTCTCGGCGTCCCACACCCCGCCGCCCCACTGCTCGGGGGCTGGCTTGCCGAGGTGCACGCCGATGTCGAGCACCACGCGCGCCGCGCGCATCCGCTGCGCGTCGAGCATGCCGAAGCGGTCGCCCGGGTCGTCGAGGTGGCCGAGGTCGGCCATGAGCCGCTCGGCGTACAGGGCCCAGCCCTCGCCGTGCCCGGAGACCCAGCACATCAGGCGGCGCCACGAGTTCAGCGTGTCGCGCGCGACGACGGCGGCCGCGCACTGCAGGTGGTGGCCGGGCACGCCCTCGTGGTAGACGGTCGTCTTCTCGCGCCAGGTGTTGAACTCGGTGACGTCGGCGGGCACCGACCACCACATGCGCCCGGGACGGGAGAAGTCGTCGCTCGGGGGCGTGTAGTAGATGCCGCCGGTCTGGGTGGGGGCGATGCGGCACTCGATGGTGCGCACGGGCCCCTCGATGTCGAAGTGCGTGCCTGCGAGGTCCTCGATGGCGGCGTCCGCGGTCTCCTGCATCCAGCGGCGCAGCGCGTCGGTGCCGTGCAGCGTGCGGGCCGGGTCGGCGTCCAGCGCGGCGACGGCGTCCTCGACGCTCGCGCCGGCACCGGCGATCTGGCGGGCCACGGACTCCTGCTCGGCCACGATCCGGGCCAGCTCGTCCAGACCCCACTCGTACGTCTCGTCCAGGTCGACCTCGGCGCCGAGGAACTCGCGCGAGAAGCGCGCGTAGCGGTCGCGGCCCACGGCGTCGCGCTCCGGCGCCTGCGGCGCGAGGTCGCGCTCGAGGAACTCGGCGAGGCGCGCGTAGGCGTCGCGGGCCGCGGTCGCGCCGCGCTCCAGCTCGGCGCGCACGAGGCTGCACGCGCTCGACTCGTCCAGGACGGCGGCGACGTCGTCGCTGCGAACGAGGCCGTCGAAGAACGACTCGTGCCCGTCGAGGCCGGCGAGCTCGCGCGACTGGGAGACGCCTTCGCGCACCTGGCGGATCGCGGCGACCTGGCCGCGCCGCGCCGCCTCCGTGAGGGACGCGACGTAGCCGTCGATCGCGTCGGGTACCGCGTTGAGGCGCGCGGCGACGTCCTCCCAGGCCTCGACCGAGCCGGTGGGCATGAGGTCGAAGACGTCGCGCAGCTGCTGCACCGGCGACTCGATGTTGTTGAGGCTGGCCAGCGGCTCGCCGGCGTCGTGCAGCTCGAGCGCCAGGCCCACCCGCTCGCGCATCGCGGCCAGGGTGACCCGGTCGACGGCGTCCAGCGGGCCGCCGTCGCGCTCGGCCGCGTCCAGCTCGCGCAGGACGGCGCGGTCCGACTCGGCCCGCGCCTCGTGCCCGGCGGGGGACAGGTCGGTCATGCGGTGGTCGTGACCCGGCAGCCCGATCGCCGTGGCGAGCAGCGGGTCGAGCTCGGCGGACCGGGCGACGTACGCGTCGGCGACGGCGTCGACCGCGGAAGGGGTGCGGGGCGGGGTGGGGGTGCTCGAGGTCACAGCACGCACCCTATCGACCCGCCCCGAGACGGCGCGCCGTCATTCCGGCCCTCCGGGTACGGTCTGTGCCCGTGCACAGTGTCGTGAAGAACGAGGACGTGAATCCCCCCGCCGCCCACGCGCCCCTCCGCGTCGTGGTCGCCCCCGACTCGTTCAAGGGCAGCGCCACGGCGACGCAGGTGGCCGCGGCGCTCGCGGCCGGGGCCCGCGCCGCCCTGGGCGGCGACGCCGAGGTGCGCGCCGTGCCGTTCGCCGACGGCGGCGAGGGCACCCTGGACGCGATCCTCGGGGCGTGGGGCGAGGAGCCCCGCACCTGCGTCACGACCGACGCCCTCGGGCGCCCGACCACGGCGCGCTACGGCGTCTCGCCCGACGGCCGCACCCTCGCGGTCGAGGCGGCGGAGGCCTACGGCCTGCCGAAGGTCTCGGACGTCGCGCTGCGGCCGCTCGACGCGACCAGCCACGGCGTCGGCACCGTGGTGCTCGCCGCGCTCGACGCCGCCCCGGACGTCGAGGAGGTCGTCCTGTTCGTCGGCGGGTCGGCCTCGACCGACGGAGGGGCGGGGCTCCTGTCCGACCTCGGCGCCCGGTTCCACGACGCGGACGGCGCCCCCGTCCCTCCGGGGGGTGGCGGGCTGAGCGCCCTGGCCGCCGTCGACCTGTCCGGCCTCGACGCCCGCGCCGGCGCGCTGCGGTGGCGCATCGCGTGCGACGTCGACAACCCGCTGCTCGGGGCGCGCGGCGCGGCCGCGGTCTTCGGGCCGCAGAAGGGCGCGACTCCGGAGGACGTCGCGGTGCTCGACGACGGGCTCGCGCACCTCGCCGACGCCCTCGCCGCCGCGACCGGTCACGACGCGCGCGACCTGCCGGGCGCCGGTGCCTCCGGCGGGCTGCCGGTGGGCCTGTCGGCCGCGCTCGGGGCGGAACTGGTGCCCGGCGGCGAGCTCGTCGCCGAGGCGGTGGGGCTCGCGGAGGCGCTCGAGGGCGCCGACCTCGTGCTCACCGGGGAGGGCCGCCTCGACGAGCAGTCCCTGCACGGCAAGGTCGTGGACACCGTGGTGCGGCTCGTGGCGGGCCGCGCGGCGGTCGTCGTCGTGGCGGGCGGCGTGGAGCTCACGCCCGCCCAGGTCGCGGAGGCCGGGATCGCGGCGGCCTTCTCCCTCGCGCCGGGGCCGCGCACGCTCGCCGAGCTCTCCCGCGACGCCGTGGTCGAGCTGGAGCACACGGCCGCGCACGCGTGCCGCCTGTTCGCGGCGGGGCGCGCGTCGCGCTGACGCGTCAGCGCTTGCGGGTGCGGCGGCGGACGGCGTCGGCCCAGTCGCGGTGGTACCGCACCACGACGGTCTCGGTGCCCGGTGCCCACCAGACGGCGACCGGGTCGCCGTCGCGCGGGGGAGGCAGCCGCTCCTCGTCGTCCGGCCGCACCAGGGACGAGTAGGGGCGGTCGGCCGTGCCGTCGTCCGTCGGGTAGGACACCACGCCGCTGAGCAGGAGGCCGGAGCTCGTGCGGCGCTCGTTCACGGAGACCGACCCCGTGGCCGACCGCCTGTCCGCGCCGAACGCCGCGGCGTCGCGCCCCTCGGTGGCCTGGCGCTGGTCGTCCCGGTAGCGGACCAGGGCGGCGACGGCGGTGACCATGAGGCCGGCGAGCATGCCCATGAACAGCCACAGCTCGAGCTCGCCGGACGGGTCCTCGATCGTGCGCCGCAGCACGTAGAGGCCGGCGGTCACCACGAGGGCGGGCGCCCACAGCCACCGTCGCAGCCAACCCGGGCGCGGGGGAGCGGGCAGCTCCTCCAGCGGCGCGTCGACCTCGTCGGGGCCCTCGACCTGCTGCCAGACGACGCTCACGAGTGCAGGCTCCAGCGCCACGCGTCGGCGTTGTGGCGGCCCCAGCGACCGCCGAAGCTCTTCGCGGTCACGCCCGCGCCGTTGCCGCGCACCGTGCGGGCGCGGTTGGTCCACTCCTCGACGGGGGCCTCGTCGTCGGGCAGCCCGCTCGCCGACGCGACCGCCGCGAGCCCGGCCACCAGCGCGGCGACCTCGACGTCGTCGGGACGACCGCGCACCACGCGCACCTCGTTGCTCATCGCGCACCCCCGAGCGGGTCGTCGCCGTCCTCGTCGTCCAGCTGGTCGTCCAGCTCGTCGTCGAGGTCGTCGTCGCCGAACTCCACCGCCGCGCCGCGCGACGTCGCCCACTCCGCGACCTCGTAGCCGCCGTCGAACAGGCGCTGCGCGACGTCCCCGCCGGCCTCGTCGAGCAGCTCGACGACGCCGTCCAGGGTGCCGGGCGAGCCGGGCGTCGGGTCGGCCACGACGAAGCCGAGGTAGAACACCTCCGCCGGCACGGCGCCCTCCGGGGCGTCGTGGGTGTGCTCGTCCTCCTCCTCGCCGCCCTCCCACACGGAGCTCGTCAGGTCGGGGTGCATGCCCAGCCCGTCGTGCAGCGCGTCGAAGACGGCGGCGTTGAGCTGGCCCACCCGGCTCTCCAGCGCGAGCACGCGCGGGTCCTCGTCCGCCTCGGAGGCGCCGAACTCGGCGCGCACGCCGACCGCGGTCTGCACGTACTCGTGCAGGGCGGCCGCCAGCGCGTCGACGGCGCGGTGCATCGGCTCGGGGTCGACCGACCCCAGCGGCGCGGGTCCGTGCGTGGCGTCCTCGTGGCTCATCTGCTCATTCTTCCCGGTTTCGACGGCGCTCAACCACCGACGGTGTCACAGGGGGATGTTGCCGTGCTTCTTGGGCGGCAGGCTCGCGCGCTTGGTACGCAGCGCCCGCAGCGCGCGGACCACCTGCACGCGCGTCTCGGACGGGCGGATGACGGCGTCCACGTAGCCGCGCTCGGCGGCGTCCCACGGGTTGACGATCGCCTCCGTGTACTCGTCCGTGAGGCGCTGCCGCTCCGCCTCGACGTCGCCGCCGGACTCCGCGACCTCCTTGAGCGCCGAGCGCTGCAGGATGTTCACCGCGCCGGACGCGCCCATCACCGCGACCTGCGCCGTCGGCCAGGCGAGGTTGACGTCCGCCCCGAGCTGCTTGGAGCCCATGACGATGTACGCGCCGCCGTAGGCCTTGCGCGTGATGACGGTGACCAGCGGGACGGTCGCCTCGGCGTACGCGTAGATGAGCTTGGCGCCGCGCCGGATGATGCCCTGGTGCTCCTGGCCGACGCCGGGCAGGAAGCCGGGGACGTCGACGAAGGTCAGCACGGGCAGGTTGAACGCGTCGCAGGTGCGCACGAACCGGGCCGCCTTCTCGGCGGCGTCGATGTCGAGGGTGCCCGCCATGGACAGCGGCTGGTTGGCGATGATGCCCACCGACTGGCCCTCGACGTGGCCGAACCCGATCAGCACGTTCTGCGCGAACAGCGGCTGCACCTCGAGGAACGACTCGGGGTCGAGGACCGTCTCGACGACGGCGCGCATGTCGTAGGGCTGGTTGTCGCTGTCGGGGACGATGACGTCGAGCGCCTCGTCGTCCTCGGTGACCTCCAGCGGCGTCTCGTCCTCGGGCGGGAACGACGGCGCGTCGCCCAGGTTGTTCTGCGGCAGGTAGCCCACGAGGTGGCGCACGTAGTCGATCGCGTCGTCCTCGTCCGCACCCAGGTAGTGCGCCACGCCGGACGTCGCGTTGTGCGTGCGGCCGCCGCCGAGGGTCTCGAAGTCGACGTCCTCGCCCGTCACCGTGCGGATCACGTCCGGGCCGGTGATGAACATGTTGGACGTGCCGTCCGCCATGACGATGAAGTCGGTCAGGGCGGGGGAGTAGACGGCGCCGCCCGCGCTGGGACCGAGGATGAGCGAGATCTGCGGGATCACGCCGGAGGCCGCGACGTTGCGCCGGAACATCTCGGCGAACTGCGTCAGCGCCGCGACGCCCTCCTGGATGCGCGCCCCGCCACCGTCGGAGATGCCGATGATCGGCACGCCGGTGCGCAGCGCGAGGTCCTGCACCTTGGCGATCTTCTCGCCGTGCACCTCGCCGAGCGAGCCGCCGAAGACCGTGAAGTCCTGGCTGAACACGCACACCTGGCGCCCGTCGACCGTGCCGTGGCCGGTCACGACGCCGTCGCCCGCGACGCGCCGCTTGTCGAGGCCGAAGTTGCGGCTGCGGTGCATGGCCAGCGCGTCGAGCTCGACGAAGCTGCCCTCGTCCAGCAGCGCCTCGATGCGCTCGCGGGCAGTCTTCTTGCCGCGCGGGTGCTGCCGCGCCTTCGCCTTCTCCTCGGCGTCGGTCACGGCCTCGGCCCGCCGGCGCTCCAGGTCGGCGAGCTTGGCGGCGGTGCCGGAGGCGGCGGGCGGCTCGATGTCGGTCGAGGAGGTGGCGTCGTTCACCCGACCGACCCTAGTTGGTGGGTTGCCACGCATCGATGCGCGACAGGCTGCGGCCCGCCCGGATTCTTTGGAGGGACCCCACAAAGGGTCGGTGGCGGTGAGATGCGGGACGATCGGGGACGTGAGCCACGACCCCCGCGACGACCCCCGCCGAGACCCCCTCGATCTCCCCTCCTTGCGCCGCGACCTGCTCGCGCCCGCAGGCCCCCTCGCCCGCCTCGACGTCGTCGAGGCGTCCGGTTCCACGAACGCCGACCTGGCCGACGCCGTCCGCCGGGCGCCGGGGGAGTGGCCCGCGCCCGCGGCGCTCGTCGCCGAGCACCAGACGGCGGGGCGGGGGCGTGCGGGGCGCGGGTGGCAGACGCCGCCGCGCGCCGCGCTCACCGTCTCGGTGCTGCTGCGCCCGCGGCTCGAGCCCGCCCGGCTGGGCTGGCTGCCGCTGCTCGCCGGCCTCGCCGTCGCGCGCGCGGTCGACGCCGCCGGGGTGCCCGGGGCCGCGGTGAAGTGGCCCAACGACGTGCTGCTGCCGGCCGCCGACGACGCGGCAGGGCTGGGGCCGTTCCGCAAGGTGGCGGGCGTGCTGGCCGAGGTGGTGCCGGCCCTCGACGGTCAGGGGCCCGCCGCCGTCGTCGTCGGCGTCGGGCTGAACGTGGACCAGTCCGCGGCGGAGCTGCCCGTGCCGACCGCGACGTCGCTGGCGCTCGAGGGGGCGCGGGCCGACCGCGGCGCGCTGCTCGGCACGCTCGTGCGCGAGCTGGTCGGCGTCGTGGCGGACCTGGAGGCCGCCCGCGGGGACGCCGACGCGGCCGGGCTCGCGGCACGGTACGCGGCGGCGTCGGCCACGCTCGGCACGGCGGTGCGCGCCGAGCTCGCCGGCGGCCGCGACGTGGTGGAGGGCGAGGCGGTGCGCGTCGCCGCCGACGGCGCGCTGGTGCTGGCGACGGCGGGCGGGGAGCGGACGGTGACGGCCGGGGACGTGCACCACCTGCGCACGGCATGACCGTGGTCGCGTCAGCGGCCGGCGAGCTCGGCGACCACGGGAGCGAGCCGGTCGGTGGCGTTCGCACCGACGACGACGTAGGAGAAGCCGCCCTCCTCGCGTCGCCGCAGGATCTCCTCGGCGGCCGCCCCGGGGTCGGCGGGCAGCTGCAGCAGCGAGTCCGCCGCGCGCAGCGCGCCGGTGTCGGTGTCGGGCGGCGCCATGAACGGGGAGACGGCATCGCCGACCACGGCCGCGTGGAACGCCAGCTCGAGGTCGGCGCGTGACCGGAGGTCCGCCGCGATCTCCATCGTGACGGCCCGCGGGTCGTCCGGCATGATCGCGACCGCCGCCGTGTCCGCGAGGTCGGCGGCGAGGGCGCGGGCCTTCGGGCCTCGCACCGCCATCACGACCGGCGTGCGCCGCGCCGCGCCGTCGAGCCGGCGGAGCAGCGCGACCGCCTCGCCCATGCGCGCCAGTCGTCGCCCGGCCGGTAGGACCGGCATGCCCAGCTCCCGCAGCTCGTCCTCGATGCCGGGCCTCCCGGCGCCGAGGCCCATCTCGAAGCGGCCCTCGGTGAGCACCGACAGGGAGTGCGCCTCCCAGGCCACGGCGCGGGCCGTGCGCAGCGGCGAGGCGTACACCCAGGTGCCCACGCGGACGTCGGCGAGCGTCGCCGCGACCGCCAGGGTGGGGCCGGGTGCCGGCTGCCACTGCTGGACGTCGGGCATCAGGAGGGTCGAGTACCCGTGGTCGGCGATCCGGCGCACCTGGTCCCGCCACGCGGGGAGGTCGGCGCCGACGGGGGCGACGACCCCGAAGCGAAAGCGCCGTGCCGGCCTGGTCGTGTGGTCGTGGGGCATCGTCGCGGTCCTCTCGCGCAGGCGTCGTGGTCGGGACGTGCTCATCGACCGCCGGCGGGGCGCGAACTCATCGGGCGCCGGCCCGGGGCTCCCAGCCGGGACACAGCCCGCGCTGACTACAGTGGGGGCGTGACGAGCGACACCACGACGGGACCCGGTCTGCCGACGGACGACGACGCCCGGCGGGCGGGGGACACCGCGGCCCGCCTGGACGAGGCGATCCTCGGCGGCCCGCGCCGGTACACGCTGTCCGACCTCGTGGAGGGCACCGGCCTGTCGCAGGAGTTCATCGAGAACTACTGGCGCTGGCTGGGGCTGCCCGTCACCCACCCCGCCGAGGTGGGGTTCACCGACGCGGACATGCAGGCGCTGCGCGAGATCGGCGAGCTCGTGGACGCCGAGCGGCTCGACGAGCAGGCCCAGATGACGCTCATCCGCTCCCTCGGGCACACCACGGACCGGCTCGCCCTGTGGCAGGTGGAGGCGTTCGTCGAGCACCTCAGCCGCCGCGACGGCCTGGACGACGTGAGCGCGCGGCTCGCCGCCATCGACCGCATGCCGGACCTCACCTCGCAGCTCTCCCGCCAGCTCGAGCACGCCTGGCGGCGCCAGCTCGCCGCGCTCACGGGGCGGCTCGCCACCGAGTTCGGCGGCGCGCGTCGCGGCACCCAGGAGGCGCACGACGACGAGCTGCCGCTGCCGCGCGCCGTCGGGTTCGCCGACATCGTCTCGTTCACCAAGCGCACCGCGGGCCTCGGGTCGCAGGAGCTGTCGGAGTTCGTGCAGCTCTTCGAGTCCCGGGCCCGCGACGTCATCACCGAGGCCGGCGGCCGCGTCGTCAAGACCATCGGCGACGCCGTGCTGTTCGTGGCCGACGACGTCACGACGGGCGCCGAGGTGGCACTCGGCCTGGCCGCGCCGCACGCGACCGACCCCGAGATCCCCGTGCGCGTCGCGTTCGTGTGGGGGCGGGTGCTGTCGCGGTTCGGCGACGTGTTCGGCTCCGACGTCAACCTCGCCTCCCGCATCACCGAGCTCGCCGAGCCGGCCACCGTGCTGGTGGACCCGCACACGGCGTCCCTGCTCGCGTCATCGTCCCGCTACGCCCTGACGGCGCAGCCGCCGCAGGAGGTGCAGGGCATCGGCGAGATCACGCCGGTGCGGCTGCAGCGCGCCTACACCGGGGGCTGACCCTCCGCGCGCTCACCGCGCCACCTCAGGAGGCGTCCGAGCGCACCACGCGCAGCGTGCGGTCGCCGGCGGCCAGGTCGTCCAGCGCCCGCTCGGTCGCCTCGTCGGCCGGGAGCAGCAGCTCGATCCGCAGGTGCTCGCCCCCGCCGGGCACCAGCACCTGCGGCTCCACGCGCAGGGCGCCGGCCTGCGGGTGGGCCAGCCGCAGCACGGCGTCCCGTCCCCGGTCGGCGACCGGGCGCGCCCACCGCTCGGTGAACGCGGCCCCCGCCAGCACCGTGAGGGCGTCCACCAGCTCGCCGAGGACCGGGTCGGACGGCACCGACTCGCGCTGCAGGTCGGCGACCACGCGGTCCGCGACGGCGTCCCAGTCGGGGAACAGGTCGCGGGCCCGCGGGTCGGTGAGGACGACGGGTGCCAGCCGCGGCTCCCCGTGGTCGAACAGGCCGGCGGGCGCGAGGAGCGCCCGGTAGGCGGGGGTGCAGGCGAGCACCGTGCCGAAGCGGTCGAGCAGGGCGGCGGGGGCAGGGGCGAGACGGTCCAGCACGGCGCGGGTGCCCGCCGGGATGTCGTCGCCCGGCGCGGTCGCCAGGCAGACGCCGGCCCCCTGAGCGTCCTTGGAGGCGAGCAGCAGCACGCGCCGCTCGTCGTGCCCGAGCCGGAGCGCGTCGGCGAGCGCGCCCACCACGGCGGGCGACGGGTGCCGGTCGCGCCCCTGCTCCAGGCGGGTGAGGTACTCGACGCTCACGCCCGCGAGCACCGCGAGCTCCGCGCGACGCAGGCCGGGGGTGCGGCGGCGCCCGACCTCGGGCATGCCCACGTCCCGGGGGCGCACGTCCTCGCGGTACGCGCGGAGCAACGCGCCGAGGTCACGGTCGATCCGGTCGGCGGTCCGGTCGGCGTCGGTCATGCGGCCAGCCTAGGCACGCGGCGGCGGCGGAGGGTGGCCCTGGCGCGGCCAGGCTCGCGGCGGCCTCCCGCCGGCGCGGCCGCCGGGCGACGGTGGACGCGTCGGCACCGACCCGGTGGCCGGCGCACAGCCGTCACGAGGAGCACAGCATGAACCTGGGACTGCAGGGGCGCACCGTCGTCGTCACGGGGGCGTCCGGGGGGATCGGGCGGCACGTCGCCGCCCAGTTCGGCGCCGAGGGCGCCGACGTCGTCCTCACGTACCGCGAGTCGAAGGACGACGCCACGCGCGTCGCGGAGGAGATCGGCGGGCGTGCGCTCGTCGTCCGCTACGACCAGACCGAGGAGGGCGCGGCCGAGGGCCTGCGCGACGCCGTCCTCGCGTGGACCGGCCGCGTCGACGTGCTGGTCAACAACGCGGTGACCTGGAGCCCGCCGGGGGCGGACGGCCCGCGTGGCTTCGAGCACGTGCCCGACGGCGCCTGGCTCGAGACCGTGCGCGCGAACGTCGAGGGGGCGGTGCGGCTGACCCGCGCGGTCGCCCCGTCGATGCGCGCGCAGCGGTGGGGGCGGCTGGTGCACCTGTCGTCCAGCCTGGTGCGCGACGGCGACGAGGGCACGGCGTACTACGCCACCGCCAAGTCGGCGCTGCACGGGTTCAGCCGGTCGGTCGCGTTCGCGCTCGGGCGCGAGGGTGACATCCTGTCGAACGTGGTGCTGCCTGGCCTCACCAGGACGGTGCGCAACGGGGGGATCGTCGAGGCGTTCGGCGAGTCCGCGGCGGCGCGCGCCCCGCTCGGCCGCCTGCTGGACGCACGCGAGGTGGCGACCGCGATCGTCTACCTCGGGTCGGCCGCCAACACGGGCATCACCGGCCAGGAGGTCGCCGTGACCGGCGGCGCCTGACCGCGGCTCAGCCGCGCCCCGCGGCGACCACGTCCGGGTCCCGCGGGTCGGGGTCGACGTCGATGAGCGACGGCCGGTTGTTCTGCACCGACCCGACGGCGTCGCCCACCGGCCGCGTCGCCATCCCGACCTGCGGGCCGGTGACGATGCCCATCGCCTGCTCGGCCCCGACCGCGGGGTCGAGCCAGGCGTCCCACGACGCCCGCGGCAGCACCACGGGCATCCGGTCGTGGATGCGCTCCAGGTCCTGCGACGCCGCCGTGGTGATCACCGTCGCGGAGACGAGCCAGCGGTCGGGGTCGTCGTCGGCCTTGGTCCGGTCCCGCCAGAACTCGTACAGGCCGGCGAGCGCCGCGACGCCGCCGTCGTCCGGGTGGATCCAGTACGGCTGCTTCGGCACCTTGCCCTTCGACCCGCCCTTCGACCCGCCCTTCGACCCGCCCCGCGCGGGGGCGCCGGGCGGGAGCTCGAGCTTGCGCCACTCGTAGTACCCGTCGGCCGGCAGCAGGCAGCGCCGGACGCCGAGGGGCTTCGCGAACGCGGACTTGTCGAGGAGGGTCTCGGTGCGCGCGTTGATCATGCGCGCGCCGATCGACGGGTCCTTCGCCCACGACGGCACGAGCCCCCAGCGCGCCAGCCGGAGCGAGCGGGTGATCTCCCCGGTCTGCCCGCCCTCGAGCCGCTGCGGGCGCTCGACGACGATGCGCACGGGGTCGGTGGGGGCGACGTTCCACGACGGGGGCAGGAGGCGCGCGTCCTCCGCGATCTCGGCGACGGCGAGGTCGTCGGCGATGTCCTGGGCGTCACGGAAGGACGCGTAGCGGCCGCACATGGGTCCATCGTGACGCATCCCACCGACACCCGGGCGGCCGGCCGGGGGATTCTCCCTGGGGCTGGTCGTAACGATTCGATACGATGGTGGCCATGCCCGACGACTCCGCGAGACTTCCGCGCGCCCGCTCTCCGTACCGTTGGGTCATCATGCTCGGGGCGCTCGCGGCGCTGCCGGCGTTCACCGTCGACATGTACCTGCCGTCGCTGCCCGAGGTAGCGGCCGACCTGGGCTCCTCCGCGTCGTTCGCGCAGCTGTCCGTCTCCGTGATGCTCATCGGCGGCGCCCTGGGCCAGCTCACGATCGGCCCGCTGTCCGACCGCTTCGGGCGCCGGGCGCCCCTCATGTGGGGCCTCGCGCTGCACGTCGTGACGTCGATCCTGTGCGCGTTCGCGCCGAACATGACCGTCCTCGTCGGGCTGCGCCTCCTGCAAGGCTTCTTCAACGCCGCGTGCGGCGTCGCGGCGATGGCGGTCGTGCGCGACCGGTTCGTCGGCGCGGAGGCCGCGCGCATCCTGTCCCGGCTGATGCTCGTCATCGGCGTCGCGCCCATGCTGGCGCCGACCTTCGGCTCCGCCGTCGCCGCGGCGGCCGGCTGGCGCTGGGTCTTCGGCTTCCTGGCGCTCGCGGGCGTGGCGATGGGCCTGGTCGTGTGGCGGTTCATGCCGGAGACGCTCCCCGCCGGACGACGCCAGACCGGCGGTGCGACCAGCGTGTTCGCCGGCTACCGCACGCTGGTCAAGGACAAGCAGTTCATGGCGCTCGCCGTCATCCCCGGGCTCGGGCAGGCCGTGCTGATGAGCTACGTGGTCGGCTCGCCGTTCATCTTCCAGGAGGGCTACGGGCTGAGCCACGGGCAGTTCTCCGTGCTGTTCGCCGTCAACGGCCTGGGCCTGGTGCTGTCCGCGCAGGTGAACGCCGCCCTGGTGCGGCGGGTGGCGCCCATCCGGCTGCTGCGGGCCGCGCTCGCGATCCAGGGCGTCGTCGCGGTCGGGCTGCTGGCGGTGGCCCTCACCGGGGCCGGCGGGCTGATCGGCCTCCTCGCGATGCTGTGGCTGGTGCTCGCCTTCCAGGGGCTGATCCCGGCCAACGCGTCGGCCATCGCGCTGTCCCGGCACGGCGAGCGCGCGGGCACCGCGGCCGCCGTCATCGGCGCCGTGCAGTCCGGGGTCGCCGGCCTCGTGTCGCCGCTGGTGGGCGTGCTCGGCGGCGACGCCGTCGCGATGTCCTGGGTGATGCTCGTCGCGCTGGCCGGCGCGATCGCCGTGCTCGCGTTCGCCACGCCCGCCTACCGCAAGGACGGCTGGGTCAAGCTGGCCTGACGGTGAGGATCGGGTTCGCGGCCTGGTGGTGCCGGGCCGTGGGGCGTCCTAGGCGAAGCCGAAGACCGGCCCGAACGCCACCACCACGAGCGCCGCCCACACCGCGTAGACGGGCAGGAAGCGGGTCTGCCACCGGACCAGCGCGCCGAACGGCTGCCGCTCGCGCAGGAAGCCGAGCAGGAGCAGCCCGGACCGGGCCAGGTGCACCAGCAGCAGCAGGTTGAGCCCGAGCGCGGCCACCTTGTTGGGGCTGAAGCCGAACTCGGCGATACGGGTGAGCATCGCCGTGAGCGCGACGGCGTCCACGGCGAGCGCGGCCGCGACGAGCACCAGCTGGAGGCCGTCGAACCAGCCCGGGCGGGCGAGGGAGTCGCGGGCCGAGACGGAGTACAGCAGCAGGCAGAGCACCAGCACGAGGATCGCGTCCATGAGGATGAGCAGCTCGCGCTCGACGTCGGCCAGCCCGCCGGCGCCGAGCAGGACGACGAGCGTCACCAGCAGCATCACCGTGGTCAGCGGCGTGAAGACGCGCGTGAGGACCGGGGCGATGTTCTCCACGACGTCCTGCTTCGCCTCGACGAGCCAGGCCCCGACGACGACGGCGCCCGGCACCGCGAACGGCATGATCCAGCTCTCCATCGCGGGCTCGATGTCCACGCCGACGAGGCTCAGGGTCGCGGCCGTGAGGCCCAGCAGCACCCCGCCGCCGATCGCGAGCAGCGTCACGTAGACGACGAGCTCGCCGGTGAAGCGCGCGAAGTCCATCCGCGGGTCCTGGTCCCGCCAGCGGCCACCCACGTAGACCACGCCGACCAGCGCCCACAGCACGACGGGGGCGTGGATCGCCGCGAGGACGACGGTCGACCCCGTGTCGACGTACGGGTAGACGTTGAGCACGACGGCGAGCAGCGCGTACGGGACCAGCAGGGCGCCGACCACGCGCCGTGCGACGCGGCGCTTCCACACGAAGTAGGCGCCCAGGAACGGCGCCGTCATGAGCGGGACGTTGCGCAGCAGCGCCGAGTCCGTGTCGAAGGCCGCGAGCGCCACCTTCACCGCGATCCCCGCGCCGACGGCGAGCGCGAGGACGACGGCGAGCTCGCGCCACGCCGGGCCGGACGCCTGCGCGGCATCGTCGTCCGGGACGAGGACGAGCTGCTTCCACAGCCGCTCGGAGTGCTCGCGCGCGAACTCGTGCGAGACGGCGTCGAGGTTGCCCATGCGGCGCACCGCGACGAGGAACGCCTCGTCGTCGTCGAGGCCCGTCGCGGTGAGGTCGTCGACCCGGCCGCGCAGGTGGTCCTCCATCTCGTCCACGTCGGCGGGCGCGATGGCGCGGTGGCGCTGCACGTACGAGCGCCACTGGTCGATCTGCGCCTCGAGGCGCTCGCGGGAGGCCATCAGGCCCAGCCCTCCGAGACCGCGGGGCGGGCCGGGGCCTGGGCCGCCTGCTGGGCGGACCGCCAGACCTGGTGCAGCACGTCCGCGACGACGGACCACTGCTCCTGGCGCTCGGCGAGCGCGTCGTGCCCGGCCGGGGTGAGGGCGTAGTGCTTGCGGCGCCGGCCGGCCTCGGAGGTGCCCCAGGTCGCGGCGACCAGGCCCAGGCGCTCGAGGCGGTGCAGCAGGGGGTAGAGCATCCCGTCCGTCCACTGCATGCGGCCGCCGGAGAGCTCCGTGACCCGCTTGAGGATGGCGTACCCGTAGGACTCGCCCTCCGCGAGGATGCCGAGCACCAGCGGGGTGGCGGACGCCGCCACCAGGTCCTTGTCGAAGCGCACCTCGAGCTCCTATGTCTAGATCTGCTAGGGGTGCTGAACCTAGCAGATCTAGGCATCGCTCGGGAGGGGTCGACCGGGTGGTTCGGCGCCGCGGCCTTCAGGCGCCACGGGATCGTCGCCCGGCGTTCATCCAGGGTTCGTCGAGCCGTCGCGGAGCGCCGGTGGGATCGGGCCATGACTCGCTCACCGAACCAGGCTCGCGCCCTGCGCCTCGTCGCGGCCGGCGCCGCCGCGGCGGTCGCGCTCACCACCGCGGCCGGCACCGCCGCCCTCGCGGACGGGCGCCCCGGCGGCCACGGCACGCATCAGCCGACGCCCGGCCACGGGCGACCGGGCGCCGTCACGACCCACCTCGTCCCGACGCTCGAGGGGCGCGCGACGCTGTCCGCGGACTTCCTCGCCGAGGGACCGTCGTCCGGCGCCCAGGCCTCCGCCGCCAACGGCCGGCAGGGGCCGTGGGACGGTCAGGTGATCCCGGGCTTCTCGGCGATGGTCGACAACGGCGACGGCACGTTCTGGGCGCAGCCGGACAACGGCTTCGGCAGCCAGGGCAACTCGGCGGACTTCCTGCTCCGCAGCTACCTCGTCGAGCCGGACTGGGACACCGGCGGTGGCCGGGGCAGCGGCTCGGGCGAGATCGAGGTGCTCGACCACATCTCCTACGACGACGAGAACCACGTGCTGGACTTCGACATCGTCAACGAGGGCACGGACGAGCGGCTGCTCACCGGCGCCGACTTCGACGTCGAGTCCGTGGTGCGTGCCGACGACGGCACGCTGTGGGTGGGCGAGGAGTTCGGTCCGTTCCTGCTGCACTTCGACGCGGACGGGACGCTGCTCGAGAAGCCCTACCCGCTGCCCGGCGGGCTGCGGTCGCCGCAGAACCCGTACCTCGCCGACGGCGAGGAGCCCACCGTGCGCGCCAGCCGCGGCTTCGAGGCGATGGCGGGGGTCAAGGGCGGGCGCTACCTGTACCCGGTGCTCGAGGGCGCCCTGGTCGACGACACCGACCAGCGACGCCGCGTCGTCCACGAGTTCGACACCCGCCGCGGCGCGTACACCGGCCGCACCTGGGACTACCAGACCGACCAGGAGGCCAACGTGCTCGGCGACGCGTTCGCCGTCGGCAAGGACTCGTTCTGGGTCGTGGAGCGGGACGACTTCGAGGGGCCGGCGTCGGTCACGAAGCGGGTCTACGAGATCGACCTGAGCGAGACGGACCGGGAAGGCTTCGTCCGCAAGGAGCTCGTCCTCGACGCGCTGCGGGTGGAGAACCCTGACGGCATCGACGCGGGGGAGGGCTACGGGCTGGGCGAGACGTACGCGCTGCCCGTGCAGTCGTTCGAGACGGTGCTCCGGCTGCGCGACGGCCGCATCCTCATCGGGAACGACAACAACTACCCCGGCAACGCGGCGCGGAACCCGGGCACGCCCGACGACACCGAGATGGTCGTGGTCGACCTGGAGAAGCAGCGCACGCGGGACGACGGCGTCACCGTCGTCGGGCACCGCGGCGCGTCCGGGGACCGGCCCGAGCACACGCTCGCCGCCTACGAGCAGGCGATCCTGCAGTGCGCGGACGTCATCGAGCCCGACGTCGTGCCGACCAAGGACGGCGTGCTCGTCGCCCGCCACGAGAACGAGATCGGCGGCACGACCGACGTCGCCGAGCACCCGGAGCTCGCCGACCGTCGCACCACGAAGACGATCGACGGGAAGGCCGTCACGGGCTGGTTCACCGAGGACTTCACGCTCGCCGAGCTGCGGACGCTGCGCGCCACGGAGCGGCTGCCCGAGCTCCGCCCGGACAACACCGCCTACGACGGCCTGTACCAGGTGCCCACCCTCGACGAGGTGCTCGATCTCGCCCGCCACTCCGAGACCTGCGACGGCCGGCCCGTCGGCGTGGCGCCCGAGACGAAGCACCCCACGTACTTCGCGTCCATCGGGCTGCCGCTGACGGACCCGCTCGTCGCGGAGCTCGCCGCGAACGGCCTCGACTCGCGGCGCGCGCCCGTCGTCGTGCAGTCCTTCGAGACCACCAACCTGCGCGAACTCGACCGGCGCACCGACGTGCGCCTCGCGCTCAACGTCTCCGCGAGCGGAGCGCCGTACGACCTGGTGGCCGCCGGTGACCCGCGCACCTACGCCGACCTCGTCACCCCCCGAGGCCTGCGCGACCTGGCCCGGTACGCCGACATCGCGAGCCTGGAGAAGAACGTCGTCGTCCCGCGCGCGGCCGACGGCACGCTCGGCCGCCCGACCTCCGTGGTCCGCGACGCGCACCGCGCGGGGCTGGAGGCCTACGCCTGGACGTTCCGCGCCGAGAACCAGTTCCTCCCGGCCGAGCACCGCTCGTCGGCGGACCCGGCTGCGCACGGCGACCTGGCGGCGGAGCTCGACACGTTCCTCGACACCGGGCTCGACGGCGTGTTCTCGGACCAGCCCGGCATCGCGGTCGAGGCCGTCGCCGCCCGGCGCTGACCGGTCGCGCGGGGGGTGATCCCGTGGTCGCACGGGGCACCCCTCGCGCGAACATGCTGCTCAGGCCCTAGGATCGCGCTTGTGCGGACCCTGCCACGGCACGCGTCAAGCCTCGCCTCGCACCGGGTCGTCCGTACGATCGCCCTCGTCGTCACCGCGGTGGTGGCCTTCGTGGCGGCGACCGCGGTCGCGTCGTTCGTCGACCTGCGCTCCCAGATCGGGGTCTCCGACGTCGACGACCTCCTCGCCGGCGACGACCGTCCGCCCGAGGTCCCGGCCGAGCAGGACCCGACCGACCCGTTCGCGGGCAAGGACCTCAACATCCTGGTGATGGGCACCGACTTCCGGGACGAGGCCAACGCCAAGATCGCGGGGTCCGGCGACGAGTTCCACTCGGACACGACGCTGCTGGTGCACCTGTCGGGCGACCGCAGCCGCATCGAGGCCGTGTCCATCCCGCGCGACTCCCTCGTCGACATCCCCGCCTGCAAGCTCCCCGGCGGCGGCGAGACCGCACCGCAGACGAACGCCATGTTCAACTCCTCCTTCGCGCTCGGCGGCGGGCCGGACAAGGACGTCACCGGCGCCGCCGCGTGCACCATCCGCACCGTCGAGAAGCTCACCGGGGTGCGCATCTCGGACCACGTCGTCGTGCAGATGACCGGCGTGATCGGCGTCGTCGACGCCATCGGCGGCGTCACCATGTGCCTCCCCGAGCCGGTCAAGGGGCAGCGCGTGGACCTCGACCTGCCGGAGGGGAAGCAGAAGCTCGACGGGTACACCGCGATCAACTTCCTGCGCGCCCGCAAGGGCGAGGGCATGGGCCTGGAGATCGGCAGCGACCTCAAGCGCATCGAGCGGCAGCAGGCGTTCTTCGACGCCGCGATGCGCGAGATCCTGTCGCAGAACATCATCACCGACTCGCCCCGCCTGTACCGGATGGTGCGCGAGATCCTCGGCTCCATCTCCACGGACCCCGAGCTGGCGAGCCCGACGGCGCTCGCGGGCCTCGCGTGGAGCATCCGCGACCTCGACCCGTCGCAGATCGTGTTCACCTCGGTGCCCGTCGTGGACTCGGTGAGCCAGCCCGGCCGGGTCGAGTGGACATCGGAGGCGGACGCGATCTGGGAGCGGATCCGCGCCGACGAGGCGCCGCCCGGGACCGCCCCGGCCAAGGAGAGGCCGAGCGGCACGGCGTCGGCCTCGCCGGACGGCGCGACGGCCGTCGACGACGAGGTCGCGTCGCCCGACGCCGTCGACGGCGAGGACGGCGGCACCCGTGGCGGCAAGGACGGCGAGGGCGCCTCGCCCGACCCGTCGCCCAGCCCGTCCGTGCTGCCGGGCGTCTGCGCCTGACCGCCGCCGTGCGGTGACGGAAGGTCAGCGCTGGGGCAGGGCGCGGCGTGCCTCGAGCCGCAGGGCCTCGGCGACCCGGTCGAGGACCGTCGAGCGCAGCTTCCACTGCTGCAGGTAGACCGGGACGTCGACGACGGCGTCGTCCTCGAGCAGCGCGACCTGTCCGCCGGCGTGGCCCGGCCCGCCGTCGAGCATGCCGAACCGGGATCCCGGGCCGGGGAGCGGGCCCCACATGCCCCACCCCAGGCCGCGGCGGATGCCGTCGACATACTCGGTGGTGCTCGGCACGTGGTGGCGCGGCGGGTCCGGGACGGCGGCGCCCGCCGCGGCGGCGCGCTCGCGCAGCCAGGCGTCCTGGAGGTCGTCGGCCCGGTTGAACACGAGCATCGGGGCGCGGCCCAGCGCCTCGATCGTGGGGCCGTCCGGGAACCAGCGGTCGATCACCTCCCGGGTGGCGGCCGGGCGGTAGCGGGTGACGCCGAGGAACGTCGAGGTGCAGCCCTGCACCGGGTCGCGCTGCGACGTGATCGCGGCCATCACGACTCCGGCCGGCAGCAGGTCCACGGTGCGGTCCTGGTCGTCGCGGTGGAGGTCGAAGCAGACGCCCTCGACGCGCGCCAGCGCCGGCATCACCCAGGTCGCGAGGGAGTCGGCATTGACGGCGATCGGCACCGTGACCGGGCGGGGCGGGGCGCCGGTGCCGTCGTCGTCGGCGTCCCGGGGTCCGAGCTCGCGGACCGCCTCCGCGCCGAGCAGCTCGACCTGGCGCGCCAGGCGCAGCAGCGTGCGCCCCGGCTCGGTGGGCGCGACGGGGCGGGTGCGGCGCACCAGCACGGAGCCCGCGGTGCTCTCCAGCGCGCGGACGCGCTGGCTCACCGCCGACGGCGTGACGTGCAGCGCGTGGGCCGCGGCCTCGAACGAGCCCTCGGTGACGACGGCGGCGAGCGCCTCGAGCTGGCGGGAGTCCCATCGCATGGTGACACCGTAGATGAAGGAACGCTTCATCAGATGAAGAAACCGTAGATGGACTTCATGTCGCAGCCGACCTAGCGTCGAGGGGTGCTCACGCTCCTCGCCGGCCTCGGCTTCGGCCTGTCCCTCATCGTCGCCATCGGCGCGCAGAACGCCTTCGTGCTGCGCCAGGGCGTGCGCCGCGAGCACGTGGGCCTCGTCGTCGCGGTGTGCGCGGCGTCCGACGTCGTGCTGTACCTCGCCGGGACCGCTGGGCTCGGGGCGCTCGTCGTGAGCCACCCCGCCGTCGTCGAGGTGGCGCGGTGGGCCGGCGCCGCCGTCGTGCTCGGGTACGGCGCGCTCGCGGCGCGCCGGGCGTGGCGCGGGGACGAGGCGGGGCTGGCGGCCGCGTCGGACGGCGCGGTCGCCGACGCCGGACGGCGCGCGCGGCCCGTGCTGGTCACGGCGCTCGCGCTCACCTGGCTGAACCCGCACGTGTACCTCGACACGATCGTGCTGCAGGGCTCGCTCGCCGCGTCGCACGGCGACGGACGCTGGCTGTTCACGGCCGGCGCGATCGTCTCCAGCGTCCTGTGGTTCGTCGGCCTCGGCTACGGCGCGCGGCTGCTCGCGCCCGTGCTCGCCCGCCCCGGCGCGTGGCGCGTCGTCGACGGCGTCGTCGCCGCGATCATGCTCGTCGTCGCCGTGAGCCTGGTGCTGCCGGCGCTCGCGGCGTAGAGCCCGTCACTTCGGCATCTCCTCCATCTGTTCGGCATGGCCTCGTGCCGAACAGACGGACGCGGTGCCGAACAGATCGGTGCCGGCGTGGCGGGGTCAGCGGGCGAGGCGGCGTAGGCGGTCGACGGCGTCGCGCAGCACGTCCTCCCGCTTGACGAACGTGAACCGCACGCGCGAGGCGAGCGCGTCGGCCGTCCTCGAGCCGGCACGGCAGAACGCGGAGACGGGGACGCCGACGACGCCCGCGAGCTCGGGCAGGCGGCGGCACAGCTCGTGCCCGTCGGCGGCGCCGAGCCGCTCCAGCAGGTGCGTGCCGTCCGCGACGACGAAGTAGGTGCCCTGCGGGACGACGACGTCGAAACCGGCGGCGATGAGCCCCTCGCACAGCAGGTCGCGGCGGGAGGCGAGCGAGGCCGCCAGCGCGCGCGGTGCGTCGTCGTCGGCGAGCGCCCGGGCGATGGCGGGCTGGAAGGGCGCGCCGGACGTGTAGGTGAGGAACTGCTTCACCGTGCGCACGGCCGTGACGAGTTCCGCGGGGCCGTGCAGCCAGCCGACCTTCCAGCCTGTGAGGCTGAACGTCTTGCCGCTGGAGGAGACCGTGAGGGTCCGCTCCGCCATGCCGGGCAGGGTCGCGACCGGCACGTGCACGGCGTCGTCGAAGGTGAGGTGCTCGTAGACCTCGTCGGTGAGGACGACGGCGTCGGCCTCGCGCGCGACGGCCGCGACCTGCTCCAGCTCGGCCCGCGTGAGCACCGTGCCCGTGGGGTTGTGCGGGGTGTTCAGCACGATGAGCCGGGTGCGCCGGGTGACCGCGGCGCGCAGGGCCGCGGCGTCGAGCCGGAATCCCTCGGCGGTGAGCGCCACGGGCACGTGCGTCGCCCCCGCGAGGGCGATGCTCGCGGCGTGCGAGTCGTAGAACGGCTCGAGCGTGATCACCTCGTCGCCCGGCCCCGCGAGCGCGAGGATCGACGCGGCCAGCGCCTCCGTGGCGCCGGTCGTGACCAGCACCTCGCCGTCCGGGGCGACGTCGAGCCCGTAGCGGCGCCGCTGGTGCTCGGCGATCGCGCGCCGCAGCTCCGGCACGCCGTCGCCGGGCGGGTACTGGTTGCGGCCGGCGTCGATCGCGTCCTTGGCGGCGTCACGGATGAACGCGGGGCCGTCGACGTCGGGGAAGCCCTGCCCCAGGTTGATCGCGCCGGTGCGCGCGGCGAGCGCCGTCATCTCCGCGAAGATCGTCTGCGCGACGGCGCCGTCCGCCCCGAGCAGCCCGGTCGCGCGGGCGACGTCGTTCCAGCGGCCAGGCGGGGGAGAGGTCGGCATGGTCCTCGACCCTAGCCCCGGCCGGTCGCGGGTGCTGCCCGCGTCCGGCTACGGTAGTGACCAGAATCGACTCCATAGTCACTACGGAGGTGCCCATGCCCCGTCCGCGCGTCCCCGACCGTCGTGCGCGCATCCTCGACGCCGCCCACGACCTGATCCTCGAGAACGGCTGGCCCAGCACGACGGTCGCCGGCGTCGCTGCACGAGCCGGCATCGGCAAGGGTGCCGTCTACCTGGAGCTCCCCGACAAGGCCGCGATCCTCGACGCCGTCCTGCGGCGCAGCACCCGGGACCTCACCGCCGAGGTGCGGCGTCGCGTCGTCGGGGCGGACGGACCTGTCGACCTGCCCACCGTGTACCGGTTCGGCACGGAGGCGCTGCTGGCCGACCCCCTCATGAGGGCGCTGTACGTCGGCGACGCGTCGCTGCTCGGTGACCATGTGCGCGACGTGGCCGGCGGTGCCGGGGGCGACCGGTACGCGGAGCGGTTCGGGTGGCTGGCCGAGTACGTCGCGCGGCTGCAGGACGCGGGCGTCGTGGACCCCGCCGTCCCCACCGCGGCGGTGGTGCGCGTGCTCGGGATCTTCAGCGTCGGCCTGGTGCACGCGCCGGGCACGCTCGGCGCGACGTCGGACGACGCGCTGCGCGACGCGGTCGCGCTCTTCGCCGACCTCGTCGGCCGCGGGCTCGCCGCCGACCGTCCAGCCGACCTGCCCGCCGACGTCGAGGCCGCCCGCGCCGCGCAGCTCGGCCTCCTCGCCCGCCTCGACCATCAGCTCGACCTCCTGGAGGAACCGTGACCGACCGTGCCGTGACGGGCGTCTTCGCCACCTGGACCGACCTGACCGTCGCCGGCGGACCCGTGCGCCACTACCGCGCCGGCGACACCGGGCCGCCGGTGCTGCTGCTGCACGGCGGCATGCTCGACACGGCGGCAGGGGTGTGGCGCCGCGTCGCGGGCGACCTCGCGGCGGACCACCGGGTGCACGTCGTCGACCTGCCGCGGCACGGCGGCAGCCGCCCGTGGGAGGGGCTGCTCGACGACGCGTTCTACCGCGCCTTCCTCGGCGAGCTGCTGGACGCCCTCGGGCTCGAGCGCGTCGCGCTGGTGGGGCTGTCCCTGGGAGCCGGCGTCGCGGTCGGGTTCGCCCTGGACCACCCGGAGCGCGTCGACGCGCTCGTGGCGATCGGGCCCGGCGGCATCGGTCGACGGCGCCCGGCCCAGCTGCTCACGTGGCTCGCGCTGCGCACGCCCGGCCTGCTACGGCTCACCAGCCGCTGGCTGGCGCGGCGGCCCGCCGTGGTGCGCCGGTCGATGGCGGGCAACCTCGTGGCCGGCGAGACCACGGAGGGCTTCGAGGAGATCGTCGCGCTCGTCGTCCAGGAGGCGCGGGCGAAGGCGGCCCACGGGGAGCCCGCCCTCGACGACTGGATGGTCCGCGCCTACGGGCCGTTCGCCATGGCGCTCGACCACCTGCCCCGGCTGCCGGGGCTGCGGGTGCCGTCGCTGTGGGTCCGTGGCGACCGCGACCCGCTCGTCGGGCACGAGGAGCTGGCCGCGGCCGCCTCGGCGGCCCCGGGCGCCCGCCTGACCACCATCCGAGACGCCGGCCACATCGTCACCTACGACCAGCCCGACGCGGCGTCGTCGCTGGTCAGAGGGTTCCTGGCAGCGTCCCGCGGAGGCGGTCCCGGGTAGCGGTACGAGGCCTTCGCCCGGGTTGTCCACAGGGCGGACCCGGGCGATTGCCCGGGTCCCCTACTCTGGTGCCGCTTTCGCCGCCGATGAGGGCACCGACGAGAGGACAGATCAGTGTCGATCGACACGCTGGCGCCCGCCGACGCTGCCGCGCTCCTCGAGCACGAGGTGCGCGAGCTCGTGCGCCGTCGAGCCCTCGACCCCGTCCGCGACCGGGCCGGGCTGGAGCGCCTCGTCGCGGAGGCCTCCGCCGACTACACCGAGCGCGCCACGCGCGGCGTCGTCCCGGCGCTCGCGGACCCGCAGGGCGCCGCGCGCGCCGTCGTCGACGCGCTCGGCGGCCTCGGCCCGCTGCAGCGCTACCTCGACGACCCCGAGGTCGAAGAGATCTGGATCAACTCTCCCGCCAAGGTGTTCGTCGCCCGGCGTGGCGTCCCCGAGCTCACGACGACGATCCTCACCGCCGGCCAGGTGCGCGACCTCGTGGAACGGATGCTCAAGGCGTCCGGCCGCCGCCTCGACCTGAGCAGCCCGTTCGTCGACGCCTCGCTCCCGGGCGGCGAGCGCCTGCACGTGGTCATCCCCGACGTCACGCGCGAGCACATGGCCGTCAACATCCGTAAGCACCTGGTGCGCGCGGACCACCTCGACCACCTGGTGCGGCTGGGCTCCCTCACCACCCACGCGGCCGCCTTCCTCGACGCCTCGGTGCGCGCGGGGCTGAACGTGCTCGTCTCGGGCGCGACGCAGGCGGGCAAGACGACGATGCTCAACGCCCTCTCGAAACTAGCGTTTTGACATACGTGTGTGCCTTGTCACACGCAAGACGCGCATACCGGGGCGAATGGACGCCGAAGTCACGAGGGTGGCGTTGCGAGACGCTCGGACGCGGCCTGGGCCAGCGCGTTCGCGGCCTCGTCCAGACGCTCCGTGGCGAGAACGATCGCGTCGCGTCGCGCGGTGTCGCCCGCGGGGTCGCCCGAATACGAGGCTCGAACGCGGCTGACGTAGGAGTCGGCCTCGCCGATGCTGGCTAGGGCAGTTCTAATCTCAGCGCTGGTCGTCGTCATGATTGCGAGGCTTCTTCCCTGCGTCAGGGTCGTAGAGGTGAGCGTGATGGCCCGCTTCTTCTCGTCCGTCCAGAGATGGTGCGTCTCGCTGCACTGGATGTCGGCGAGATTGGCCAGGTAGAACGAGCGCTCCAGCGCCGCGGTGACGACATTCGCCAGCAATTCCCGGAGGTGTCGTCGTTCTTCGTTCTGGGCGCGGGCATACTCAGCGTCGAGCACTGTCTGCGCGCTGCGCTCCGCAGCTTCGCGGGCGGCCGTCGCGCTAGTCTCGGCGGCGGCTTGGGCAGCCTTCGCGCTCTTGTTTGCGGCCCTCAGCACGCCGATCAGCGTGATGATCGCGACTAGCGCACCACCGAGCGCCGTAATGATCGGCGGCCCCCACGTCGACCATGTGTCGGAGGGCGTGATCAGGTTGACGTCGATCGGTGGCATGACGTCAGGCCTCGGCCTTGGGCGTGGTGCTGGACGCTGCGAGGCTCTCAGGATCGGGCACGCCCGCGTTGTCGGAGCCGAGTTCCAGCCGGATCAGCGCCACCATCTTGCCGAACTCGTTCTGTGACTTCTCGATGTGCTCCCGGCCAACCTCGTCAGCGTCATACGGCGTCTCAGTTGAGTGAACCATGCCCGCCTGTTCTGCGGCGAGCAGTGCATCTCCGGCGGCGTCGGAACTGGCGACAGCAAGTTCGCCGATGCGTCGGTCGCCCACGGCCCATATCTCCGCAGCCCAACGGAAGGTCTCACTGGAGGCGGCGTTCCACTCGCGGGCCTTTTCGCGCACCCCGTCTGGATTGGTCGCCACGTACCTGCTGCTCGTCGGCACCTTCGGCCGACCGAACCACACGGCATTCTGTCCAGCCTGCATGGCCGCATGAGCGGATGCGATGATTCCGAAGTACGCCTTGGCCCGCGCTCCTCGAAGCCATCGGTAGTCGTCGTGCTGACGCGCGTTTCTGGCGCGCTCCGTCTCTGCGTCGATGAGGGACTGCGCGTTCTTCTGGGCGCTCTCCTTCACTCCTCGCAGCGCGAAGTACGCGACGAGGAGTGACGCGAGCACCGAGCCGATCATCGTCAGCAGGCCCGGGACGATCGACGAGCCCCAGTCGTGCCACCAGCCCTGCTCACTCTGCTGCTGGAAGAGGACCTGGAGGCTCGGGATCGGACTGGGGGACGGCGTCGGCATGCCGAGAAGGTAGCCCGGGCGCAGCACTATTTGTGCCACAGGTGAGGGTGAAACCTCCGGGCTACCCTCCAGCTTCAGGACCGGCGCTGCGAGCATCTGGACATGAGAGTGACGCGCTGGGGCGGCATCTGGCAACGGTGTGACGTAACTCGACGAGAGTCGGGACGAGGCGGTGGTGCCTTGTGACGCTTCACCTGACCTACGTCGGGCCGCGGTTCATCGTCACTGTTGGTGACCGACGCCTGACCGTGTCGAATGACGGCACGATTACCGAGTTCGACGCGTATGCGAACAAGTCAGTCGTGGTGCTGGGCATCGGCTGTGCCGTCGTCGTCTCATACACGGGTCTGGCTCACATCGATGGGGCGTCGACGGCAAACTGGATTGCCGAGCAGGTCATGGCTCGGAAGCTGCCCGAGTCGAGGCTCCTGGGCGAGGGCAACCCGATTGAGTTCGCTCCGCAGGAGGTACCGCACCTGGGCGAGATCATCGCTCGGCTTTGCCGTGCCCTGGAGCGGGACCTTCCGCGCCAGCAGGTTCGTGATAGGCACGTTGAGGTGTCGATCGCTGGCTACGTCTCGAAGCGTCATTGGCGCGTCGCCCCGTCTGACCCGCGGAACAGCCGACCGATCTTCCTCTCCCTCAAACACAGGGGCGAGCGGCGTCGGAAGACCAAAGTGCAGACGTTCCCCAAGATGTGGGGGGAACCTTCAAGGTTCAAGATCTACCGGATCGGGACCAGAGTTCCGGACGGCATCCAAGACGAACTGGCGGAGGCACTGTGTGCGTCGGGCGGACAGACTCTCGATGCTGTCGAGACCCTGCTCGTCGAGGCCGTCAGGAAGACCTCGCGTGTCTGTTCAACAGTGGGCACCGACTGCATGACCATCCATCTCGTCCCGGTCGACCGGCGCATGCACATCATGTTCGATCGGGATCCGAGCAGGACCGTGGCCGCGTTCACGCCGGTAATCGCCGGTGCTGATCTCCTGGCGCCGCCAGCCATCATGCGAGGTTCAACGTTCCCTCAGCTTGCCAGCGGGGCATGGTCGATAGGCCTCGGAGTCCATCCTCCGCTGCCGACGCCCCTTAGGCACTTGAATGGGCCGCCGATCCCAGTCTTCGAGATGGGGGCCCATCCACAAAAACCGTTCATGTCGTAGATGTGGGGCCTACCCGAGCGTGCGGTGGATCGAGCCAAGGGGTCTATGGGGACCCGAGGGGTTCATGGGGGATGCCTCGGGGGCGAGGGATACCGGCTATGCATGGGGGCGGGGCGTATCCACGGGGTCTCGGCCGTGCAGCGGTGCTTCACGATGCCCCGTCTAGCGTGAAGCTGCACTACACTGTGTAGGACAATCCGCAGCACGAGGAGGAGCCCGCCATGACCGCCTCAGCCGCCACGACGCCCGCGCCCCGTCGGCGCTCGCAGCAGCCTGCGTCGCTCACCGCGAGCGGCGGTCGCGCCCCCAGCGACCGTGAGCAGGAGGCGCGGCGCTGGGAGGAGCTGCGCCGTCGTCGGCTGCGGGTTCAGGCGATCCTGGCGAGCGGCGGGTCGCGCTGAATCCAGCGCAACGCCTCCAACGCAATCCCGATCCAACGCAACGTCCGACGCGCACGCTAGTGGTCGCAGAATCGGATATATGCGTATAAAAGGAAGAGATATCTCCCTTCTTAAGGTGCTGCGAGCGCGAGCGTCCAACGCAACATTGCGCCATTGCGTTGAACCTCGCGCCGCGTGCGGTCACGCCAGGCGGTAGTACCGCGCCACCTTGCCGTTCGCCGCCGTGCGCTCACCCAGGTCCACGACCCGGCCGGCCTCCACGAGCCGGTCCAGCGCCTCCTTGAACCCGGGGGCATGAGCCCCGCCGACGTTCCGCATGATCGCGCTCGCGGCCATCTCGCCGCCGTGCTTCGTCAGCACCTCGACCACCCGCTTCATCGCCCGCGCCTTCCTCGTCTCGTCCTCGGACTCGCGCGCCACCGCCGCGCTGCGCCCCGCCCTCCGGGCCCGTGCGTCGTCCGCCCGATCGTGGTCCGCAGCGATGGCGCGCTGCACCGCTGCCCGCGTCGCGTCGGACACCGCCATCACCACGCCGGCGAGCCGCCAGTCGTCGGCCGACACCTCCGCCCGGTCATCGAGCAGCGCCAGCAGGGCCGCCACCTTCAGCCGGTTCAGCACCGCATGCCCGTCGAGCTTCCCCCTCGGCGCGGGGGTTCCGATCGGTCGGTTCTCGCCCCGGTGCGCGGCCCGGATCGCCGCGACCGCCTCGTCGGGGATGGTGACGTGGTGCTCGGGCGGGAACACGAACACACCGTGCTCGTCCATCTCGGGACGCCCATCCGGCGGCGACCATCGCCAGCCGCCCACGCGACCGCCCGGCTCACGCTCCGTGTCCGGGTCGTACGTCGGCAGCCACAGCCAGCGCTGGGGGAAGCCCGTCGATTCGCCGCCCAGGATCACGTCCGCGTTGAGCGGCTGCACCCCGGCGACCAACGCGAGGCGGTAGCGGTGGGGCGGCACGTTGCGCGTCCGCGTGCGGTCCGCGTTCTGCGTCGCGAGCCTGCTGCCCGACCACGCCGAGGTGAGGAAGCCCGTCAGGGTCGACCCGGACCGCTCGATCATCGCGGCCAGAGTGCTCACCTCGTCCACGGCGAACAGCACCGAAGTCTGCGTGATCCGGAAGGCCGGGTCAGGGTTGGCGTCGTCCTTCTTGGGCATGTACCCGTACGCAGCGAGCAGACCCTCGCCCGAGCCCGGCGACGTCTCCAGGTAGCAGTCCGGCTCGGCCAACTCCAGGAACTCGTCCGACGCCGCGACCACCGCCGACTTCCCGCCCCCGGACTCCGCGCACAGCGCGACGAACACGTTCAGCGACGCGATCGACCCCCGCGTCGGCGGCAGCACCCACGCGGGAGGCACCGACGCCGCAGCCCGCGCGAGCACCGCGCCGAACAGCGCCCACGGCCCGACCATGCGCGCGGCGGAGAAGTCGTAGATGGCGCGCAGCAGCGGGCGCTGCGACCAGAACTCGTCGACGTAGGTGCGCCCGTCATCGTGGTGCGCTGACGCGGCACCGCTGTTCGACACCCCGGGCGAGTACGTCCGGCAGACCCGCGCCCACATCGCTTCCGGCGTGTCCTTGTCGTAGAGCGGGGGCACGCAACGCTCGAATGCGTCCTTCAGCAGCGGGAGCGCCTCGTCATCCGGCACGCTGCGGGCTCGCAGCGAGCAGGCGAACTTGAAGACCACGGGATTCCGCCCGGTCCCGTCCGGGATGACCTCGGGCAGGACGAACGGCTCGACGAAGTCCGACAGGTCGAGCGACAGCACGTCGCCGTCGAGCGTCCCGACGGGACCCGCCGTGCCGACCGTGCGGCTCCGAAGTCGGTCGAGCACGTCCGAGGGGAGCGGAGCGATCGGACGATCGTGGATTACCTCGTAGGAGCGCCCCGTGACGCCGTGCACGGAGCCCGGTGCGACGACGTACCCGCCGTCACCGCGCACCTCCAGGCCGGGGATCGAGTCCTTCCCGGAGTTGCGGACTGACCGTCGCGCGGGCGCCAGGAAGTACAGGTGCCGCCCGCCCTCGTTCCTACCGGTCCGGACCGTGAACGTCTCCGGCTCGTACCCAAGCCATCGGCGGACCGCGCCGGGCTCGTCCTCGTCGAGCACGACCAGACCGGACTTGCCACAGTCGATCGCGGCGTTCGTGCCATCCGGCCACTGCCCGTCCCACTCGGCGCGCGGCCGGGACTCGTCGCGCCACTTCACGAGGGGCGTCTTGTCTCGTTCCTTGTTCGGGCTGCGTCGGACGGGGAAGACCGCGAGCCGGGCAAGGTCGAGGTGCTCGCCTGCGAGTAGCCCATCCGAGCGAGGTTCGTGCGCTGGGCTGGCCGTGGGCTCGGTGGGAGGGCCGGGATGCGTATGCGTGCGCGCGTGTGCCTCCGAGGCCGGGAGGGCGCCGCCCACGGCATCCCGCGTCACGAGCTGGCCTTCGTCCGGGTCGACCGTGCGATGAGCAGCAGGGCCGCCACGCGGCGGCACTGCTCGTCGGTCAGGCGGATGGGTTCGGGCTGGTGCGTCGCGGCGCTCATCGCGTGGCCTCGCCCAGGTCGACGATGCGGGCGTTCTCGCCGTACCGGCCGTACGGCGTGGACTGCATCCCGGGGGTGGTCTGGCGGGCGTCAAGGACCTCGTTCAGATCGACGTGGATGCCGCGACGGGCGGGGACCTTGAAGCCCCGGAAGTAGCCCTTGCCGAGCCAGTTCCGGACGGTCGCGGTGCTGACGCCGAGGTGTTCGGCTGCGTCCCGGATAGAGGCGAGACGGGGGGCGGTACTGCTGGTGGTGGTGGACGGATCGGCCATGGTGCTGCTCCCGGAGGGGCGTGCAGCGCAGGGCGCTAGGCGTTGTCCTGGGCTGCGGTGCGTGGTGCACCTCGCCACGGGCCGGTCATGGGACCAAGCCGTGCTGTCGCCACGTCGGGGGCGGTCCGATCCGTCATGCTCGCTGCTCTGCCCGGTGCTCGGTGCAGCGAGGTCCACGTTCCCGAGCGGCGCTGACGGCTGGCCCTCGGGGGAGGGGCGCGGCGTACCGCGCCGACTCGATTCTAGCAATTCGAGAGGGTGAATTCTTGCGTTTCGCCCTTGCCTGGGACACTCATCGCCTCGCGACGATGGCACCCTGACCTGCATGGGAAGCATCGAGGAGGAGCGGGCTGCTACGGAGGCGTACACCGCCGCGTACGAGGCCTACACGGAGGCGCTTCAGGAGCAGGTTCGCGTGCTGAACGAACGGCTCACGGTGGGCCTGGGCCCCTTCGCCAGCGGTCAGGACCGCCTCCACGAACTTCAGGACGCGCTCAACGCCGCGCACGACGACTACGAGCGCGTCCTCTCGACGCACCCGGGCGAGCCCGCACCCTCGCCGGAAGAGTGGGCCGCCGACCTGCCGTGAACGCCGACCTCCACTGCCGGACCGACAGACCATGAACTTCTGGATCACCATCGTCACGGTCCTGCCGGTCCTAGCTCTTCCGATCACGCTGAACCTCCGGTCGGAGTTGATCCGCGTCATCGACTCGGGTCCGGGGGCGTTGACCATCGCCATCACTCGCGCGATCTCCCTGGTCATGAGCGCTGTCACCATGATCTTCGCGGTGTACGCGATTGCGACGGCGGTCGAAGGCGGACCTGCTCCGAGCGGATCGGCGGCAGCCTTTGGCGAGAATGCTGACGTCCGGCTGGCAGCCTGCGGAGTCGTCAGCATCACGGCCGCCGCCGTGCTCCTCGACCCGGCCGTCACTCTGATCGGGATCGCGATCCCGAGCACCGGCATGCCCAAGCCGATCAGGCGGAGATTCCGGGGCGTGAAGGCAGCCGTCCGCGCGCTGCACAAGAGCCAGCGGAGGGATCTGCGTACTTCGCGCCGCTGGTTGGACGACCAGCGACGGAGCCTGGAACGGCAGGTCACCCGGTACCTCCACGACGTCGAAGCGTTCGAACGTGCCGGTGTGTTCAGCACTGATCGGCCGACGCGTCCAGGTGAGGTCGAGAGCCTGCTGTGGGTCTATCGATGCCGAGGCCTCCTCATGGCTGGCTACCGAGACCTCGACTTCATCGCGATGGAGTCGGGCGCACGGCTTGAAGAACGCGCCGCGGATGTACGTGGCCTCCAGAAGGAGTTAGCGGAGATGGTCGCGCAGAGCCAGAGGAAGCGGCGGCTGAGGTTGACGAATCTCCTCCCTGGAGCGCCGGTCGTCGAACCGTCCACAGCGGACTAGCGGGGGTCTGCTGAGACCGGCGTGAGCAGGATCCGCTCCGACGTCCACGCCGCGCCCCGGTAGGGCGCAGTCCCGACCTCGACGCGCAGCACCGCGCGCAGCACGGCGCGCTGGACGTCGAGCGGGGCGTCCAGGAACTCCTGGCCGGGATCGGCGGCTGCCGTGATCGGGGACGAGACAGATCGTTGCGCGGCGTCGGCCAGGTGGGCGTCCACTTCAGCCAGGTCCGCCATCGTCTTGTCGACCTTCCGCTTCCGCGTGCGGGCGTCGATCAGGTCCTCGTCGTAGTCCCGCTCGGTCTGCTCCAGCCGGGCCACGAGGACCGCCCGCTGCTCGCGGGCGGCCGCGACCTCGGCGTCGTTCACGTCGGGGGTCATCGCCGCGATGATCCGCGGGTCGCGCAGCAGCTCCGCCACGACGTCGCGGATGTACGCGTCCGTCTTGGGCTGGTCGATGGTCAGGTGGGCACGCGTCTCGCAGCGGTAGTGGTACCGGCGCTTCTGGTTCGAGCGCGACGGCGTCGCGCCGGTCGCTGACACCCGCATCGCGCTGCCGTCGTCGCACCGCCCGCAGACGTAGAGGCCCGAACCGAGCCAGCGCCGATCGCCGTTCGAGTGGTTCGTCCGTCGCGTCGAGTCGAGGAGCACGCCGAGGACGGCACGCCAGGTGTCCTCCTCGATGATGGCGGGCCACTTCGCCGGGCCGATCTCCTTATAGTCGTCGTGCCAGGGCCTGCCCACGGCGACGATGCCCGCGTTCCGAGCGCGCGCGAGCACCTGTCGCATCGAGCCCACCGTCCACTCGTTGCCGTACGCGGTCGCGATGCCTGCCACGTTCCACTCCCGCACGAGGGCGCGCACCGATCGGCCGGTGAGGACGGCCTGTGTCGCCTCGCGGACGAGCCGGGCCTCGCTCTCGCGCACCGTCATGCCGTCGCTCTCGTACCCGAAGGGTCGCGGCCCGCCACGGAACTCTCCGCTGAGTGCGGCTGCCTCCTTGGAGCGGCGCACGCGCTCGGCGGTGCGCTCGGCCTCCATCTGGTCCCAGTTCGCGATGTTGATCGCCTGCCCGCGCCCGTCGGCCGTGGACAGGTCCGGGTCGCCGGAGACGCACGTCTTGATGAGGACGCCGGTGGCGCGGTGCAGGTCGATGAGGTCCAGGAACTCGCGGACCCGGCGGGTGAGCCGCGACAGGCTGTAGGCGAGGATCACGTCCGCCCGGCCCGCGCGCACGTCGCGCACCATCTGGTCGTACTGCGGGCGGGGCTTCTTCGAGGCGGTCGAGGCGCTGGTGTCGTTCTCGACGAGCACGTCGACGACCTCGTAGCCCAGCCGCTCAGCGAGCCTCCGGCAGTCCTGCTCCTGGCGCTCCACGCCCTCCTCGCGACCGTCGCGGTCGGACGAGATGCGGGTGTAGATCAGGGCGCGGAGAGTGCGGTCGGAGGCTTGCATTTTCATATGTCAATTCTACGTACCCGCCCTCGCCGGCTCGATCCCCGCGGGGCAGCGCGTGATCTCCTGCGAGGAGGTCTTCGAGGTGCGCTTCGCCGCCCGCGACCACGTGGCCATGCAGTGCAGGCAGCCCAGCCTGGAGGGCACGGGCGAGATCCCGCTGCGCCGGCTGGTCAAGGAGGCGCTGCGGATGCGGCCGGACCGCATCGTCATCGGCGAGGTGCGCGAGGCCGAGAGCTTCGACATGCTCGTGGCCCTCAACGCCGGCATCCCCGGGATGTGCACCGTGCACGCGAACTCGGCGCGCGAGGCGGTCACGAAGATGTGCACGCTGCCGCTGCTCGCGGGCGAGAACGTCTCCGACCGCTTCGTCGTCCCGACGGTGGCGTCGGCGATCGACCTGGTGGTGCACCTGGACGTCGCCGCGGACGGCGCGCGACAGGTCCGTGAGGTCGTCGCCGTCACGGGTCGCGTCGAGGGGGACCGGGTCGAGACCGCCGGACTCTTCCACCGCCTACCCGCCGAGCAGGGCGGCGAGCTGGTGCGCGGCGACGGCTTCCCGCCCGGCGAGGAGCGCTTCGCGCGTGCCGGCCTCGACGTCCGGGCCCTGCTGGTCGGGGGCCGCTGATGGGCGTCGTCGTGGGGCTGCTGCTCGGCGCCGGGTTGGCGTGCGTGTGGTTGTCGTGCTGGGAGGCGCCCGCACGCCCGCGGCGGCGTGCCGGGCGGTCCGCGGCCGTCCAGGACCTGCTCGTCCAGGCGGGGGCTCCGTCGGTGACCCCGGCCGCGCTGTGGTGGCTCAGCGCGGCGGCGGGCGTCGTCGTGCTGCTCGCCGGGCTGGCGCTGACCCGCTCGCCCGCCATCGCGGCCTGCTTCGCGCTGATGGCGGCGGCAGCGCCCGAGCTGCTGGTGCGGGTGCGGGCCAGGAAGCGGCGACGGGACCTGCGCGAGGTCTGGCCCGAGGTGGTCGACCACCTCGCGTCCGGCGTGCGGGCCGGGCTCTCGCTGCCGGAGGCGGTGGCACAGCTGAGCGAGCGCGGGCCGGTGGAGCTCCGCGAGCCGTTCGCGCGGTTCGCGGCGGACTACCGCGCGACCGGGCGCTTCGGGGAGTGCCTCGACCTGCTCAAGGCCCGTCTCGCCGACCCGGTGGCGGACCGGATCGTGGAGGCGCTCCGGCTGACGCGCGAGGTGGGTGGCACGGACCTGGGCCGCCTGCTGCGCACCCTGTCGTCGTTCCTGCGCGAGGACGCGCGCATCTGACCACCGAGAGATGAACCCGCAGGTCAAAGTTGGTTCCTAGTAGGAGGACCCGCCTTGACGCGAGTACATCAGCCGACCCGGCACAGGCAGGAGCAGGCTTCGAGCTTGTCTCACATGCCTTGCATGGATCACGTACTTCTGACCCCTGAGCAGGCGGAGGATGCCCGCGCTGCTGGCCGGCGCCTGGCCGCTGAGCATCCCGTCTCTGCGGCGGAGGCCGTCCGGGTTCGCGACGCCATGTTGCGTCCGCGCGTTGAGGACGAAGTCGAGATGGCTTCGTGACCGCCCGGCTGCGAGTTGTCGGTCGCTCGGAGCCGGGGCCCTTACGGGCGGTGATCTACGCGCGAACCTCGAAGGATCGTCAGAGGCGCGGCAAGTCGACGTCGAGCCAGGTCGAGTTCTGTCGTCGAGAGGCGGACGCACGTGGGTGGGACGTGGTCGAAGTTGTCGTCGACGACGACCGAAGTGCGAGCGAGTACGCGCGTCGTGGTCGCGACGGGTGGACTGCGGTCGTCGAGATGATCGACTCAGGCCTCGCTGACGTTCTGCTGATGTGGGAAGGGAGCCGCGCGACCCGTGCGCTCGACGTCTACGTCGAACTAGAGAAGACCCTGAGGCGCCGCGGCGTTCACTTGTCCTACGACGGTGAGTTGTACGACCTGTCGAAGGCGTCGGACCGGCGCCGGGCACGCCAGGACGCGGTGGAGGCTGGCTACGAGGCTGACCGCACGCGGGAGCGAATTCTTCGTCAGAAGCGCTCCGACGCCGAGGACGGCTGGATGGGGTCGATGACCCCCTTCGGGTACCGCCGTGTCTACGACAGCGGCTCCGGCGCGCTCATCGGGCAGGAGCCTGACCCGCAGTCCTCGTCGCTCGTGTTGTGGATGGTCGACTGCCTTCTCGTACAGGGGATGAGCCCGCATGCCGTGGCAACGGAGCTGAATCGCCGCGACGAACTGACCCCGCACGAGTGGCGTCAGGTGCAGCGTGGCAAGGAACGCCCGAAGACCCTTGGCTGGACGAGCAAGACCGTTCAGCAGATCGTTCGTGGTCCGGCGATCGCTGGTCTTCGCCAGCACCGGCCCGTCGACGGCGAACCCGAAGCCCTTTACCAGGCGGCATGGCCCGCGATCATCACCGCTGAAGAGCGTGAAGCAATTCTCGCCGCCACCTACCGGCATGATCGGCGTACCCACAACGGCAACACGCCGAGGCACCTCCTCACCTGGCTCGCACGGTGCGGGGAGTGCGGCGGCCCCATGCGGCACGCTTCGAAGGCTCATGGGTCGATTCGCTACCACGCCTACTCGTGCGGCGACCGTCGCTGCGGGCGGGTCTACATCTCCCAGCCACCGGTCGACGAGTATGTCGCGCGCGTCGCGATCGAGTACCTGTCTGCACCAGCGAACCGCGCAATGATCGCTGGGCGCCAGATGCCGAGCCGCTTGCGTCAAGACCTCGCCTTGGCCGCTCGGAGGGAAGCCGACCTGAGGGAGAAAAAGGCTGAACTTCGTAGGTCGTTCGTCACGGGAGCGTTGTCGGCGGAAACTCTTGGTGAGGTATCGCGACATATCGATCAAGAACTTGCCGAGATATCCATGTCTCGGCAGCCGTTGCCTGCCACCGATACTGCCACCCTCGTTCTCGCAAATGCGGATGATGTCGAAGCGGCCTGGGACGACCTGCTGATCCCGGACAGGCGTGCGGTCATGCGCGAGCTGTTCGAAATTCTCCTGCACAAAAAGTCAACCCGAGGCGGACATCGGTTCGACAGTGCGCGAGTCCAAGTCAGAAGGCGTGGATGATGCTTGCTGATGAGTATCGCCGGTGCAGGTCAGACCAGCGTGCCCGGAGACCCTACTGGGAGATGGGGCCCTATCTACGAATTGAGCGCCTTGTGGAAGATGAGGCTGTCAGAAGCTGCCCTCGTCGTCGGGGTGCGCAGCTTCATACGTTCCACGAAGCTCGTGGATCGTCTTCGTTCCCCCGTCGCGCGCGGCGCGCCACCAAAGCCATGCGTTCTGCGTCTTGCCCGGGGGTGGGTTCGTAGCAACCGCCCAGGCGCGGTGCGGACTGGAACAGCTCTGCCCATTGACGATCAGATTGCCGTTCGAGACCACCTTCGCCTGAGTGCCCCCGGGACCTTGTAGCGTCTCCCCGTCATGGAGGTAGCCACGCGCCACCATCCCGGAGATGGTTCCCCAGTGCGTCCGCCGCACGTGGAGGCCCGGGGCCCCGGGCGAGGGTCTGGAGGTCGGCAGATTTGTGCGATGGTCTGGCTCGTTCTCCCGTCGAGCAGGCAGGCGATCCGGCTCCGCGGTCAAGGCCGCTGAAACAGGGTCCGGTATCTCCGCCCGGACCTGGGCACGACCCCTGGTTAGGTCGTACCCGAGAAGCCGCAGGATGGCGGTCACGTTCGGCAGGACGCTCCGGCGTAGACGTGACTTCTCCCGATCCGTCGGTGTGTCATCGGCCGGTGTGTTGTTGTTCAGCGCGACAGCGAACCGGAAATCCGACAAGTGTTGATAGAGTGCGCCTTCCAGGTAGCCGGCCGAGGCCGACGTGAACGTGTCGTTCCAGCCAGGGAGAATGACCAGCACGCGATTCCACCACGACTTGTCCCTCAGATGACTTGCGATGCGCTGGGCGACGGTGCCCGTGCCGACCTTGCCCACGTAAAAAGTCCACGCCCCGTTCTCTCCTGGGGCGGGCCCGAGCAAGATGTAGGTTCCCAGAGTTCCCTCTGTGTTCGCGGCGAACGCACGCTCAAGGAGGACGAACCGGTATGCCGATTCAGGCACACGAAGCTCGATCGCCATCTTTGCGTCGTCCGGGACGATTACCTGGACGTCAATGTCGTCGCTCAACAGTGTCTCCTGCACGCCTCTGGGCCGCGGCCGCGAATGAGTCCCGCTCGTGGCCCAGGGTATCCGCAGCTGATGTGTGGAGCGGAAGATCGTCGAGGATGCGCTGTTCGGGGCATGTACCCGCATGAGGGCGTTCCTGCCTCCGCGCACACAATGAGCCTTTCCAATGGAGCCTCCCCGGCATATGGTCTGACCTGGACCGATGGGTGCGGGAACCTGGTGGAACTGGGTCGTTCCCTCCAGAGAGCGACCGGCCCACCTCGGACGGCACACTCATCCGCACCGACCATGTCTCGGCGGGGGGGCAGAGGTGGGATAGCCGTCCAACGTCACCCACCGCTGACTTGCCCAACCGGCGCCGAGCAGACGGACGGTCTCTCACGGTAGGCGTCGCTATGACGTCGCAACGAAGGTCGAGGTGAACTCAGAGCCGGCGCCTGTTTCCTCCTCGAATCGCCAGCCGTCCCACTCCTCGCCATCCGTCAGTTGGTCGTAACTACCGGGGTAGCCGGTGTGCTCGGCGAGGCAGTCCGCGCTGTCAACGGCGGCGAGGCTCACCGCGAACGCTGAGGGCCCCTCGGTCTCATCCGGGACTTCGCCGTTGCTGAGCGCTGCGATCTCCTCGTCGCTGCCCGACATGGCCTTCGCGTTCTCTCCCGCCACGACCACCGAGACCTGGTTTCCGTCAATCTCGAGGAGGTCAATCTTCGCCTCGGTCTTGTGACAGGCGTCGTACGCCGTCTGCGCCGCATCCTCGCCCGCCGACGATCCGCACGCGGCTACGGTGAACGTGCAGGTGAGGAGGGCCGCGGTGGCGGCTAGGGATCGCGTCTTCATGTGGATCGAGCGTAGTTCGCCGGGGCTCCGAAATTCGCCGCGCGCCGGGTGAATTGCCCCTGGCTGGGCGCCCAATTCACCCGCCGACGCCAGGGCTCGGACGAGCGCCCGGTCCTAACCTCATCGCATGGAGTTGCGGGGGAAGGTGCCGCTCGGCGGGCCGAACGAGAATCTGCCCATCCCGGTCCAGCGACCCGAGGCGTCGGCGGGCTACGTCGCCTGGGGGCTAAGTCTGACCCTTGGCGGCGGTGCGGTGATGGCAGTGGCCTTCGGGACTGCCTTCGCCGCAGCTGGCGCGATCTCGGTCTTGGTCGGCACCGTTGGTCTGGTCATGGGCGCCTACAACTTCGCCAGGAACATCGACACGATGACGGCGATCTCCTACAACGAGGCGCACACCATCCGGAAGGCATCCGCCCCTCCGCAGTAGCTGCCCGAGGTCGAACTAGATGTAGCACGAACGCTGCGAGCCGCCACAGGTAGCCTCCTGGAGTGCAGGCCGTCCGAACCACTCCGCCCGCGATGGCGGCCGAGCTCGGCCTGACACAAGCGGGTGTCCGGGCATGGTTGAAGCGGCACGGGCATATCCCGGACCCCGACGGGTACTGGCGGATCGACCCGGCCACCGAGGCTGAGATGCGCGCGTACTTCGCGGGGCGCGCCTCCCCACCACCCGTGCTGCCGTGCACGGTCGTCGGCTGCGACCGGACGAGGATGAGCCAGCGTGCCATCGTGTGCCAGCTGCACCACGAACGCATGCGGAAACACGGCTCCTACGAGCGCCGCGAGCCGGGTGAGAACCAACGGGCCAAGACGCATTGCCCGAGCGGCCACCCGTACACGTCCGAGAACACCGTGATCTACGCCGAGGGCCGGCGACGCTGCCTCACCTGCGTCCGCAAGCGTGCACGCGAGAACGCCAGGCGCCGTCGCGCCGCAGCCGCCGCTACTCCTCGTCCGACGGCGTGACCGTCCCGGTCGCGACCGCCTCCCTCACGGCCGCGTACCCAGCCTCGATGTACTCCTCGAGGCGGGTTCGCTCGATGCGCCACACCCGCTTCGGCCCAACCTGGATCGCGGGGAGCTCACCGGTCTTGAGCAGCGTGTACACCTGGGAGCGGCTGATCGCGAGCTCGTCGGCGACGCCATCGACGGAGAGGAAGCGGGGCGATGTGGTCACAGGTCGATTCTGGCAGGGAGGGTTCCTTGGGCCCACGCGGCCCCGCAACTTGCCGCGATGTCGGCGACGTCGTCCGCGGCGTGTTGGTCGTGCCTCTTAGGCTTCGAACCGTGACAACGGCCGCCGCGCGTACGGTGCTCTGCGCTTCGACTCGATCGAGTGATGCGCCAACGCTCGATTCTCCGGGGGCAGGCGACCCGAGCGTGCCGTCACGCTTGATGGGGGTGGCTTGATGAGCGTGGAGGCCTTGGCGGTCGCGGAGATCATGAGGATTGTGAGCCGCTGCACGCGGCTAGAGCCAGTGCTCGCGACCCAGGACCGTGTCCCCTTGACGGACGGTCACATCGATGTTTGGTCGACGGGAAGCAACGCGAACCGGGACTGGGACGGCAGGGTGAACGTTCAGGTCAAGGGACGAACCAAGAAGAAGAATTCTGCCCCGAACTTCAGGTTAAAGCGCGACGTGCTCGAAGCCCACCTGAAGAATCAAGGCGTGCTCTTGCTGTGCGTCGACGTTGACCAGAAGAAGGGAAAGGCCGTTCCCTCCTATGCGATGCTGACGCCCTTCAAGATCCAGCGGATTTTGGATGCACTCCCGGAGGGGCAGCAGACCGCGTCTGTCCCGCTGCTGAAGTTTCCTCGATCGCCAGGAGAAGTTGAGCGCATCATGAGGGTTGCGCTGGCGGGTTCGCGCCAGAATCCGTTCTTCCACACTGATCCTCGGTTCTTTGAGTCGGTGCGGCACTTCACTATTTCCACGGTGGACAACCTTGACTTTCAGTCCCCGATGAGGCTCAGCCTGGACGAGACAGCGTTCGTAGTCGAGGTAACCACTGAGAACGGGTCGCGGATGGCGATCGATGGCGACTTCGAAATCCTGCCTTCTGATTATATGCCCCAAGAGCGTGACCTGCACGTCTCAGCGGGCGACGTTGTCTACGAGAGATTCACGGTCCAGAGAATTGCCGGTGACCAGACATGTGTGACGCTCGAAGACGGGCTGTCGATAGTGTTTCGTTTAGGCGAGGGGCGCCGGGCGATCAACGTCAACATTGACTATCCTAGCAATTTCGTTGCTCGTCAGCGTGCCCTGGGGTTTATGATCGGTCTTGCTGACACAGGTCAGATCGCCATCGGTGACCGGACTCTGACGATGGAAGAACCGCTTGCTGCCGAGACTCCAGGGCTCGGTGAAATGCGCGATCATCTGCAATTTCTGGAGAGCCTTCGAGACCTCTTCGACACGCTAGGAGTCGACGGCGCCCTTGTTGATCTCGATGACCTGACCGATGAGCACTTCGGGAACCTCAGAGTCTTATATGACGTCTTCGTTAAGGGCGCGGCACCAGGTAACACCACCGAACGGCCGGGGCGCACCTTTGTGAGCTTCGGGGAATGGGCGGTGATGCTCGTAGTAGTACAGGGAGATGGGGCGGATACGTGGCGCTACATTGATCCGTTCCACCCGGACTCGCCGCAGATGTTCAGGTGGGCCGCGCAGAATGAGCAGGATAAGACTATTCCGGTCACTGCGTACGACGTTGTGGAGGTCGAGCACCTGCCGAGGGTGGTCAACCTCAGACTCGATCTTATTGACGCAGCCTACGAGCGGATCGCGCAAGCTGAGACCACTGCTGCGGTCGCCAACCAATGCATGAGGGATCTGCTTGACTGCGTCGACGCCGGCGGGCCGCGACGAGAGGAGTTCCTTCGCGGCGCCGAGCGGTTGAACGAATGGATCATTCGACATGACGGTGAGACGGCGGTGCATCTACTCAACCGCTGGCAGATTGCGTGGCGAAATGAAGCGCTCACGAATGCGGACAGGATGAAGATTCGCGGGCTGAAGCGAGAGTCGGTTCGGTCGGAAGGCGAGATGGCGGTGCAACAGGAGCTGGCATGCGCTCTCCTGCTCGAGGAGAGGCATGAAGTTGAGTACCTGACTGGACGGCTAACAAAGGGGCAGCGGACAGCGATGGAGGGCTGGCCGATCTGGGAGCTCTATCGGAAACTTGCGCTTGACTAACCCGTCAGAGGTCCTGTCCGCGGGCGTGTCGCACGATGTGAACCGGACGATTTGCTCTGGCACGACAGGGGCTAACGCGCCGCAGTCTTGGTGTAAGGCCGGCATTTCTGTCCCACGCCACGGGCGGCGAGGTGCCACGTGGAAGCGGAAGTGGATCATCGACGGCGGGACCGCACCATTCGATCCCAGCGGGCCTCGCGCTCCTTGCGGATTTCCTCGGCCAGTCGCGTGAACACAACCTTCGGATCCTCGCGCGGACGGTCCAGGTACGACTGGCGCGGCGTGCTCAGGATGATCTTGCCTAAAGCGGTCACGGGCTGACCTCCTCGCTGCGGGGACGGCTCGCACGCAGCATAGGGCTATCCGAGTTCGTGCCGCGCGAGGTGCACTTGCGTTTCTCCACTGAAGGCGTCTGAAGGCCTCCAGATCGACGTCGATGTCCGTACGGACCTCGTCGGAGGCTGCCGCCCCGCCGCACAGGTGTACAGCCCGTTCGAGATGGGTCGGCGGCGTTCACAACTTCCGACGTCGAGCTGCCGCCGTCGTACCGAGCCGTGCCCGAGGTGACCGTGGTTGCACGTGGGCGTCACACACGCGCCATACCGCGAGCTGCAGGCAGCCGACGTCGGGTGGCCACCAAGTGCCAGAAATCTGACTCCACTAAGGCTGGACACACCATCATCCCACCCTTGGGGTCGCGGCGAACTTATGCTGCTCGGACCTGACCTGTGGTGCCTGCGCGTGCTGCTGGAAGGATGTTCACCGTGCCCAGACCTCATCCCAAGGAGCTCCGCGACGATGTCGTGGCGGTCACCCGTCAGGGCGAGGCGCCGATCGCGCAGGTCGCGAAGGACTTCGCCATCAGGGAGTCGTGCCTGCGTTACTGGATGCACGCCAGCGCGTTCACTGGTCGCCGGGCGGCGGTGCTACCAAAGGCTTCCTGCTGGCAGCACCGGCGATCCACTCGGACCACGTCGTGGGCACCTCGAATGCATGCCAAACAGGGGACAGCGGGTCGCCGATGTAAGGCGGGACCATTCGCCCGCCTCCCCGGCCTGGGAATAGTAGAGAATGGTGAGTGATTATGCCGGCCCGTCGCACACGAAGAAGTTGTGTCACGACGAGTCGAACATGTTCGACCGCGCTCTCGATATTCTGTCCGTCGCGGAGTGAGAACCGCTCGACCTCCATCCCGCCGTCGATCGTTCCACGGAAGTACATTCCCGCGTGTATCAGCCGGTCACGATGCTCGAGCATTCCTCGCGCCGCACCGCACCAGGCTGTCAGTTTGGGCCTCGAGACGTCTGACCAAGGTGGGACACCAAGGTCTCCCACTCGCCCTTGAAGCAGGCCACTGACCCGCTTTGCGGGTTTTAATTCAGGCCGTTCGATTCGAAAGATGAGCGCGATCTCGTAGATGCAATGCTCAACGTCGGCTGCTGCGATAACCAGATCTCCAAGCGCCAGTCGCAGGTCGACTGGCACATCTCGCTCGATCCAGTTCGGGTCGTTCACCGCGACATCCCCCTGCTGGTCGGCGTCCAACGGCGAGGATATCCGAATCGCCTGGCCTCGACCTTTCATCCCGCGGCTGACCGCCTCCGAGACGGTGTCGTTGCCGTTGTTCGGGCGTGATTCTGGCACGTGGGCATGACATTTTGGCCCGATGTCGTGCGGGCGGTCGGGGTTGCAGGTTCCGGGTCGCGCTCGTAGTCGGCGGGTCGGTCGTGGTCGCGGTCAGGTCAGGATGTCGTAGCCGCGCGAGGGCGTCGGTGACGACGTCGGCCCAGGCTGCGTGACGCGCGAGGTGGCAGTGTCTTGGCTCGTGCGCGCCGGGCGAGGGGCGCCGAGATTGTGAACAGCCGTAGTGGCAGGCGCTTGGTTTCCCATCGGCGAGCGGGGTGGTTCGCCAGGGCGAGGGTCTACATCCACGCGATCAGGTCGCTGGCGAGGGCGACGATGACGTACCAGATCCGGTTCGCGTCGAAGCCGTGCAGGGGCAGGTTCACCAACCCGGTGTCTTTGGCGATGCGGATGCGGTCTACGCAGCGGGCGCGGCGGCGGTGGCGCAGCTCGAGGTCGGCGGCCTGGGTGTGGGGCCGCCGGGCGGGGTGTTGGTCGCGAAGGCGGTCAGGCGGTAGCCGTCGACGTCGTCGAACCTCGGCTGCGCGACGGGTTGGGGTCGTTCGCGGCGAACGATCACCCGCATCCCATGGAGCCAGCCGGTCAAGCCGGTGAGTTCGGCGGCCCGTGTTCCGTCGCGGACGTCGCCGCCGGCGTCGTAGGCCGGTGCCCACACCTGCTCGGGGATCTGGTGATACACACTCAGAGTGTTCAGGGGCAGGGGACTGCTGCAAGTCGTCCCGCTCCGGATCAGACCTGAGCCTCAACTAAACCCTGGGCAAGACAGCGGGTGAAGTTCGACGCCATGGTGGAGAGCACTGCCTTCGCGGGTACGACGAGAAGGTACGGTGAGCACACGGTTTCGGCCGTCGGTTCAGGTGTGGGTCTGTGGTGGTTGGTTCGACTCCACCCTGGGTCGTTGTCGCTGCCATCTTTGCGTGGCTGCTCCCGCTACTGGTGCAACTAGTTGGCGTCATCACACGACGCATTCTGTCCAGTAGGTCGCGAACAGTCCGGAAGGGGTGCCAGATGATTGATTTCTGGAACTTGTTGGTCGAACTCGTTTCGGCTCTCGGCGCCAACGTCACAAGCGCGGTTCTCGCTGCCCAGACCTGAGCTTACGGCACACTTCGGCCAGCGACTGCGGGGTTTGGGTGCGACGTTGCCTCGAAGCTGATCTTCCGCGCAGCGGAGCGCACCATCTGATCCCAGCGGGCCTCGCGTTCCTTGCGGATCTCCTCGGCTAGCCGTGCGGACACGACCTTCGGTTCCTCGCGCGGCCGACCTAGGTAAGACTGGCGCGGAATGCTCAGTGTGATCTTGCCGAACGGGATCATGTGCTTGCGCCTCCTTGCTGCGCTAGGGCTCCCACGCGGCGTCGATCCCTCCGAGCGCGTTCCTTGCGATGGAGGTCTGCCGGCACCTGACGTCGACAAGCTCGAAGCGATCCAAGAACCGCAATCTAAGGCCTGGTTGGCCGTGGCGAAGCCCGCCGTCGTGCCGGCATCAGGCGCGGCCGGGCGCCCAGAAAGGACGCGCCGCCAACCGCTCGTTGTTCGTCAGATTGGACCGATGGTCACTACGGCACCTGAAGGATGGAAGACAGCGGCATCGATGCGGTCTTCGGGCTCATGCACCATTCGTCGAGTGCCGACGCGACTGCGTTGAGAGCTACATCGGTGACCGAGGCAACCTCCGCGATCGACTCGCCTCTCGTGTAGTGGTCCACCGTGCGTTCCAGGCTGAGCGCGTCCTCGTCATCGTCGTGGGGGACGTCAGTCAGGCCCAGGTGGAGCCACCCGTTCCTAAGGCGCCGGTACTCGTCCGTCATCATGTGGGCCGACTCGGGGGTGTCGAGAATGGCGTCGATCCGTGCCTGAGCGGATGCTGGCAGCATCGTGTTCGGCCGGAGCAGGCGCAGCGATACGAGCGCTTGGTACGCGACCACATACCGGTGCTTCAAGGCGGCAGCAGCGCACTGGGTGCAGCACTCGCTTCGCGACAGGTGGTTAGCGGTCCGAGCGGCGCCTTGGAGGGTCATCATCGCGAGTGTCATCGAGGAGTTGAAGACGCCTTCGAAGACTGCATCGCTCAGGGAGGCACTGTCAGCGTCCCTCCATGTGAAGCGACTGGGGTCGAACGGGGCAGGGCCGCTGTGTCTCTGCGTTGCGCCGAGGCTGGCGAACGTCCTCCCGACCTGCTCGGTGAGCTTCGACAGGCGAGGGCCATGGGCCTCGTATGAGAAGGGTTCGTCGGGGTTCACGCCCGTCGCGAACAGGCCGCTGACCGACGTCGTCATCGGGATGCCGTCGTGGAGAAGGATGCCAAGGTCGGTTCGCAGGAAATCGAACGCCGGACCTCGGCGGTGGGGGGCAAAGAACACTCCCCGGTTGGTCGAGTTGATCCGGCGGAAGTAGTCGGCGAGGTCCTCGATCGTACGTTTGCGGTCGTCGAAGAACTTGCCGGCCATGCGGGCAGACTTCGCCATGTCTGGATCCCAAACGGGAGAGAACTCGCTGCCGAGGGCGGCTGCGACATGACGCTGGGCCTCGTACGACGTCATCAAACCCCACTGTACGAATAGCGCTTTACCTATGGTGTCGGCGGGTCGCATGAGCGCTCCGAACACGTACTGGACGTCGGCGAGGGCGATGCCCAGCGCCAGCCTGGCGTGCGGGCTGATGGGTGGATCGGGGTCCGTGGTCACGGCCCCATTCAAGTCCGTTTCCCTGGCAGGGTCCACGGACTGCCTGTGCGGACGTGGACGAGCCGGGGATCTGGTCGCGACCCGAGATTGTGCGATCGAGATGTGTTCGACACCAGCCGATCAGGCGACGAACTGCTGGGTCACGATAACGGACGGCTCGGGGATCCGGTCGTCGATGGCCTGGCCCTCGTGCCACATCCCGAGTGCGTCCGCGGGGTTCGTGACCCAAAGGGGCGGTTCGCTTGAGTAGGCGGACGCCGCAGTGTCGCGAGCCACCCGCGTCATCCCGTCGAAGGTCTCCTCGTTCTCTGTCTCGATCGCAGCATCGGCCGTCTGGCTCAGCAGCAACTCCGATAGGTCGGTCGCTACGTCAACACCCGGGGGAAGATCAGTCAAGGGTGGGATATCCGGGGGCCAATTCATGTCACGGCGCGTTCCCGCCCGCCGATCGCGTGGGCATCCAGCGAGGCATGCCCATGGATGTGCATGTCGAGCAACCCGGGCAACGGACACCCTTGGGGAATTCCTCTCGCCCAGGAGAGCAAAGGCGGCGAACGCGCTGACGAAGGTGAACGAGTCGGAGCCTGACTGACCAGCGCAACGGCGGAGACTGTATCGGGCCCTGGGACGAGTGGGGTTGTAGAGCACATACACGGGCTGGACGCGGGCTCGGGATGCCGTTGCGATCAGCCGCTCGATCTGTCTGCCGCCGTCGCCGCTCTTGAACCCGAAGTCGTACCCGCCCTCCTTCAGCTTCTTCGCCTGGACATAGAAGCTGAACCAGCCGTGTGGGCCACCGACGCACCAGACCCAGTCGGCGCCCCGACGGCCCTCGTCACGCTGGGTCAGAGGCTTGATGCTCAACCGGTCGCCGAGCGAGCCATGCAGGTTCAGCAGGACCGTCTCTGTGATCGTTGTTTCCTGCTGAGTGATGCCTGCGTCTTCGCCAGACGCAATCCGCTGTCCCAGGCCCTTCGCCTGACTGGCGAGGGCGCGTCGGAACCGGCGGCGTTCACCGGGTGGTGGGATGAGTCCACGGTCCTTCGGTGGGGGCAGCGACATGGCTCGATTATGGTGTTCCCACTCCGCGATAGCCTCCGACATCTCGATCTTTAACCCGGGCCTTGGGTGGTTCGCCGGCCCGTGGCATCGAGCGGATGCTGTGGGCGTGGGAGTCGGGGCACCCCGACCTGGGACCAATGCCTGTGGAGCAGATCCCGCGCCTTCCCCACATGGAGTGCGTGCCTCACGATTTGTCACGCCACCTAGCAGGATTCTTCCGGCCCATGTCAGGGCACAGCCCAGGAGCGAGAACTGATTGGAGATGGCCACCACCCAGATTCGCCGCATGGCCCGTGAGACCACGCTCGCGTTCTTCCCGTACGCCGAGCCGACCAACGAGGCGATGCTCCTAGCGCACAGCAACCGTGAGGGGGTGCTCGAGGAGCACGAGCGTGAGGCGCCGTACATGACCGTGATCCTCAGCCGCAGCGCCAGCGACTACTCCGAGTCGGACGTTTGGGTAATCACCGATCCCGAGCACATCAACAGCGTCCAGGCGTCGATCGTGGGGGAGTAGGGACGCATGCCCGGTCGTGGGGCGGGGGCTTCCAACGTGAGAGCGCAGAGCGGATTCGCGCTGTGCGGTCAGTCCGGCTCCCGTCGGGGGCGGTCACCTTCGGCCGGATTGCGCCCGCCAGATCGCGTGGTCGAGCCTCTTGAAGGAGACGCCGATCAGGTCGGCGGCACCCTTCACCGCGGCGCGGGCCGTGTCGATGCTGACCGGCTTCTGCGCACCGACTGCACGGGTAACGAAGCGGCGCACCATCGTGTCGGCCTTCACGCCCTGGAGGCCGACGTTCATCTCCAGGTAGTCCCAGGAGGTGATCCCGAGGCCGTGGACCGAGAGCCATGCGGTCTTCGCGGCCGCCTGTGTACTGGGCGAACCCTCACGCAGGTGTGCCGCGGTCGTGACACCGACCCGCTCCAGCGCCGCGACACCGTTGGCGAGCCCGACCGACTTCAGGACCGTGGTCCCTGGGCAGCACGCGTGGTTGTCGAAGAGAGTCGTCGCGGCCGCGATGTCACCGCCTGCGGACTTCACGACAGCCAGCAGGTCCGGACCGGAGTCCTGGTACGGGTCGGCCCCTTTGGATCGACGCACTGCGCGATACCGGTCGAGGACGTTCACGACCCCCGTGTAGTGGGCGCGCAGCGAATAGACGGCATCGATCGCCGACATGGCCAGCGAGTCGCGGTAGCCCTTGGGCTCGACCCAGGTCTCGGGCAGGCCGAGGGTCTCCAGCGCCAGGTCCCGGACGGCCGCGGCGTCGTCGGTCACGTTGTCGGTCATGGCGCGAACGTAGCGGTTGGGGCCGACAGGTGCCCCCGGTTGGCCCGGGCACCCAGCGGGTGAAACTCGACGATGGGAGGGTGTTTTGTGAGCCGCCGCGCTGTTGTGGGCACCGCCCCATGGCACTCTCGCCGTGTGCCCGGAGCCCCGTCGCACGCCGTCGCCGTTGACACCTGGAGTCTCCCGATGCGCCGCCCCCTTGCCGCCCACCTTGCCGTCGCCGCCGCCCTCGCCCTGTCCCTGGCGGCCTGCTCCGGTGGAGATGGCGGCACTGAGGCCCAGCCGACCGACTCGGCGGCCCCCGAGACCGCAGCGACGTCGACGGAGAGCGAGTCGGCCACCCCCACCCCCACCCCCACTCCCACGCCGACTCCGTCCGGCCCCGAGGTCTTCGGCCTCGGCGAGGCGGTGGAGATGCCCTCGTCCTCCATCACCATCAACAAGGCCGAGAAGGTCAAGGTCATCGACGGCGACTTCGGGGAGAAGATCAAGCCCCAGGACGGCGGGACCCTCTGGCTGCTGACGATGAACTGGACGAACTTGTCGAACGAGGCGGTCGAGAAGGTGTGCTGGGGGCCGGACACCGCCGAGGTGAGGGTCTACGACACCCAGGACCGCGAGATGCTGCTCGACGACAACTCGGGCTTCATCCCGGGCAACGACTGCTCGAACGGCCTGATGACGGGCCAGTCCGGCAAGTGGTTCCAGGCCTACCAGGGACTGCCGGACGCGAAGATCGGCTACGCGACGGTCCAGGAGTTCTCCGGCGAGCCCGTGGCCGTGGTCTTCTCCGACGACATCAGCCTCACCTGGGAGTGACGCGAACGTGTCGCCGGATCCCGCCGCCGGTTGAACCAGTCTTTCGGCACATAGGCGTCTGCCAATACGCGCGCTGGTGCAAGGATCCGAAGGGAGTTCCTGGACCACCTACGACGGGTCCATGGCGCGACCCCCAACCGACGCCCCACGCGCGGCTGCCAGCCGTGCCACCCCTGCCCGGGGAACTCGCACCTCACGAGCACGCACCACTACCAGCTAGACCTCGCACGCCGCCACGAGTTCCACGCGAGTACGTCATCGTCCGAGCTGGTTCGGAGGCGACGTCGTCGAGCGTGGGGTAGCGCGGCGAGTGTTGGTGTCCACCCACTCGCTACTCGTCAGCAACCACCAGAACATCGGCCTCGTCCGGCCCGTCCTTGTCGACGACCCAGTGGACCTCCTTGACCACGTAGTTGCCGTGCGGGAGCCGCACGATGTCACCCAGCCGGGGCACGCCTGCCATCTCGCGTAGTGCGTTGGTATTGCCGGGGGTGAAGAAGCCGATCTTGACCATTCGCCGAGACTACGTGGCGCCATGGCCGGAGGACGGACGCTGCGCCACATTCACCCGTGCTCAGCAGCGACCTATGAGACGAGGTAGGGGAACATGGTCGCATCACAAGGGCGAACGGTTGATGAGGGTGGCGCTATGGGGGACCTAGCAGAACATGAGGTGCGGGCAGTCCGCGACTACGTGAACGGCCAGTCACCGAAGGACGACCACGCCGAGTTAGTTCAGCGCGTCCACTCGCGACGGATCCTTGGACGGACTCACAGCGTCTTCGACGTCCATTGCGCGAAGACTCGCTGGTGGGTGATCACCGAGCCCATGAATCTCTACCTGCAAACCGACTTCCCGCATGCGGAGCAGGCACTCATCTTCCATGTCGGCCTGGGGGCGGTGCTGGCTGAGCAAAGTCGCGGGGAACTCGACGATAATGAGCCGACGTCGCCCCCGTGGCGCCGGTATTGCGATGCGCTCAGGGCCATGGACGAGGCATCAGAGTCCGAAGATTTCCAGGCGGTCGGTATCAAGTGCCGTGACACTCTCATCGCGCTGGGCAAGCAGTATCAAGACGCCGAGTGGCTGGGCGACGTCGGTGAGCGACCGAAGGGCGGTGACTTCAAGGGGTGGGCGCATCTCTTTGCCGAGCGGCTCTCGGAAGGTCGACAGCGTAGCTACGTCAAGACGCTGGTCGACAAGACCTGGGACCTGGCTGTCTGGCTACAGCACAACGCCAACGCGACGCCCTTCGACGCCGACTTCGTGCTTGATGCTACCGGCCACCTCGTCACGGTGTTCGGCAGACTGGTGATGCGCAACGAGCACGACGAGCCGGCGCGGTGTCCTCAGTGCGAGTCATATCGGGTCGACGACGACATTGAGGACGATCAGGACGGCGCAGGCTTTTATGAGTCGGTCGTATGCGCAGCTTGCGGCTGGCGCTCCGAGCGGGCCTACACCTCATGGGAGGAGCATTTCGCTCCCGACCGCGTGGAGAGGATCGCCGAATACCTGGCGGGAGCTGGTACCGGAATCTCCGACCGACTTCATTCGTCGCCGCACGCCTCGGCGGCCGATTGACAGCTTGCGCCCTGGCCCAGCCCGAAAACGGCGGCGGTCTCAACCCACCAACACACCCGCGCCGCGACAACCGGATCAGAAACTCGTGTCAAGGCTGGGACTGCTGCACGGATAGGTGACACCTGACCTGTGGTGCCGTGAGGCGCTGCTGGAAGGATGTCCCGTGCCCAGACCTCGTCCCAAGGAGTTCCGCGACGACGTCGTGGCGATCGCCCGCCAGGGCGAGACCCCGATCGCGCAGGTCGCGAAGGACTTCGGCATCAGCGAGTCGTGCCTGCGTAGCTGGCTCCACCAGGCCGATGTCGAGGACGGCGCCAAGCCCGGCGTGACCGCGTCGGAGTTTGCCGAGCTGCGCGAGGCGCGTAAACGTGTGCGCCTGTTTGAGCGGGAGAACGAGGTGCTGCGCCGCGCGGCGGCGTACTTCGCCTAGGCGCACCTGCCGGGAAAAGGCTCTACCCGCTCGTGAGTGAGCTCGCCGAGGCGGGGGTCACCGTCGCGGTGACGTGCCGGGTCCTTAAGCTCTTCCGCCAGCCCCACTACCGGTGGCTCGCCGCCCCAGTCACCGACCGGGAGTTGGAGCAGGCCTATCTCGCGAACGCCCTGTTCGACGCCCACCGGGACGATCCGGAGTTCGGCTACCGGCTGCTCGGTGACGAGGCCCGCGCCGCGGGCCTCAGCGGCTGTGACCGCATGGGGTGGGCCCGGTGCGCCGAGGGTGGCTGGTGGTCGGTGTTCGGCAAGAAGCGCGGGACGAAGGGTGGCAAGAAGCCCGGCCCGCCCGCGCACGACGACCTCGTGCGCCGGCAGTTCACTGCAGTGAACCCCAACACCCTGTGGTTGACCGACATCACCGAGCACCCCACCGGCGAGGGCAAGGTCTACCTTTGCGCGATCAAGGACGTGTACTCGAACCGGATCGTGGGGTACTCCATCAAGCGACCGGATGAAGTCGTCCCTGGCAGTGGACGCCCTGAACTCCGCGTTCGCACGCCGTGGCATCGACGGCAGTCAGGCGGCCGGCTGCGTGGTCCACAGCGACCGAGGCAGTCCGTTCCGGTCGAGGAAGTTCCTGGCCGCGCTGCGCGCCCACGGGCTGGTCGGATCCATGGGGCAGGTCGCTTCCGCGGGCGACAACGCGGCCAAGGAGTCCTTCTTCGCCCTCCTGCAGTCGAACGTCCTGGACCGCCGTCGTTGGGCCACCCGCGAGCAGCTGCGGATCGCGATCAGCACCTGGATCGAACGCACCTACCACCGGCGCCGCCGCCAGGCCCGCCTCGGACGATTGACCCCCATCGAGTACGAAGCCATCATCACCACTCAGGTCGCACTCGCCGCCTGAGATCACCTGTCACCTATCCGTGCAGCAGTCCCTTGATCGTTGCCGTGGGAGCCTTGCCGGGTGACTCTCAGGCCTGCGCTTGACGTGCGTGGCCGCGCACGTGTCGTCCTCGCTGGCGACTGGCACGGTGATGCCCGCTGGGGGCGTCACGTCCTCGAAGCGGCGGCGGCGAAACTGGTTGACGTTGTCATTCAGGTCGGTGACTTCGGTATCGGTGGCTTCGGCATGTCGGGTCCGAGCACGGTCAGGCAGATCGACAAGGCGTGTCACAAGTTCGGATGCCGGGTTGTCGTCGTGCCGGGCAACCACGACGACTACGACCATCTCGCTCGCCGCCCGTTCGACGAGGCTGGGATGATCCACCTCGGCCGGTACGTCCGTGCGGTGCCCAGGCCGTTCAGGTTCGAGGTCGGCGGGCGACGCTTTGGTGCTCTCGGCGGGGCGGTGTCCATCGACCGTGACGAGCGGGTTGAGGGCGTCGACTGGTGGCCGCAGGAGGTGCCGGTTTGGAGCGATGTTCAGAGTCTGGGGACCGCGCCGCTCGACGTCCTCATCGGTCACGACTTGCCAGCGGAGGTCCCGGTGACCCCGGGTGGGCATGTCATCGACCCCGCGACGCTGGCGCGTGCGGCGGAGGTGCGGGCCATGCTCTCGACTGCTATCACGCAGACCCGACCCCAGGTGGTGTTCGGTGGACATTGGCACGAGCGGCTTTCACACCACTACACGCTTGAGGACGGCACTGCGGTCCGATGCGAGGCACTCGATATGGAACACACGCCCGGGAACGCCGTTGTTCTTGACCTCATCAGCCTGTCGGTCTCGCCGCTCGAGCTCCACCCGTAGGCGTCCATGCGCCGACGTGGGCTGCGCTGCGCGCTGTCCGCTCGTAGCGCTGTCACCGAACGATCGCGTACTCGGCGGGGGAGTGGAACAGGCAATGGGCTCCACCCACATGGAGCACATGACTCACGACGAGTCATCCACCGAGCCGGAGTCCTCCGGCCCGTGCCAGGGCGTAGCCCAGAGAGCGAGACCGAATCAAGATGGCCACCACCGAGGTTCGCCGTATGGCCCGCGAGACCCCGCTCGCGTTCTTCCCGGACGCAGAGCCGACGAACGAGGCGATGCTCCTCGCGCACAGCAACCGTGAGGAGGTGCTCGAGGAGCACGTGCGGGAGGCGCCGTACATGACCGTGATCCTCAGCCACAGCGCGAACGACTACACCGAGTCGGACGTGTGGGTCATCACAGATCCTGAGCGAATCAATGAGGTCCAGGCCACCATCGTGGGGGAGTAGTCGCTCGGCAGCGCTGGGAGCGGCGCGGGCTCGTGGCCAGAAGCGCCCGCCCTGTCTGTTCAGAGTTGGGCGGCCGCCGTCGCGCCGGGCAGCGGCCATCCCAACAGCAGGACCTCCAAGATCACTCGATCCGCTCTCCCGGCTTCGCTCGGCCCTGCAGTCCGAAGAAGGGCAGCGCACGGGTCAAGCCTCCTGCAGAGGAGCCAGGAGGGGTTCGGGGGTCGTTGACGACGGTGAGTTGCCAGGTGGCTGGTGAACCAGCAGACCGGGGTGAGCACCAGCCATAAGTGGGTTCCGTCGAGTGGCGACGTGCAGGGCGCCGATGGGAAGGTCGGCGACCGATATGGGCCGGCGCCAGATCTGTGATTGGAAAGAGTCGCCGGCTCTGCTGTTCATGGCGCTCCTCGAACCAACGGCGGGGAGGCCTGTCGGGTGTGGGGACTTGCAGACGCTTGAGCGCAGCTGGTCTTTGATTGCCCGAGTCGCTCACCCCGCATTGCGTGGGGACGCGCGCATCTGACCCCGGAGAGATGAACCGGCAGGTCAAGATCGGCAGCTGCCCGGCCGAGTTGCCGCCGAAGGTGCGGCTCGCGACCGCGGGCCGTCCTCGCCGGGGCAGCCCTTCGCGAAGCACGCGCACGTCCAGGAACTCGCACCTCACGAGCAGGCACCTCTTACCAGACAACCCTTGCGAGCTGCACTCGATGCAAGGACTCGCCCCTGGCTGCGATGACAATGTCGCTGCAGGTCAGATGGCGCATTCCCGTATCCATGGGTGGGTCGACATCGGTTGACGATTGTCGCCTCGCCGCAGGTCACGCTAAGAGCGCGCCTGCAGCGCGGACGCGCGCTTTCGTTGGTCCTGCTTCGGCACGTGTGCCTCAGACGAGTGCTGCAAGGATCGGCCACACTGTCTTCGCGGCCTCGGCCATTGAGACCAGGACGCGTGCGTCGAACTTCCAGCTGTGTGCAACCAGTACGCGCGCGGGTGGTCCTGCTCCCGCGTTGACCGGACGCATGGGAAGATTCCATTGATCGGTGCGGTCGCTACCACCCCACGCGGTTCCGTTCACGCCGAAGCGCAACATTTCGGTCGTGCCGAATACACGCAGGTCTTTATCCACGACGATGCAGGCCATCGTTCCCACGTAGCCGCCGAACCAGGTAAAACTGGCGGTGCGAGTTCTACCTGCGAGCCAGTTGTTGTCGTAAAGATCCGCGTAGGTCCACATGTGATGGTTCGCGCCGAGGTCTGAGTGAACCTCACCGGCCGTAGAGCTAATGACAGACATGTCACACCTCCGGCGGTTGGTTCTGGTACAGACCTCGGCAGAGTGAGGCTGGAAGGAACGTCACGCCCTCGGGCGGTCGGAAGTTGACGATGAGAGCTCGGGGGTCGAGTACTTTGAGCAGTTTTCCGTCCTTTACCTCGAACACACCGTCTTCCGTTTCCACCACCGAACACCCCTCGAGATTCGGGAGAGGAACTGCCGATTCGAGCGGCCGATCACCAGCAATCTCGCCGAGGTCCTCGTCTTCCAGGATTACGAGATCTGCTGGGGACAGCCCTTCATTGGCCATCGTCCACGAATCGGGTACCCATCGACGCTTTCCGCCCTGGATGACATACACCTCGTGGCTGGATCGGCCTGTTACCAGGGTTCCGTCGTCATACTTTTCCATCATTGCTCCTTCCTCTCGGGCTTTGTCGTGCGCAGCGCGATTGTGCTCGACCGATGTGGGGTCTGCGGCGCGCAGCGGATCTAAGCTACCCTCCCGACTTCGGAGGCTGAGGGGAAAGTAGTCCGATCAATGCACCAAGGGCGAGACCTGCGAATCCGTAAAGCGCGGCCTCATCGGAGTCGCTCGCTCCGATAGCCAGCCAGCCTCCGCCGATGATTACGGCTGCGAGAACTAGAATGATTGCTACCCAGATCCAGTTTGCCACCCCCTGGGAGGGCTGCCTCAAGACTCCTTCGCGCTGGAGCTGTTCCAGCATTTCGTCTTGAATGTCCGGAGGCGCGTGAAGGAAGTGTTGCACTGCCTCTTCGTCCGGCTGTGAGAGATTTGCCATGATTTACCTCCACTCTCGCCCGTTCCACCGTCGCGCTTTCGTCATCGTTCAAGCAAGGCTTGGCGAGGGTGAAAAGGAGGGTGGGACGATGTCTCTCATTGGTGTAATAGTGGACTCGGATTGATAGTTCGTTTATGCACGATCTTGTCTTATTTGAGATAGGTCGATGTGTCATGTCCCCACAAAGTTCCTTAGCCCGAGGGGTTTTGTGGAGGTTCTGAAAGCCAGAATCGCGGCCGGGGAAGGTCTGCGACCCATTGGGGCCCGACGCCTGATCCGTAATTGGAAAGAGCCGCTTGCTCCGGCGTTCAGGGCGCTCCTGGGACCAACGGCGGGGGAGACTCGGCGGGTGTGGAGCCTTGTAGACGCTTGAGCGCAGTTGGTCATTGTTTGACAGAGTCGTTCACCCCGCATTGCGTGAGGACGCGCGGACGCGGGGCGAGCTCGAGGCGCGGCAGTCGTGGACGGTCAACGGCGCCCGGCTCGCGGCCGCCGGCCCCTGGGTGGTCCTGGCGTTCCTCGCGACGCGGCCGGAGACGGCGCAGGCGTACAACTCGGCGGCGGGAGTCGCGGTCCTCGCGGCGGGGGCGGCCACGTCGGTGCTCGCGTACTGGCTGATGCGTCGGATCGGGCGGCTGCCCGAGGAAGGCCGGGTGCTGCGATGACGGTCCCCGGAGTCTCCGGCGTCGGCGCCGTCGTGGGGCTGCTCGGTGGCCTCGGCCTCCTGCTCGTGATCTCCCGGATCCGTGCCCGCCGGGCGACCCTCGACGAGCGGCTGGCCCCGGCGCTGCGCCCGCGTGACGCCACGTCCGGGCTGCTCCGCGAGCAGCCCGCCCACACCCCGTTCCCCGTGGTCGAGCGGCTGCTGGCTCCCTGGGTCGCGGACGCCGCGCACTGGTTCGAGCGCCTCGGGTCGTCCCGCGCGGACGTGCGCCGCGGCTCGACCGTGCGGGCTGGCGCGAGAGCGTCGAGGCGTTCCGGGCACGGCAGGTCGTCTCGTCGGCGCTGGGGCTCGCGGGCGGGCTCGTGCTCGCGCTGCTCCTCGCCGCGACGCGCGGGTCCGCACCCGTCCCGCTGGCGGCGCTCGTGCTGCTGTGCGGCGCCGGCGGGTTCGTCCTGTGCGACCAGTGGCTGAGCCGTGCCGTCCACCGGCGCGAGGAGCGGATGCTCGCCGAGTTCCCGACCGTCGCCGAGCTGCTCGCCCTGGCCGTCACGGCGGGCGAGGGGCCGGTGCCCGCGCTCGAACGGGTCGCCGCCACCGCCCGAGGCGAGCTGTCCGGCGAGATCTCCACGATGCTCGCCGACGTCCGCGCCGGGGCGCCCATCGCGAGCGCCCTCACGGCCATGGCCGACCGGACCGGGCTGCCGTCGCTCACCCGCTTCGCCGAGGGCGTCGCCGTCGCGCTGGAGCGCGGCACCCCGCTCGCCGACGTGCTGCGCGCGCAGGCGCAGGACGTGCGTGAGTCCGGGCGCCGGGCCCTCATGGAAGCAGGTGGCAAGAAGGAGGTCGCGATGCTCGTGCCCGTGGTCTTCCTCATCCTGCCGATCACCGTCGTCTTCGCCGTCTTCCCGTCACTCGCCACCCTGCAGATCGGGTTGTGAACGTGCGCGCCGACACCCGACCCCGCCGCCTCCGCGCGGTGCCACCGAAAGGACCGACCATGCACGACGAGACGCACGACCAGAACGACGACCTGGCGCCCGGGCGCCCCGAGGTCGACGACCCGGAGCGCGGCGACGTGCCGGGCTGGGTGCTCGTGACGCTGATGACGGCGGGGCTGGTCGTGGCGCTGTGGGCGATCGCCGGCCCGCTGCTCGAGGACACGTTCACGCGGGCGATCACGAGCGTCACGGGTCCGTGACGTGGCGATCGGCCGGCTGCACCACCTGATCATCGACTGCCCGGACCCGCGGGGCCTCGCGGAGTTCTGGTCGGCCGTGCTCGGCCAGGACGTGACGTACGCGGACGACGACTTCGTCGTGGTGGCACACAGCGACCGGCACTCCGGCCTCGCGTTCCAGCGCGCCCCGGACCACCAGGCACCGGACTGGGGCCACCCGGCACGGCCGCAGCAGATGCACCTGGACGTCATGGTCGACGACGTGGCGGACGCGCACGCGCGGGTGCTCGCGCTCGGTGCCCGCCGGCTCACCGCCGCCGCGCCGGGCGCGGGGGAGGGTGACGTGTACGCCGACCCCGCCGGTCACCCGTTCTGCCTCATCCCGCGGCCCGGATGGGCGCCGCCGGTCGAGGAGGACAGCACGTGACGGCACCGGCCGCGCCCGCACCCGCCACGGGGCGGCGGGACGGCGAGCGGGGATCCGCCGTCGCGGAGTTCGTCATGGTGTCCGCGCTGGTGCTCGCGCTGTTCCTCGCCGTGGTGCAGGTCGCGCTGGCGATGCACGTGCGCGCGCTCGCGATCGACGCCGCCGCGGAGGGCGCGCGCGTGGCCGCGCGCGCCGACCGCGACCTGGCGAGCGGTGCCACCCGGACGCAGGAGCTGCTGACCGCCGCGCTCGGGTCCCGGTACGCCGACGACGTCTCGGTGCGCCGCGCCGTGCAGGACGGCCTCGACGTCGTGGAGGTGACGGTGCAGGTGCCGCTCCCGGTGGTCGGTCTGATCGGACCGTCCGGGGTGCTCACGCTCCAGGGCCACGCGCTGGAGGAGGCGTGAGCGCGCCGGCTCAGCGGCCGTCGCGCGGCCCCCGGGCGGAACCGCTACAGGAGCCCGAGGGGCCCGACCCCGAGGCGGGCGCCGCGCTGGTGGAGTTCCTCGGCACGGCGGTGCTGCTCCTGGTGCCGCTGGTGTACCTGGTGCTCACGGTCGCGCAGGTGCAGGCCGGCGCGTTCGCCGTCGAGGGCGCGGCGCGGGAGGCGGGCCGGGCGATGGTGACGGCCGACTCCTCGGGGTCGGGCGCGGAGCGGGCCCGTGCGGCGGCCGGGCTCGCGTTCGAGGACCAGGGGTTCGCCGTCGCCGACGGCTCCGTGTCCCTGGAGTGCTCGGCCGACCCGTGCCTCACGCCGGGCGCGACGGTGGGGGTGCGGACGCGGCTGGCGGTGCCGCTGCCGTTCGTGCCCGAGGCGCTGCGCGGCTGGCTGCCGCTGGAGATCCCGGTCACCGCGACGCACGTCGCGACGGTCGACGAGTACGGGACGGCGCGGTCGTGACCCGGCGACACCCGCAGCGCGGCGCGCAGGCCGGGGCCGGCCCGGAGGACGGCCGGATCATGCTGCTCACGGCCGGCGTGGTGGCGTTGGCGCTGATGCTGGTCGGCACGGTGGCGTCGGCGACCGCCGTGCACCTCGACCGCAAGCACCTGTACGACCTCGCGGACGCCGTCGCGGCGGACGCGGCCGACGCCGTGCCCCCGGAGCGGTTCTACGACGACACGTCGTCCTCGCAGGGAGAGGCGGTACTGACGCTCACCGACGCCGACGTCGAGGAGTCGGTGCGCGACTACCTCGCCGCGCACCCGGGGGAGGCGGAAGGGCTCGACGGCCTGCGCCTGGTGGAGGCGACCTCGCCGGACGGGCGGACGGCGCAGGTCGGGCTGGCGGCCACGTCGCGCCCGCCGCTGCTGCGGTGGTTCACGGATGCGTTCGGCGGCGGGTTCACCGTCGCCGCGACGTCGTCAGCCCGCGCGGGCTGAGCCCGGGGGCGGCTCACCGCGGCCCGCGAGAGCCCGCCGACGGAGTGTGGAACTTCCCACACCGCAAAAGGCGCATCCAAGATGCCGATTTGGCTAGCCTGCGGGTGTGCAGCTCACCGCCTTCACCGATCTCGGCCTGCGGATCGTCATGCGCCTCGCCGTGCTCGACGCCGAGCAGACGGCGACGACGCGCGCGCTCGCCGAGCAGCTGAACGTGCCGGCGACGCACGCCGCGAAGGTCGTCACGCGGCTGGGCCACTTCGGCGTCGTCGACGCCCGCCGAGGCAGGGCCGGGGGGTTGCGCCTCGCGGACGGCGCCCGCGACCTGTCCGTCGGGTTCGTCGCGCGCGCCCTCGAGGGCGACGGCGAGGTCGTCGAGTGCGAGGGCGCGAACCCGTGCCCGCTGCGCGGCGGCTGCCGGCTGCGTGGCGCGCTGGCCCGCGCCCGCGAGGCCTTCTTCGCGGCCCTCGACCCGGTGACGATCGCCGACGTCTCCGCCGCACCCACCCGGGACCTGCTGCTCACCATCGGTGCGCGCCCGCCCGGCTGACGTCCGCGCCGGGCGCACCCACGAGGCGCACCCACCGGGCGCGGAGATCCCCGAAGGAAGAGACAGGAGAGTCACGCATGCTCACCCCCGAGTCCGCCGCCGTCGTCCGCACCACGCTGCCCGTGATCGGCGGCGCGATCGGCGACATCACGCCGATCTTCTACCGGCGCATGTTTGCCGCGCACCCCGAGCTGGAGCGCGACCTGTTCAACCGGGGCAACCAGGCCCGCGGCGACCAGCAGCGTGCCCTCGCCGGGGCCATCGCCGCCTACGCGACCCTCCTCGTCGACGACGGCCCGGACCCGCGCGCCGTCCTGGCCCGGATCGCGCACAAGCACGCCTCGCTCGGGATCCTCCCGGAGCAGTACCCGATCGTGCACGAGCACCTGTTCGCCGCCATCGTCGAGGTGCTCGGCGACGCCGTCACGCCCGAGGTCGCGGCGGCGTGGGACGAGGTCTACTGGGACATGGCCGACGCGCTCGTCGAGATCGAGCTCGGCCTGTACGCCGAGGCGGGGGTGGCGCCCGGTGACGTCTGGCGCACGGTCTACGTCCGCCGCCGGGTCCAGGAGTCGCCCGACACGATCTCTCTCGAGCTCGTCTCCTCGGACGGCGCCCCGCTCCCCGCCGCGCGCCCCGGGCAGTACGTCTCGGTGGCCGTCACCCTGCCCGACGGCGCGCGGCAGATCCGCCAGTACAGCCTCACGGGCGGCGGGTCGCCCGGCGCCTGGGCCGTCTCGGTGAAGGCGATCCTCCCCGGGCTCGACCCGGCGCGGGTCGCGCCCGCCGGCGAGGTCTCCAACCACCTGCACGACAACGTCTTCGAGGGTGACGCCCTCGAGGTCTCGACCCCGTTCGGCGAGCTCACCCTCGTCGACGGGGAGAACCCCCTGGTGCTGGTCTCCGCGGGCATCGGCATCACGCCGATGATCGGCTTCCTGCACCACCTGCGCGACGTCGGCACCGCGCGCCGCGTCGTGGTGCTGCACGCCGACCGCTCGCCCGCGCGGCACGCGCACCGCGCCGAGCTCCGCGCGCTCGTCGACGACCTCCCGACGGCCGAGCTGCACCGCTGGTACGAGGACCTCGGGACCCGCCCGGTGCAGGACCGGCTGCGCTCGGGCTACATCGACCTGGACGGCGTCGACGTCCCGCACGACGCCGACGCCTACCTCTGCGGCCCGGCCCCCTTCATGGCGGTGGTGCAGTCGGCCCTGCTCGGCCGCGGCGTCACCGCCGACCGCATCCACCACGAGGTCTTCGGCCCGGGCCGGGAGATCGTCGCCGCCTGACCGGTCCGCTCATCCGTCGTCGGCGAGGCGGGTGAACAGGCCCGGGTAGTCCACGACGAGGCCGTCGGCGTCCACGGAGATCTCGCGGTGGAAGTCGCCGTCGCGGGACTCGTAGACGTACCGGTCGGCGTCCAGCCGGGTGTACCGCTGCGGGTCGGGAGAGACCTCGAAGGTCTCCCCGTCGACGTACGCCGTGACGATGTCGGCCGCCGCCCCGACCGCGAGGTCGAGGCGGCGGATCGGCAGCGTGTTCGTGAACGGGCTGAACGAGAGGTCCACGTCCACGGCCTCGGAGAGGTCGGGCCGGGCGGCGCCGTCCACCCGCCAGTCGTCGTCGGCCTCCCGGCTCAGGTCGAGCTGGCGGCCGTCCGACGACCGCAGCCGCAGCACCCGGAACGTCCAAGAGTCGCCCGGCCCCGTGCCGAGCTCCATCGCGTACTCGAGCCGCACGGGCCCGAGGTCGACGACGGAGCGGGCGCGGAGCCTGTCGTCGCGCGCCAGCAGGTCGAGGTGCTCGACGCTGCCGGTCCCGAGCCCGCGCCACCGGTACGTCGTCATGGTCGACCTCCTCCACGGCTCCCATCCTCAGCATCGACCCGGACAGGAAGCCCCGCCCGGTAGATTCGCGCGCATGACCGACGAGACGCCGCCCGCCGACAAGCTGCCGGTGGACCTGGACCAGATGTTCGACCTCGCGCGCGCCGGCGCCGACCTGCTCCTGGAGTTCGTCGACGCCGGCGTCCCGGCCGACCACGCCGACGCGGCGGGGAACACCCTGCTCATGCTGGCGGCGTACCACGGGCACGCCGCCCTGGTGCGCGGGCTCGCCGAGCGGGGCGCCGACGTGGACCGGGTCAACGCGCGCGGCCAGTCCCCGCTGGCGGGCGCCGTCTTCAAGGGCTCCGACGACGTGGTCGCGGCGCTCGTCGCCGCGGGCGCCGACCCCGACGCCGGCACGCCCAGCGCCCGCGACACCGCGCAGATGTTCGGCCGTACCCTGCCCGAGCGGGGCTGACGCCGGCGGCGGGCAGCCGACGGGCAGCCGACGGGCGGGGGAGCCTCGCGTGGCGGGTAACCTTGAGGATCGTGGCCACCATCGACTTCCCCGCAGAGATCAAGGCGCTGCGCGCCACCCTCGAGTCCATCGAGGCCGTGAGCGACCCCACCGCGCTGCAGGCGAAGATCGACGACCTCACGCAGCAGGCCTCCGCCCCCGACCTGTGGGACGACCCGGAGAAGGCGCAGCAGGTCACGTCCGCGCTGTCCACCGCGCAGGGCGAGCTGCAGCGGGTCGAGAAGCTCGGCAGCCGGATCGACGACGTCGAGACGCTGGTCGAGCTGGGGCTCGAGATGGAGGACGAGGACTCGCTGACGGAGGCCGAGACCGAGGTCGCCGTCATCCGCAAGGACCTCGACGCGCTCGAGGTGCGCACCCTGCTGTCCGGCGAGTACGACGCCCGCGAGGCCGTCGTGACGATCCGCGCGGGCGCCGGCGGCGTCGACGCCGCGGACTTCGCCGAGATGCTCATGCGGATGTACCTGCGCTGGGCAGAGCGGCACGGCTACCCGACCAAGGTGATGGACACCTCCTACGCGGAGGAGGCCGGGCTCAAGTCGGCCACGTTCGAGGTGAACGCCCCGTACGCGTTCGGCAACCTGTCCGTCGAGGCGGGCACGCACCGCCTGGTGCGGATCTCGCCGTTCGACAACCAGGGCCGCCGCCAGACGTCGTTCGCCGCGGTCGAGGTGGTGCCGCTCATCGAGCAGACCGACTCCATCGAGATCCCCGAGTCCGAGCTCAAGATCGACGTGTTCCGCTCGTCGGGCCCCGGCGGGCAGTCCGTGAACACGACGGACTCCGCGGTGCGCATGACCCACCTCCCCACGGGCACGGTCGTGTCGATGCAGAACGAGAAGTCGCAGATCCAGAACCGCGCCGCGGCGCTGCGCGTCATGCAGTCCCGCCTGCTGCTCATCCGGCAGCAGGAGGAGGCGGCGAAGAAGAAGGAGCTCGCCGGCGACATCAAGGCGAGCTGGGGCGACCAGATGCGCTCGTACGTGCTGCAGCCGTACCAGATGGTCAAGGACCTCCGCACCGAGCACGAGTCCGGGAACACGCAGGCCGTGTTCGACGGCGCCATCGACGACTTCATCGAGGCCGGGATCCGCTGGCGCCGCTCGGGCGGCGCCGACGCCGCCTGACGGGCTCCGTCCGGCCGACGACGCCGCCGGGAGACCCTGAACGGGTGCCTCGGGCGTCATTCCTGACCCACGACACACCGGCGTGTCCTTCGCGCCACCCTCCCCACCGGGTGCGACTCTCGGGAATCGGGCGGCCCCGGCCCAGGTGCGACGTGACGTCGTGCCGTCGCGGGTGCCGCACGGTCGACTGGCAGGGGAGAGGCACGTCGTGATCCGGTTCGAGAACGTCTCGAAGGTCTACGCCCGAGGGGCGCGGCCCGCGCTCGACGACGTCTCCGTCGACGTCGCGCGCGGTGAGTTCGTCTTCCTCGTGGGTGCCTCCGGCTCGGGCAAGAGCACGTTCCTGCGGCTCGTGCTGCGCGAGGAGCGGCCCACGGGCGGCACCGTGTACGTCGCGGGTCGCGACCTGTCCCGGCTGTCGAGCTGGAAGGTGCCCTCCCTGCGACGCAGCATCGGCGTCGTCTTCCAGGACTTCCGCCTGCTGCCCGGCAAGACGGTCTACGAGAACGTGGCCTTCGCCCTGCAGGTGATCGGCAAGCCGCGGCACACGATCCGCACCACCGTGCCCGAGGTGCTGGAGATGGTGGGCCTCGACGGCAAGGAGAAGCGGCTCCCGCACGAGCTGTCCGGCGGCGAGCAGCAGCGTGTCGCGATCGCGCGGGCGTTCGTCAACCGGCCCCAGATCCTGCTGGCCGACGAGCCGACGGGCAACCTCGACCCGACCACGTCCCTCGGCATCATGCGGCTGCTCGACCGGATCAACCGCACCGGCACCACCGTGGTCATGGCCACGCACGACGACGAGATCGTCAACGAGATGCGCAAGCGCGTCGTCGAGCTGTCGACCGGGTCGGTGGTGCGCGACGAGGTCGACGCGGTCTACGGCGAGCGGGAGTCGATCCTGCCGCAGGTGGGGCAGACGCCGGTGCTCGACGCCCCGGGTCGCGGAGAGCGGGCGGTGCAGCGCGTCCAGGTCTCGCCCGAGCCGGCGGACCTCGAGGCCGAGCGGGCCGCCGAGGCGGCGGCCGCGAGAGCAGCGGCGCAGGAGGCTGCGCACGAGACCGAGCAGGGGATCGTGCAGGAGAGCGTGCAGGAGACCGGGCAGGGTCAGGGTCCCGTGGCCCCCGAGGCGCCGGCCGCGCCGCCCCCGGCCCCGAGGCGCTCGGTTCCCGAGCCGGCGGGCGCGTCCGCGGACGAGGTGGTGCAGCAGGTGCTGCGCGAGCACGAGCGCGTGCGCGCGGGACGGGAGGCCTGAGGGTGCGGCTCCAGTTCGTCCTCACCGAGGTCCTCCAGGGCCTGCGGCGCAACCTGTCGATGGTGGTCTCGGTCGTCCTCGTGACGTTCGTGTCCCTGACCTTCGTGGGCGCGGCGGCGCTGCTGCAGACGCAGGTCACCAAGCTCAAGGGCGACTGGTACGACCTCGTCGAGGTCTCCGTCTTCCTCTGCCCGGACGGCTCCACCGCGCCGACGTGCGCGGACGGCGAGGCCACCGAGGACCAGATCGCCGGGCTCGAGAAGGTCATCGACACCGAGCTGTCCGACGTCGTCGCCGCCACCTACTTCGAGAGCAAGGCGGACGCGTTCGAGGCGTTCACGGAGCTCTACCCGGACGGCTACCAGGGCACCCAGCTCACCGAGGACGACATGCAGGCGTCGTTCCGGCTCAAGCTGGTCGATCCGGAGCAGTACCAGGTGGTCGACGACGTCCTCGAGGGTCGCGCGGGCGTCGAGGTCGTCGAGGATCAGCGCGAGGTGTTCGAGCCGTTGTTCCTCGCGCTCGGGCGCGCGTCGCTGCTGGCCGCGGGGCTCGCGGGCGTGATGCTGCTCGCGGCGGTGCTGCTCATCACGACGACGATCCGGCTCTCCGCCGTCTCGCGCCGACGCGAGACCGGCATCATGCGCCTGGTTGGCGCGTCGAACCTCTTCGTGCAGCTGCCGTTCATGCTGGAGGGCGCGATCGCCGCGCTGGTGGGCGCGCTGCTCGCCGTGGGAGGGCTCTGGCTCGCCGTGCAGTACCTGGTGACGGACTGGCTGCAGGACTCCGTCGACTGGGTCGCGTACGTGGACGTGGGAGACGTCCTGTTCGTCGCGCCGCTGCTCATCGGCATCGCCGTGCTCCTGGCGGTGGTGTCGTCCGTGGTGACGCTCAACCGGTACACGAGGGTGTGAGATCGCAGATGACGACCCTGAGGACATCCCCCGGCGTCGGCCGGCGCGCGGTCGGCGGGCTCGTGGCCGCCGTCCTGGTGCTGGGCGGTGCGACGACGTCGGCGACGGTGTCCGCCGGTGTGTCCGCACGCTCGGCGGCCGCGGACGACATCGACGACCAGCGGGCCGCCGCCGAGGCGAAGCAGCGCGCGAAGGAGCGCGAGCGCGACAGCCTGCAGGAGGAGCTCGAGGACACCAACGCCAAGTACCGGCAGGCGGTGCTGGACCTCAACGAGGTCGAGGGCCGCCTCCCGGTGGCGCAGGCCGAGCTGGCGGCCGCGGAGGCACGGCTCGAGGAGGCGCGGCGCAAGGCCGCGATCCTGGCGCAGCGCCTGTCCGACGCCGAGGCAGAGGAGGCCGCCGTCTCCGGCCAGATCGAGGCCGGCAAGGGCAAGGTCGATGCGGCGCGCGCCGACGTCGTGCAGATGGCGCGACAGGCGTACCGCAACGGCGACGACACGAGCACCCTGGGCATCGTCACCGGGGCCCAGTCCACCGAGGACTTCCTCGAGGAGTTCGCCGTCTCGTCGTCGGCGGCGCGCAGCCAGGCGCGCACCCTGACCGACCTGCAGGACGCCGAGGCGGTGGCCCGCAACCAGCAGGCGCGCCTCGACGCCATCCGGTCGGCGATCGAGGACCTCAAGCGGGAGGCCGACGCCAACGTCGTCGCCGCGGAGAAGGCGCAGCGGGAGGCCGCGGACCGCAAGGCCGAGGTCGAGCGCCTCATCTCGAAGCAGCGCAAGCTCAAGGCGTCGATCGAGGCGCAGAAGGCGAACGCCCTCGAGGAGCTCAAGGCGAACGAGCAGGCGCAGCAGAGCCTCGAGGCGCAGCTGAAGGACATCATCGCCAAGCAGAAGGCCCGCGACGCCCGGCTCGCCGAGGAGCGCCGCAAGGCCGAGGAGGCGGCCCGCAAGAAGGCGGCTGCCGAGCGCCGGAGCAACGGCGGCGGCGGTGGGGGCGGCGGCTCCAGCAACGGTGGCGGCTCCGGCGGCGGTGGGGGCGGCGGTGGCGGGGGGTCGTCCTCGTCCGGGCCGTTCCTCGGCTGGCCGACGAACTACCACGTGGTGACCAGCTCGTACGGGATGCGGTTCCACCCGACGCTGCACTACTGGCGGCTGCACGCCGGGACCGACATCCGCACGTACTGCGGGACGCCCATCTACGCGGCCCAGAGCGGCTACGTCGAGCAGGCGCACTACACGTCCGGCGGCGGCAACAACGTGCTCATCAACCACGGCTCGTACCGGGGTGACAACGTGATGTCCCGGTACCTGCACCTGACCTACGACACGGTGAGCGTGGGCGAGAAGGTCGGCAAGGGCGAGATCATCGGCTACTCCGGGTCCACGGGGACGTCGGCGGCGTGCCACCTGCACTTCGAGGTCTACGTCAACGGCAGCACCACGGACCCGATGGGCGGCTGGCTGAACTGACGCCCCGCCGAGCGTTCGCGGGGCGAGGAAAAGCCCTGGCCGCGGCGCCAGGCTCCCGTATCCTGGATCGTCGCGAGACCGCGAACCCGGGAGGAGGAGACCGTGTCCAACAAGGCCAAGGGCGCCAAGAAGAAGCAGGGCGACCCGCGCACGATCGTGGCGAACAACAAGAAGGCCCGCCACGACTACGTGATCGAGGACGTGGTCGAGGCCGGGATCGTGCTGTCCGGCACCGAGGTGAAGGCGCTGCGCATGGGCCGTGCGTCGCTGCTCGACGGGTACGCGGCGATCGACAACGGTGAGGCGTGGCTCGAGAACGTGCACATCCCCGAGTACTTCCAGGGGACCTGGAACAACCACGCGCCGCGCCGCAAGCGCAAGCTGCTGCTGCACCGCGAGGAGATCGACCGGCTGGGCGTGAAGTCCCGGGAGAAGGGCCACACGCTCGTCCCGCTGAGCCTGTACTTCCTGGACGGCCGCGCCAAGGTGGAGATCGCACTGGCACGCGGCAAGAAGGAGTACGACAAGCGGCAGACGCTGCGCGAGCAGCAGGACATGCGCGAGGCGCAGCGCGCCATCCGGCACCAGGAGCTGCTCGGCTGACCGGGTCCTCCTCGCGGCGCGGCCAGCGGAAATAAGGGCGCACCCGCGGTGGTTGATCCACTAGACTGGACGGCGTCGGCACGGTTCGCTGTGGCCGTCGGGGTCGGCAGACCCGGTTTGACAAATACATAGGGGCTGATCGGTTTCGACGGTGGTCGTGCTTCGAGGAGAAGCGGGCCGAGGATGCAGGCTCATCTCGTGAACGCTTGCCTGCAAACCTATAGGTGCCGATAACAAGCGCACCGACTTCGCCCTCGCCGCCTGAGCGAGCTCCGAAGTCCGTGAGCCCGGGATCGCTCTCGACCCGGTAGCTCACGTCATCTAGAGAGCCACTGCTCGTCGCCCTCGTCACCGGGGCGGCGGGGACTTTTAGGTGACTGGGCCCGTCCGCACCTTGTCTGCGTGAGTGCGGGGGCCGAGAAAATCACAGCAGACTGCGCCCGGAGAAGTCCTCGAATAGCGCCACCGGACCCGGGTTCGATTCCCGGCAGCTCCACCCCTGCGAACAGGCGGGCCACCCCTCGGTGGCCCGCCTGTCGTGCGTCCGGGCAAGAGCGGAGACCCCATTGCTTCGGAGCCCGAACATTTCCTAGGGTGGCCGGATGCCGTACGCCGCCGACGTCGTCCCCGCCCCCGTGTCCCTGCGCACCGACGGAGAGGTGCTGGCCCTGCGCGACGGCGCGCGCATCGCCGCCGACCCGGACCTGCGCGACGCCGCCCGGTGGTGGCGCCGGGCGAGCGAGGACGCGTTCGGCCTGGACCTGGTGCCGACGGGCCCGAGCGACCCGGACGCGGACGTGACCTTCGGCGTCGACACCGCCCTCCCCGCGGACGGCTACCGCGTGACCGTCGCCGACGGCGGCGGTCACGCCGTCGTGCGGGTCGTGGCGGGCGCCGCCGCGGGGGCCCACGCGGCCGCGCAGACGCTGCGGCAGCTGGCCGGCCCCCAGGCGTTCCGCCGCGCCGGCCGCGCGGCCCTCGCGCTGCCCGTCGTGACCGTCGACGACGGGCCCCGGTTCGGCTGGCGCGGTGTGCTGCTCGACGTGGCGCGGCACTTCCTGCCGAAGGCGGACGTGCTGCGCTTCGTCGACCTCGCCGCCGCCCACCACCTCAACGTGCTGCAGCTCCACCTCACCGACGACCAGGGATGGCGGATCGAGGTGGAGCGGTACCCGCGGCTCACGGAGGTGGGGTCGTGGCGGCACGAGTCCGGCGTCGGCACCTGGCGCGCAGAGCGCTACGACGGCCGGCCCCACGGCGGCTGCTACACGCGCGACGACCTGCGGGAGATCGTGGCCTACGCGCGCGAGCGCGGCGTCACCGTGGTCCCCGAGATCGGCTCGCCCGGCCACGTGCAGGCGCTGCTCACGGCCTACCCGGAGCTGGCCGCGCGCCCCGGCACGCACGAGGTGCGCACCACCTGGGGCATCAGCGAGGACGTGATCGACCCGTCCGACGCCGCGGTCGACTTCTTCGCGGGCGTGCTCGACGAGGTGTGCGAGGTCTTCGACTCGCCGTTCGTCGCGCTCGGCGGGGACGAGGTGCCGACGACGGCGTGGCGCGAGCGCCCCGACATCGTGGCGCGCGCCGCCGGCCTCGGCCTCGTCGGGCCCGACGGCGAGGGCGACGTGGCCCGCCTGCACGGGTGGTTCCTCGCGCGGCTCGCCGAGCACCTGCGGTCGAAGGGGCGCCGCGCCGTCGTGTGGGACGAGGCGTTCGGGCCCGACCTGCCGCGCGACGTCGTGGTCACCTGCTGGCGCGGCCACGCCGTGGCCGCGGACGCCCTCGCGGCCGGGCACGACGTCGTGATGGCCCCCGAGCAGCAGGTGTACCTCGACCACCGCGCCGCCGACGGCGACGACGAGCCCGTCCCCGTCGGCTTCGTGCGCACGGTCGCCGACGTGCGGGCGTTCGAGCCGCTGCCGGCCGGGCTGCTGGAGGCGCGCCCCGAGCTGGCCGGCGACCTGCCGGGCACGGTGCTGGGTGCCCAGGCGCAGCTCTGGAGCGAGCACCTCGACTCGGCGCGGCGGGTCGACTACGCGGCCTTCCCGCGCCTCGCCGCGTTCGCGGAGGCGGTGTGGAACCCCGCGGCGCCGGGGTTCGACGAGCGGCTGCGCGACGGTCACCTCGCCCGGCTCGACGCCGCGGGCGTCGAGTACCGTCCGCTCGACGGGCCGCGGCCCTGGCAGCAGCGCCCGGGGGTCGCGGGCTGGCCGCGGGACCTCGGCGCCGAGCGCGCGGCCGCCGGCTGGGCCGGGATGGGCGGCTGGGTCGAGGGACGCGACGGCGCGGAGCCGGGGAAGCGGCCGGGCCGGGGGTGAGCCGCAGCAGCGGCCGACCGGTCAGCGGCCGGCGGGCACCGGCTCGGGGGCCTCGTCGGGCGAGGCCGGGCGCGGGGCGTCCGGGTCGCCGGGGCCGTCGTCGCCCGGGCGGTCCGTCGGGCCGCCGTCGGCGCCGGCCTCGGGCCGCGTGCGCCTGCGCAGCCAGCGGTAGCCGAGGTAGCCGATCCCGCCGAGGGCGAGCCAGGGGAGCAGCACGCCCAGCACCAGCACGACCGTCTGGACCGTCGTGACGAGGGCGCCCCAGCCCGAGGCGAGGCCGCCGAGGAACCCGCCGCGCGACTGGGCCGCGGCGACCGGCTCGGGCACGATCTCGACGTCGAGCGTCGACATCGCCACCTGGTCGGACAGGCGCTGGCGCTGCGCGGTGAGCGCGTCGAGGTCCGCCTGGCGCTCGGACAGCTCCTGCTCCACCTGGAGCAGGTCCTCCGTGCTCCCGGCGGACTTCATGAGCTCGCGCAGCCGGTCCGTGGAGGTCGTCAGCGCGGCGATGCGGGCGTCGAGGTCCTGCCCCTCGCCGGTGACGTCCGTGCTGTCCACGTCGACGCTCTCGACGGTGCCGAGCTTGTCGAGGGCCTCGACGGCGCCGGTCATCCGGTCGGCGGGGACCCTCAGGGTCAGCGACGCCGATCCCGGGGAGTCGTCGGTGGCGGCCGTCTCCGAACGTCGCTCGACGCGGCCGCCGGCCTCCTCGACCAGTCGCGCGAGCCGCGTCGCCGCCGCCGCTGGGTCGTCCGCGACGACGGTCGCGCGGCCGGTGGTGACGATCTCGCGGGCCGCGGCGGCGCCGGGCTCCGCGGCGCCCTCCGCGACGGCACCCCCGTCCGCCGCCTGCTCCGGGGCGCCGACGTCAGCGACGGTGCCGTCGGCCTCCACGCCGGAGGACGCTCCGCCTGCGTCGCCGCCGCCCGACGAGCAGGCCGTCATGACCAGCAGGAGCATCGCTGCCAGGGCCGTGCGGAGCGGTGCGCGGCGGGTCCGGGCCTGGCGCGGGGTGGCGGGCATGGCTCCGAGCGTAGGGTGCGGCGGCCACGCATCCGGGGGCGGTCCGCTCGATCGTGACCCGACCGTGCCGAGACCGTGACCTTGGCCGATGTCGTCCTGCAGGTCGTCCCGTCGTTCTCGCGCGGGCCCCGGCACGGGTCGTCCGTCACGATCCGGTCACGCCTTCCCGCGCGCGGGAGATCGCAGATTGACAGAGGGCTAGTTAAGACGCTGTACTAACAAACATGTCCACGCCGACGACGCGCACAGCACGACGAGGTCTGGGTGCCGGCCTGCGAGCCACCTCCAAGGTGCTCCCCGAGCACGCCCGGGCGCACAACCGCTCCCTGGTGCTCCAGCACCTCTTCCACGAGGGGCCGACCTCCCGGGCCGACCTGGCACGAGCCACCTCCCTGACCCGCGTGACCATCTCCGACCTGGTGAACGTCCTCCTCGCCGAGGGGCTCGTCGAGGAGCTGGGCGTGCAGCCGGGCCGCCGCGTCGGCAAGCCCGCGATCCTCGTGGGGATGCGCACCGACGCCTACCAGATCGTGGCCGTCGACCTGTCGGACGACGCCGTCATGCGCGGCGCGGTCATGACGCTCACGGGCGAGGCCGTCGTGCGCCGCTCGTTGCCGGTCGCCGGCCACGTCGGCGACGAGCTCGTGGACCTGCTCACCCGCTTCGCGCGGACCCTGATCTCCGCCGCCACGCGCCCCGTCATCGGGGTGGGCGTCGGCTCCCCGGGCGTCGTGGACGACTCCGGCCGTGTCGTCGAGGCGCCCAACCGGCAGTGGACCGACCTGCCGCTGGCCGCGATCCTCACCGACCGGCTGGCCCTTCCTGTCCACGTGGCCAACGACGCGAACTCCGCCGCCCTCGGCGAGTACACCTACGGAGGCGCCGCCGACTCGATGCTCGTCCTCACGGTCGGGCAGGGCGTGGGCGCCGGCGTGATGGTGGACGGCTCCCGGGTGCACGGCTCGGCCGACGCCGCGGGCGAGCTCGGCCACGTCACGGTCGTGGACGACGGCGAGCCGTGCGCCTGCGGGCGCCGCGGCTGCCTCGAGACCGTGCTCGCCGCACCGGCCCTGCGCCGCGCCGTCGCCGGGCTGGACCCGGCCGCCGCCGACGAGGCGCTCGCCGGCGTCGGCCGCACCCTCGGCGTCGCGCTCGCGCCCGTCGTGGGCGCCCTGAACCTCGGCGAGGTGCTGCTCAGCGGCCCCGCCGACCTGCTCGACGGCGCGCTGCGCACCGCCGCCCTGCAGACCCTGACGGACCGCACGATGCCGGCCACGGCCGCCGGGCTGCGGTTGCGGATGGCCACGCTCGACGAGGACGTCGTCCTCGCCGGTGCGGCCGTCCTGGTGCTGGCCGCCCAGCTCGGCGTCTCCTGACCCCGACGAACTGCCCGCACCGCGCGCGCCGCCCCCGGCGCCGCGGTGCTCGGATCGACCCCAGAAAGATCGAGAGGAATCCCCAGTGAAGAGGACCCGTGTGGTCGCCACCGGCGTGGCGACGAGCCTGACCCTGGCGCTCGCGCTCGCCGCGTGCGCGCCCGCCGACGACGAGGGGACCGGCGAGTCCGGCGGCACCCCCGAGGCCGGCGACATCACCCTGTGGCTCGCCGGCGCCGACACCAACGACGACCTGCGCAAGTACCTGGTCGACACGTTCGCCGAGGAGAACCCCGGCTCGACGCTGACGATCGAGGAGCAGGACTGGACCGACCTGGTCACCAAGCTCACGACCGCGCTGCCCGACGCCGCCAACACCCCGGACGTCGTCGAGATCGGCAACACGCAGGCGCCGACGTTCACCTACGCGGGCGCGTTCCGCGAGATCTCGCCGGAGCTGTACGACGAGCTGGGCGGCGACAAGCTGCTGCAGTCGTTCGTCGACGCGGGCTCGATCGACGAGACCAAGTACGCGCTGCCCTACTACTACGGCTCGCGCTACATGTTCTACCGCAAGGACATCTGGCAGAAGGCCGGCCTCGAGGTCCCCAAGACGTTGGAGGAGTTCGGCGACTCGGTCAAGGAGCTCACCTCCAAGAAGCAGTCCGGGTTCGCGATGGGCGGGCAGGACTGGCGCAACGGCATCTCCTGGGTCTTCGCGAACGACGGCGAGCTCGCCGTCAAGGACGGCGACCAGTGGACCTCCACGCTGTCCGACCCGAACACGGTCAAGGGCCTCGAGCAGTGGCAGGACGTCTTCGAGAACGCGTCGAACCTGCCGGCGACGGCCAAGGACGAGGCGTACTGGGACTTCATCAACGACGGCACCGACGGCGGCGCGCCCGAGGGCGCGACCATCATGGCGCCGGGCTGGGCCCGCTGGTCCATCGGCGACCTGACGAAGGGTGACGACGGCAAGGAGGTGCGCGACGGCATGGCGGACGACAAGAAGTTCGACATCTTCGCCCTGCCCGGCGTCGACGGCGGCGTGGCCCCCGTGTTCGCCGGTGGCTCGAACGTCGCGGTGTCCGCGAAGTCGCAGCACCCGGAGCTCGCCGAGAACCTGCTGCGGATCATCTACTCGGACGAGTACCAGACGATGCTCGCCAAGGCGGGCCTGGGCCCGGCCAACACGGACTTCAACAAGCTCATGACCGTGGACGCCGACGGCAACCCGGACAAGTTCGGCGAGGTCGCCGTGGCGACCGCCGAGGCGTCGAAGCTCACCCCGGCCGCACCCGGCTGGGCCGCCGTGGAGGGCGCCTCGGTCTACGAGGAGCTCTTCCAGAAGATCGCCGAGGGCGGTGACGTGACGGCTCTCGCCAAGCAGTACGACGAGAAGCTCACGCCGATGCTCAACGGCCAGGCGGGCTGACCCCTTCAGCCCCACCCCTGACTGACGGGCGGAGCGGTGCCACCTCGCTGGTCCCCCCACCAGCTCCACCGCTCCGCCCGTCATCCACGACCACCGGGAAGGAGGACCGCATGACCATCGCGACACCCGCGTCCACCATCGCGATCCGCCGTCGGCGCCAGCCGGCCACCCCCTACCTCCTGCTGCTCCCCGCGGTGCTGATCCTCCTCGTCGGTCTCGGTTACCCCGTGTACTGGCAGGTCGTGACCTCGCTGCAGGAATACGGGATGATGCAGCAGTTCGGCGCGCCCCCCACCTTCGCCGGGCTGGACAACTACGCGCGGATCTTCTCCGACGAGCGGCTGCTGCCCGTCGTGACGCGCTCCCTGATCTTCTGCCTCGTGAACGCGTTCCTCACGGTGGCCATCGGGCTCGGCCTCGCGCTGCTCATGAAGGCGGTGCACGGCGCGGTGCGCATCACCATGCAGGTCGTGCTCCTGCTGGCCTGGGCGACGCCGCTCGTGGCCGCGGTGACCGTCTTCCGGTGGCTGTTCGACTACCGCGCCGGCGTCGTCAACTGGCTGCTCGTGCAGATCGGCCTCGACCAGTACCAGGGCTACGCCTGGCTCGCGCAGCCGCTGACGTTCTTCGTCGTCGCGACCCTGGTCATCGTGTGGATGTCGGTGCCGTTCGTGGCGATGTCGCTGTACGCCGGCCTCACGCAGGTCTCCGAGGAGGTCCTCGAGGCCGCCCGGCTCGACGGCGCCAGCCCCGCGCAGATCCTGCGCCACATCCTGCTGCCGCTGGTGCGCCCGGTGCTCGCCATCGTGCTGCTGCTGCAGATCATCTGGGACCTGCGCGTGTTCGCGCAGATCCGCCTGCTGCAGGACGCCGGCGCCCCGATCTCCGAGACGAACCTGCTGGGCAACTTCATCTACGAGCTCGGCATCGGCAGCCAGGACTTCTCCGGCGCCGCCGCCGTCTCGATCTTCGTCCTGCTGCTCACGGTGCTGCTCGCCGCGCCGTACGTGCGCAGCCTCATGAAGGAGGACGCCGCGTGACCGCCGCGACCGAGACCGGAACCGGGGTGGCGGCGCCGGCCGCCGCGCCCGCCGTGCGCGACGCCGCCGCGGTGGCGCGCCGCCCCCGACCGCGGGTCGGCAAGATCCTGCTGGGCGCCCTGGGCGTGGTCCTGTCCCTCGTGTGGGCGTTCCCCGTCTACTGGATGCTGCTGTCGGCCGTGACGCCCGACGCGCGGCTGCGGGCGGACACGCCGAGCTTCCTGCCCACGCACTTCACCCTCGCGAACTTCGGCAGCGTCCTGACAGGCTCCGGCTTCGGCGGCGCGCTGCGGATGAGCCTCATGGTCACGCTCGTGACGATCGTGCTCGTCCTGGCCTTCGCCTTCCTCGCCGCCCTCGCGATCAGCCGGTGGCGTTTCCGCGGGCGGACCAGCTTCGTGCTGGCGGTGCTGTTCATCCAGATGCTGCCCGCCGAGGGCCTGTTCATCGCCCAGTACAAGATGCTGTCGACCGTCGGCGCGAGCGCGCCCGTGCTCGGCCTCAACTCGGTGCTCGGCATCTCGGTCCTGTACACCGCGATGCTCGTGCCGTTCACGATCTGGATGCTGCGCGGCTTCGTCGCCGGCATCCCGGCCGAGCTCGAGGAGGCGGCCATGGTCGACGGCCTCTCACGCACCAAGGCCTTCCTGCGGATCACGTTCCCCCTGCTCGCGCCGGGACTCGTGGCGTCCGGGGTGTACGCGTTCCTGCAGGCGTGGAACGAGTTCACGACGGCGCTCGTGATCCTCCCGGCCGAGAGCCGGCAGACCCTGCCGATCTGGCTGCGCAGCTTCCTGTCGGCGTCGGCGAACCGCGGCATCGACTGGGGCGAGGTCATGGCGGCCTCGACGCTCATCGCCGTGCCGGTGATCGTCTTCTTCCTCTTCGTGCAGGGCCGGATGACGTCCGGCCTGGTCGCCGGGGCGGTGAAGGGCTGACGTGGACGACGCCACACCCCTGAACCCGCCGGGCCCCGCGGGCCCCACCGTCGGTCTCGACATCGGCGGGACCAAGACCCTCGCCGTCCTGCTGGACGCTGCCGGCGCCACCGTGGCGCAGGCCCGGCTGGCCACCGAGCGCGGCCCCGCCGGCGTCGTCGCGGGCGCGGCCCGCGCCGTGCGCGGCGTCGCGCGGCAGGCCGGCGTCGAGCTCGCGGACGTCGTCGGCGTGGGCGTGGGCATGCCCGGTCTCGTCGACCCGGCCGCCGGGACGGTGCGGCACGCCGTGAACGTGGGCGTGGACGCCTCGCCGCTGGCGCTCGCCCGGCTGCTGGGCGACGAGCTCGGCGGCATCCCCGTCGGGCTGGAGAACGACCTCAACGTGGCGGCGCTCGGCGCCGCGCACCTGGAGGCCGCCGCGGCGGGCACGCCGCGGGCGCGGGTCGACCTCGCGTTCCTCGCGCTCGGTACGGGCCTGGCCGCGGGCCTCGTGCTCGACGGCGAGCTGCGGCGCGGCTTCGGCGGCGCGGCCGGCGAGATCGGGCACGTCCCGGTGGACCCGTCCGGCCCCGTGTGCCCGTGCGGGCAGCGCGGCTGCCTCGAGCTGTACGCGTCCGGGACGGCCGTCGCCCGGCTCTGGCCGGTCCGCACCGGCCGCCCCGCGCCGGTGGAGCTGTTCGAGGCGGCGGAGCGCGGCGTCCCCGCGGCGCTCGAGGCGCGCGACGCCTACGCCTCGGCCGTGGCCGCGGCCGTGCGCATGCTGGTCCTCACGGTCGACGTCCAGCACGTCGTGCTGGGCGGCGGCGTCGCGCAGCTCGGCGAGCCTCTCCTCGACGCCGTGCGCGCCGCGCTGGTCCGCGAGTCGCGGGACTCCGGGTTCCTCGGCTCGCTGCACCTGGCCGACCGCGTCCGGCTGGCCCCGGGCCGCGTGCCCGTGGGCGCCGTCGGCGCCGCCGTCGTGGGGCGCACGGTCGCCGACAGTGCCCCGCTGAACGGGGTGGCGTCGTGACCGCGCGCCGGACCGGGGCCATCTCCGCGGCCGTGACCGCGGGCCTGCTCACGGTCGCGCTGACCGGGTGCTCCGTGCTCGGCACGGGGGCGGAGCCGGCAGCGCCGGACAAGGACCTCACGATGTGGCTGGTCGGCGAGGACACGACGCCGGAGCTCCGCGAGTTCCTCGTGCAGAAGTTCGAGGACGAGCACCCGGGCGCCACCCTGACGATCGAGCAGCAGGAGTGGGGCGACCTCGTCGCCGACCTCACCGAGGCGCTGGAGGACCCGGCCACCACGCCGGACGTCGTCGAGATCGGCAACACGCAGTCCCCGACGTTCACCACCACGGGCGCGTTCCGCGAGATCTCGCCGGAGCTGTACGACGAGCTGGGCGGGGACAAGCTGCTGCAGTCGTTCGTCGACGCGGGGTCGGTCGACGGCCGCCACTACGCGCTGCCGTACTACTTCGGCTCGCGGTACGTCTTCTACCGCAAGGACGTGTGGGGCGCGGCGGGGCTCGAGGAGCCGACGACGCTGGCCGAGTTCGGCGAGTCCGTCAAGGCGCTCACGGACGACGACCACGCCGGGTTCGCGATGGGCGGCCAGGACTGGCGCAACGGCATCTCCTGGGTGTTCGCCGCCGGCGGAGACCTCGCGGTGAAGGAGGGCGACGGCTGGGTCTCGACCCTGTCCGACCCGAAGACCGTCGGGGGCCTCGAGATGTGGCAGGACGTGTACGAGAACGCGTCGTACCTGCCGTCCACCGAGAAGGACGTCGAGTACTGGGACTTCCTCAACGACGGTGTCGAGGAGGCGCCGCCCGCCGCCGCCACGATCATGGCTCCCGCGTGGGCGCGGTGGTCGATCGGCCACCTCGTGCGCAACGACGAGGGCGAGCTGGTGCGCGACGGGATGAAGGACACCGACACGTTCGGCATCTTCGCCCTGCCCGGCCTGGACGGCGGCCTGGCACCCGTCTTCGCCGGTGGGTCGAACATCGCGGTCTCGGCCACGTCGCCGAGCCCTGACCTGGCCGAGGACGTGCTGCGCGTCGTCTTCTCCGACGAATACCAGGAGAAGCTCGCCGCCGCCGGGCTCGGGCCCGCGAACGAGGACGCCCAGGAGCTCATGAAGGGCGACAGGTACGGCCGGCTCATGGTCCGCACGGCCGCCGCGTCGAAGCTCACCCCGCCTGCGCCCGGGTGGGCCTCGATCGAGGACGCCGGGGTGTACGAGGACCTGTTCGGCCGCATCGCCGACGGCGGTGACGTCGCGACCCTCGCGCACGAGTTCGACGCGCGCCTCACGCCGATGCTCAACACGCCGGCGGTGGCCGAGGACTGACCCGTCCGCGGGCACCGGCGCGGACCGCGCACGGACCGCGCACGGACCACGCACGATGACGGCACGACGACGGGATGATGGACCTCATCCCGCCCCCGAGAGACTGGAGCCCCCATGGAAGTCGTGATCGCCCCCGCGGAGGAGCTGGCCGTGCTGGCGGCCGACGCGATCGAGGCGCTGCTGCGCCGCAACCCGGGCACGGTGCTGGGGCTGGCGACGGGGTCGAGCCCGTTGAGGGTGTACGACGAGCTCGCGCGTCGTCACCGCGAGGACGGGCTGTCGTTCGCCGAGGCCCGGGGCTTCATGCTGGACGAGTACGTGGGCCTGGACGCGGGGCACCCGCAGCGGTACCGCAACGTGATCGAGACGGAGATCGCCTCGCGGGTCGGGTGGCCCGCGGAGCAGGTGTCGGGGCCGGACGGCCTCGCGGAGGACATCCCGGCGGCGTGCGCGGCGTACGAGCGGGCGATCGAGGACGCGGGCGGGGTGGACCTGCAGATCCTGGGGATCGGCACGGACGGCCACATCGCGTTCAACGAGCCGGGGTCCTCGCTGGCGTCGCGCACGCGCATCAAGACGCTCACGGCGCAGACTCGCGTGGACAACGCGCGGTTCTTCGACGACGACGTGGAGCAGGTGCCCACCCACTGCCTCACCCAGGGGCTGGGCACGATCATGCAGGCACGGCACCTGGTGCTGCTGGCCACCGGGCGGCAGAAGGCCGAGGCGGTGCACCAGCTGGTGGAGGGCCCGATCTCCGCGATGTGGCCCGGGACCGTGATGCAGCTGCACCCGCACGCCACGGTGCTGGTCGACGACGCGGCCGCCTCCCGGCTCCAGCTCGGCGACTACTACCGCCAGACGTTCGCCTCCAAGCCCGGCTGGCAGGGCCTGTGATCCGTGCCCGGATCCGCGGCACGGGGGCCGGCGGGGCGGGGGAGCGTCGGGGGGTCCGTCGTAGACTGCCCGGCATGAGCGATCCCCTCTCCACCCCGCCCGCCGACCCCTCGCAGGACACCGGGGCCGGCACCAGCGTGCTGGAGCGCCCCGACACCCGCGAGCAGGCCGCGGAGCCGGGCGACCACGAGCGCTTCGCGCACTACGTGCGCAAGGAGAAGATCATGGAGTCGGCCCTGTCGGGCAAGCCCGTGATCGCGCTCTGCGGCAAGGTGTGGGTGCCGGGTCGTGACCCGTCGAAGTTCCCGGTCTGCCCGGTCTGCAAGGAGATCTACGACGGCCTCCGCGACCCGCAGGACGGCGAGGGCGGCGAGGGCGACTCCGGCAAGTGAGCGCGCAGCCGCTTCCCGAGCCCGAGTCCACCCCTGATCTGTTCGCCGCCGCGGCGGAACCGGTCAAGCCGCTGCCGCAGTCGCCGTCGTCGTCCGCGGCGTCGCACCTCAGCCCGGCGTTCCCGCGCCGCGCGCCCTGGGGCACGGCGTCCAACCTGCGTGCCTGGCAGGCCGAGGCGCTCGACCTGTACCGGCGCCGCGACCCGCGGGACTTCCTCGCGGTCGCGACGCCCGGAGCCGGCAAGACGACGTTCGCCCTGCGCGTGGCCACGGAGCTGCTCGAGGCGGGCATCGTGCGCCGCGTGACCGTCGTCGCGCCGACCGAGCACCTCAAGCACCAGTGGGCGGACGCCGCCGCGCGCGTCGGCATCCGGATCGACCCGTCGTTCAAGAACAGCCAGGGCCGGCACGGCTCGCACTACGACGGCGTCGCCCTGACGTACGCGCAGGTCGCGGCCAAGCCGGCGCTGCACCGCGCCCGGACCGAGGCGGCGCGCACGCTCGTGATCCTCGACGAGGTGCACCACGGCGGCGACGCCCTGAGCTGGGGCGAGGCCGTCCGCGAGGCGTTCGAGGACGCCACGCGCCGTCTGGCGCTGACCGGCACGCCGTTCCGGTCGGACACCGCGCCGATCCCGTTCGTCACGTACGAGGAGGACCGCGAGGGGATCCGCCGGTCCAAGGCCGACTACACGTACGGCTACGGCGACGCGCTGCGCGACCACGTCGTGCGGCCCGTGCTGTTCATGACGTACTCGGGCAACATGCGCTGGCGCACCAAGGCCGGCGACGAGGTCAGCGCCCGCCTCGGCGAGGCGATGACGAAGGACATGCACGCCCAGGCGTGGCGCACCGCGCTGGACCCGAACGGCGAGTGGATCCCGTCGGTGCTCGCCGGGGCCGACAAGCGGCTCACGGAGATGCGCCGCGCCGTCCCCGACGCCGGCGGCCTCGTCATCGCGACCGACCAGACGGACGCGCGCGCCTACGCGGGCCACCTGGCCCGGCTCACCGGTCAGAGCCCGACCGTTGTCCTGTCCGACGACGACGGCGCCAGCGCCCGCATCGACGAGTTCGCGCAGGGCGACTCGCGGTGGATGGTCGCCGTGCGCATGGTGTCCGAGGGCGTGGACGTGCCGCGCCTGGCGGTGGGCGTGTACGCGACCAGCACCTCGACGCCCCTGTTCTTCGCGCAGGCGGTCGGCCGCTTCGTGCGGGCCCGCAAGCGTGGCGAGACGGCGTCCGTGTTCCTGCCGAGCGTGCCGCTGCTGCTCGAGCTGGCCAACGGCATGGAGCTCGAGCGCGACCACGCGCTCGACCGCCCCAAGACCGCCGAGGAGCAGGGCATCGAGTACGACCCCGAGGCGGCGCTCCTCGCGGCGGCGAACAAGGAGGAGAAGGCGTCGGGAGAGCTCCTCGGCTCCTTCGAGGCGCTCGAGGCGCAGGCCTCGTTCGACCGGGTCCTGTTCGACGGCGGCGAGTTCGGCACGGGCGCGGACGTCGGCTCCGCGGAGGAGCTCGACTTCCTCGGCCTGCCGGGCCTGCTCGAGGCCGACCAGGTCACCACGCTGCTGCGGCAGCGGCAGGCGCAGCAGGTGCGCGGGCGCGGCGGCGCGACGGCGTCGGAGGCCGCGCTCGAGCAGTCGGAGGCGGAGCACCGCCGGGCCGCCGACCTGCGCAAGGAGCTGTCCAAGCTGGTGTCCGCGTGGGCGCGCAAGAGCAGCACCCCGCACGGCTCCGTGCACAACGAGCTGCGTCGCCGGTGCGGCGGGCCCGAGGTCCCTCTGGCCACGGCCGACCAGCTCGCCGCGCGCGTCGAGATGGTGCGGGGCTGGTTCGTCGGGAAGCGATAGCCGCACCCCACCTCTAGCGCAGGACGAGGTCCACGGTGGGGATGGCCGGGTCGCCGGCGGACAGCCGGCGGCCGCCGCGCGGCAGCTCCGCGCGCGCCTGGAGGTGGTGGCGGGCCGCGTTCTGCACGCCGTAGGCACCCACCCAGCGGGAGTCGACGGCGCCGTCCACGACGAGCGGCACGAGCAGGCTGCGCAGGTCGGGGCGCTCGCCGTCGGCGGTCTCGCCGACCTGTCCGCCGTCCTCGGGGGACCAGGACACGACGAGGTCGTCCGGGCCGGTGACGAGGACCTCCTCGACCGCGCGCCCGTCGGGCCCGTAGCGCCGCGCCGCCCCCTTGCGACCGCCCTGGCTCGTCTTGTGCGTGGACGCCTTCGCCACCGGCTGCAGCACCCCGGACGGGTCGGCGCGCGCGACGAGCTTGTAGACCATGCCGCAGGTGGGCGCGCCGGAGCCCGTGACGAGCGACGTCCCGACCCCGTACACGTCCACGGGCATCGCCGCGAGCCCGGCGATCGCGTGCTCGTCGAGGTCGGACGTCACGACGATCTTCGTGCCGGTGGCGCCCAGCTCGTCGAGCTGGCGACGCACCTCGACGGCGAGGACGCCGAGGTCGCCCGAGTCGAGGCGGACCGCGCCGAGCGACGTCCCGCCCGCGGCGACGGCGTTCTCGACGCCGCGCCGGACGTCGTAGGTGTCGACCAGCAGGGTGGTGCCCGACCCGAGCGACGCGATCTGGGAGTCGAACGCCGAGCGCTCGTCGTCGTGCAGGAGCGTGAACGCGTGCGCTGCGGTGCCGATGGTGTCGAGGCCGTACCGCATGCCCGCCTCGAGGTTCGACGTGCCCGTGAAGCCGCCGACGACGGCGGCGCGCGCGGCCGCCACGGCCGCCTGCTCGTGCGCGCGGCGCGAGCCCATCTCGAGCACGGGGCGGTCCACGGCGGCGCTGGTCATCCGCGACGCGGCCGACGCGATGGCGGAGTCGTAGTTGAGGATCGACAGGATCAGCGTCTCGAGCAGCACGGCCTCGGCGAACGTGCCCTCGACCTGCAGCACCGGCGAGCCCGGGAAGAAGATCTCGCCCTCCGCGTAGCCCTGGATCGTGCCCGTGAAGCGGTAGCCGCGCAGGAAGTCGAGGGTCCGGTCGTCGACGACGCCGGCGCGTTCGAGGTAGGCGAGCTCGGCGTCGCCGAAGCGGAAGTGCGCGAGCGCCTCGAGGATGCGCCCGGTGCCCGCGAGGACCCCGTACCGCCGCCCGGCCGGCAGCCGCCGCGTGAACACCTCGAACACGCAGTGGCGGTGGGCGGTGCCGTCCGCGAGGGCCGCCTGCAGCATCGTCAGCTCGTACCGGTCGGTGAGGAGGGCGACCGACGGGCGGACGGACGGGAGCGGGGCGGCCGGGACGGCCTGCAGCGACGGGGCGGCGCCGCCCCGGGGCTCGTCGGTCATGGGGACACGGTAGGGCTCCCGCGCTGGTCCGGCAGGGTGAAGCCCGCCAGGCGGACGGTCGACGACCGGTGGACGGCTGTGCCTACGCTGGGCGGGTGAACGGGCAGACGACGAGGGGCGCGAGGCTCGCGACAGCGGCCGCGGCGACCGAGGCGGCGGGGGACACCCAGGTCGACACCCGGGAGGACGCGGCGGCCGCCGTCGCGGACCCCTGGGTGACGATCGTGTGGAACGACCCGGTGAACCTCATGTCGTACGTGAGCTACGTCTTCGAGAGCTACTTCGGCTACCCGCCGGCGAAGGCGCAGAAGCTGATGCTGCAGGTGCACCACGACGGGCGCGCCGTGGTGTCGTCCGGGCCGCGCGAGCGCATGGAGGTCGACGTGCAGGCGATGCACGGGTTCGGGCTGTGGGCCACGCTGCGGCAGTCGGGCGCCTCGGACGGCGGCGCCGGCGGCGCCTCCGGCCACGACGGGGGTGCGGCATGACGCCGTTCCGGTCCGCGCCGGCGGGCTACGTCGCCCGGTGGGACGACGTCGAGCGGGAGGTGCTCGCGCGCGTCGCGCGGGACGTCGCGGAGCTGGTGCGCGCGGAGTCGGGCCTGGAGCCCGGGATCGAGGTCGGCGACGGCGTCGCGTTCACGGGCGTCGCGCGGGTGCCGCAGGACCCGGCGGTGCAGCGCCTGCTGCCCGACGCGCACGACGAGGACGCCGACGTCGCCGCCGAGTTCCGGCACCTGACGCAGACGGACCTCGCGGCCGGGAAGGTGGCCCGGCTCGTCGCGTTCGCCGACGCGATCGACTCCCCGGACGAGCTGCCGGACGACCCGCGCGACGGGGCGGAGCTCGTCGTGCCGCGCGAGTCCGCGCAGGAGTTCGCGGGCGCGCTCACCGACGTGCGGCTCGTGCTGGCGGAGCGGCTGGGGCTGGTCGACGACGCGGACGTCGAGACGCTGCACGACGACGTCCTGGCCGGCATCGACGACGACGTCGACGACACCGACGATGCGGACGACGACCCGGACGAGGACTCCGACGACGCCCCGGACGAGTACGCCGGCTGGGAGCGGGTCGGGTTGTCGGGCCGCGAGCGCCGCTACTGGGGCGGGGTGTTCGTGGCCGCCGGGTTCGCGCAGGAGTCGCTGGTCGACGAGATGCTCGCGGAGCTGAGGGCGGGGCGCGCGGAGGCGTGACGGCGCGGGTGGCGGGCGGCGTATCAGCGCAGGCGGGAGCATCGCTGTGGCGGGCGCCACGCCGTGTCGCCGCTCACTCCCCGGGGTCGTGACGGTCCGTCGCGACTAGGCTTCCTCGCGTGAACGACGCCCCCATCGGGATCTTCGACAGCGGCGTCGGCGGGCTGACCGTCGCGCGCTCCATCCTCGACCAGCTTCCCCACGAGCAGGTGCTCTACCTGGGGGACACGGCGAACAGCCCGTACGGGCCGAAGCCGCTCGCTGCCGTGCGCGCGATGGCGCTCGCGGTGATGGACCGGCTGGTCGACGAGGGCGTGAAGATGCTGGTCATCGCCTGCAACTCCGCCACCGCGGTGGCGCTGCCCGACGCCCGCGAGCGGTACACCGTGCGGCGCGGCATCCCCGTCGTCGAGGTGATCCGGCCCGCCGCGCGACGGGCGGTGCTCACGTCCCGGACGGGCCGCATCGGCGTCATCGGCACGAAGACCACCATCGACTCCCGCGCGTACGACGACGCCTTCCACGTGACGCCGGGGCTGGAGATCACCACGCAGGCGTGCCCGGACTTCGTGCCGCTCGTCGAGCGCGGGCTGACGTCCGGGCCCGAGGTCCTGGAGGTCGCCCACCGCTACCTCGACCCGGTGAAGGCCGCGGGCGTGGACACGCTCGTCCTGGGGTGCACGCACTACCCGCTGCTGGCGGGCGCCGTCTCCTACGTGATGGGCGAGGACGTCACGCTCGTGTCCAGCGCCGAGGAGACGGCGAAGGACGTGTACCGCAACCTCGTGCAGCACGGGCTGGAGCGCTCGCCCGACGCGGCCCCGCCCGTGCACCGGTTCCTGGCCACCGGGGACACCGAGCCGTTCGAGCGGCTCGCACGCCGGTTCCTGGGGCCGGAGGTGACCCTGGTGGAGGCCGCATGAGGCTCGTCACCGTGGGGGTCTCGGGGTCCTTCCCCGGGCCGGCGTCACCCGCGTCCGCCTACCTGCTGCAGGCGCACGACGGCGAGCGCGACTGGAACGTCGTGCTCGACCTCGGCAACGGGGCGCTCGGCGCCCTGCAGCGGCACGTCGACCCGCTCGACCTGGACGCCGTCGCGCTGTCCCACCTGCACCCCGACCACTGCGCGGACCTGTCCGGGCTGTACGTGTACCTGCGGTACCACCCGGAGCGGGGCGGCACCCGCACGGGCGTCGGGCGCCGGCTGCCGGTGCTCGGGCCGAGCACGACCGCGGACCGCGCGGCGGCGATGTACGGCCTGGCCGCGGGGGAGTCGATGGACGGCGAGTACGACGTCCGCGCCTGGCAGCCGGGGACGCCGGTGCAGGTCGGCCCGTTCGAGCTGGAGCCGTTCGCGGTGTACCACCCGGTCGAGGCGTACGGCATCCGCGTGACGGGGCCGTCGTCGGTGCGCCCGGGGGAGCGGGTCACGCTCGTCTACTCGGGGGACACCGACGCGTGCGACGGCCTCGTCGAGGGCGCCCGCGGCGCCGACCTGTTCCTGTGCGAGGCGGCCTTCCAGGAGGGGCGCGACGACGGCGTCGAGCGCGGCATCCACCTCACCGGCCTGCGGGCGGGCGAGGCCGCCGCGGCCGCCGGGGTGCGGAGCCTGCTGCTCACCCACCTGCCGGTGTGGAACGCGCCGGACGTCGCGATCGCCGAGGCCCGGTCGGCCTACGACGGACCGGTCGCCGTGGCGACGGCCGGCGGGGTGCACGCGCTGTGAGCGGTAGCCTCGGCCCCGTGAACGCTGCCCCGGCCCCCGCCTCCCCGACGACCCCGACGGCACGGCCCGCCTGGCCCGCCGCCGTCTGCGACCTCGTGTGCGTGCTCGTGTTCACCGTGGTCGGCACGCTCAGCCACGACACCGCAGGCGTCGGGCACGTCGCGCTGGTCGGGCTGCCGTTCGTCGTCGGCCTCGCCGTCGGCTGGCTCGCGACGCGGGCCTGGCGCGCCCCCGCGCAGGTCTGGCCCACCGGCGTGGCCGTGTGGTTCGCCACGGTCGTGCTGGGCCTGGTGCTGCGGCCGGTGCTCGGCATCGGCGGCGTCGAGGTGTCGTTCGCGGTCGTCACCGCCGTCTTCCTGGGCGTGACCATGCTGGGCTGGCGCGCCCTCGCGTCCCTCGCCGCCCGCCGAGGCACCACTCCCTGATCGTTGTGAGCGTGATTTTGGCCCTGTTTCGAGTCCGAAACAGGGCCAAAACCCCCCACGAAACAGGAAAGGGGGTCAGGGGGGGCCCTGGGGACATGCGGGGCGGGGGGGGGGGGAGCCGTGTCCTGGTGGGTTGT
>NZ_JBHJVM010000002.1:122006-177202 GCF_042264825.1 Isoptericola sp. NPDC056134
AGATAACAGCCAAGGAGGGGGGGGTTGGGGGGGGAGGGAGGGGGGAGAAAAAAAAGAGAACCCCTGGGGGGGGGGGGGGGTGGGGGTTTGTCCTTGTTTCGAAGCAAAAAAAAAACAAAAACCCACCCCCACAACGGGCAGGTGGTCAGGCGAGGGCCTCGGCGACCGCCGGCGCGAGGGCGCGGAACGCCTTGCCGCGGTGGCTGATGGCGTTCTTCTCCGCCGGGGTGAGCTCGGACGACGTGCGCGCGCCGGGCGTGCCGTCGGCGGCCGGGGCCTGCTCGACGGGCACGTGGATCGGGTCGTAGCCGAAGCCGTTGCTCCCGCGCGGGGCGCGCACGAGGGTGCCGGGCATCTCGCCGAGGCACACCTCCTCGCGGCCGTCCGGGGTCACGAGCGCGGCCGCGCACACGAACGCCGCCGCGCGGTGCTCGTCGTGCACGTCGCCCAGCTGGGCGAGGAGGAGCCGGAGGTTCGCCTCGTCGTCGCCGTGACTTCCCGACCAGCGGGCGGAGAAGATGCCGGGCGCGCCGCCCATGACGTCGACGCTGAGGCCGGAGTCGTCCGCGACGGCGGGCAGGCCGGTCGCCGCGGCCAGCGCGCGGGCCTTGATCAGCGCGTTCTCGACGAACGACACGCCGTCCTCGACCGGCTCGGGGGCGCCGACGTCGGCCGCCGACACCACGGCCTCGTCGGGCAGGGCGTCCAGGCCGGGCTGATCGCGCAGGATCGCGCGCAGCTCGGTGAGCTTGCCGCGGTTGTGCGTGGCCAGCACGAGGCGGGCGCCGGCGGGGACGGTCACGGTCGCGTCGGGCATCGTCACAGCTCCTGCGCCAGCGCGGCGCGCTGGAGCTCGGTGAGCTCGGCGGTGCCGGCGACGGCGAGGTCGAGGAGGGCGTCGAGCTCGGCGCGGTCGAACGGCGCGTGCTCGGCGGTGCCCTGCACCTCGACGAACGTGCCCGAGCCCGTCGTCACGACGTTCATGTCCGTCTCGGCCCGCACGTCCTCGACGTAGGGCAGGTCGAGCATCGGGCTGCCGTCGATGATGCCGACGCTGACGGCCGCGACGGAGTCCGTGAGGACCTTCTTGCCGCCGGTGACGTGGCCGTGGCGGGTGCCCCACGCGACGGCGTCGGCGAGCGCGACGTACGCGCCCGTGATGGCCGCGGTGCGGGTGCCGCCGTCGGCCTGGAGGACGTCGCAGTCGAGGACGATCGTGTTCTCGCCGAGGGCGGAGACGTCGACGACGGCGCGTAGCGCGCGGCCGATGAGGCGGGAGATCTCGTGCGTGCGGCCGCCGATCTTGCCCTTGACCGACTCGCGCTGGCTGCGCTCGTTCGTCGCGCGGGGGAGCATCGCGTACTCCGCGGTGACCCAGCCCTCGCCGGACCCCTTCTTCCAGCGCGGCACGCCCTCGGTGAACGAGGCCGTGCACAGCACGCGGGTGCTGCCGAACTCCACCAGCACGGAGCCCTCGGCGTTCTGGGTCCAGCCGCGCGTGATCGTGACGGGGCGGAGCTGGGAGGGCGTGCGACCGTCGGCGCGGAGGGTGACATCAGGCGTGGCGGCCTCGGAAGCGGGGGAAGTCATGCGGCCACCCTATGCGAGCCGCACGTAGGGTTGTCCGGTGCAGCTCACCGCCACGGACCTCGCGTTCGCCTACCCCGGCCGACCCGTGCTCGACGGCGTGAGCCTCCGCGTCTCCGACGGCACCCGCCTCGGCGTGGTGGGGGAGAACGGGTCCGGCAAGTCGACCCTGCTGCACCTCCTGGCCGGCGACCTCAGGCCGGGCCGCGGAGAGCTCCGGCGCAAGGGGAGCGTCGCGCTGGTGGAGCAGGAGCTCGCGACGACGTCGGGGGAGACGGTGGGCGACCTCGTGCGGCGCACGCTCGCCGACCTGCGTGCGCTCGCGGCCGAGATCGAGAAGGAGGCCGCGTCGTTCGACCACGAGACCGGGGACCTTCGCCGCCTGTCCGGGCTGCTGGCCCGTGCCGAGCACCTGGCCGCGTGGGACGCGGACCGCCGGGTCGACGTCGCGCTCACCCGCCTCGGCGCGGTGCGCGACCCCGACCGGCGCCTCGACACCCTGTCCGTGGGGCAGCGGTACCGGGTGCGCCTCGCGTGCCGGCTCGCGGAGCGCGCCGACCTCCTGCTCCTCGACGAGCCCACCAACCACCTCGACGACTCCGCGATCGAGTTCCTCACCGGCGAGCTGGTCGCGTGGCAGGGCGGCGTCGTGGTCGTGACGCACGACCGCGAGCTGCTCGACGACGTCGCGACCGCCATCCTCGACCTCGACCCGTCGATGGACGGCAAGCCCGTCCTGTACGGGCAGCCGGGCTACCTCGCGTACCGGTTCGCGAAGAACCAGGCCCTGCACCGGTGGCGGCAGCGCTACCGCGCGGAGCAGGAGCGCGCCCGCGTGCTCGCCGAGCGGCTGGACGCGTCGTACGAGGGGCTGTCCGACGAGTGGCGGCCGCCCAAGGGGTCGCAGAAGCACCGCCGCGCGACGCGGGCCCGCATCCACGTCAAGGCCGCCGACCGGCTGATCGAGAAGCTCGAGGCCGAGGCCGTCGAGGTCCCCGTGCCGCCGGCGCGACTCACGTTCCCGGACCTGCCGTCGATGTCGCCGGGGTGGGACCCGGGCGATCCCCTGGTCGAGCTGCGCTCGCCGCGGGTGCTGGCCGACGACGGCGGCGTGCGGCTCGACCTGCCCGGCACCCGCGTCGCGGTGCCGCCGTCGGGCCGGCTGCTGGTCGTCGGGCCGAACGGGACGGGGAAGTCGACGCTGCTCGCGGCGCTCGCGGGCCGGATGGCGCTGGCCCGCGGCACCCGCTCGGTCACGCCCGGCGCCCGGCTGGGCGTCGTGGTCCAGGAGGCGGCGCCCGCGCGTCCCTCCGGCGCCACGCGGGGCGAGGACGCGCCGCAGACCGGATTCGACGCCTACGCCGCCGAGGCGCTCGGGCTGCTGGAGCGCGGCGAGCTGGACCCGGAGCACGTCGTGCCGGTGGCGGCGGTGGGGCTGCTGAGCGAGGAGGACCTCGAGCGGCCGCTGGCGGAGCTGTCGGCCGGGCAGCGGCGTCGGTTCGAGCTCGCGCGGGCGCTGCTGCACGCGCCGCACCTGCTGCTGCTCGACGAGCCGACCAATCACCTGTCCGTGGACCTCGTGGACGAGCTGACCCGGGCCCTGGTCGCCACCCCCGCCGCCGTCGTCGTCGCCACCCACGACCGGCGGATGCGCGCGGACCTGGCGGACTGGCCCGTGCTGGACCTGGGGGCCTGACCCGGTCCGCCCCGGGTGGGGCCAGCGCGGGACCGGGAACTCATCGCCCGCCCGGCGCGGCGGGCAGCCGCCGGTCCGCCCAGCGCGCGACGAGCGCGAGCAGGAGGAACATCGCCGCGACGAGGCCCGCGTTGACGAGCGCCCGCGCGAGGCCCAGCGCGCCCACGTCGAGGAAGGGGTACGGGTACCAGCCGACCATCCCGCCGCGCACGAAGGAGTACGCGATCCAGGCGAGCGGCCCGACGACGGACCAGCCCACCGTCCGCGCGTCCACCCGCGGCCGCGGGCCGGCGAGCAGCCACACGACCACCGCGAGCACGGGGGACGCCACGTGCAGCAGCGCGTTGGACAGCTGGCCCGCCTGCGTGAGGCCCTCCACCGTGCCCGCCAGGACGGTGTTGTAGACGATGCCGGTGACGACGATGCACAGCAGGGCGTCGAGGTGCGCGACGCGCAGCAGACGGCCGTCGCGGGTCGGGTCGACGGCGAGGAGCACGGACACGACGCCGATGCCGACGTTCGACAGGATCGTGAAGTACGAGAACAGCCGGACGAGCCGCTCGGCCATCGTGCCTGCCGCGCCCGGCCCGTCGACCAGCGCGACGACGAGCTCCATGAGCACTCCGCCGAGCGCGGGGACGGCGACGAGCAGGTGCGCGGCGCCCGCCGCCCGCCGGCTCACGACAGGCGACCCACCCAGGCCATCGCCTGCTTCACGATCGTGCCCTGCCCGTGGATCATCTCCGCCTGCACGGTGTCGCTGCACGCCTCCTCGGGGGTGAGCCACGCGAGGTCGAGCGCATCCTGCTGCGGGCGGCAGTCGCCCGTCACCGGTACGACGTACGCCAGGGAGACGGCGTGCTGGCGGGGGTCGTGGTACGGCGTGATACCGGGCGTGGGGAAGTACTCCGCCACCGTGAACGGCTGCGGCGACGCCGGGACCTGCGGCAGCGCGACCGGCCCGAGGTCCTTCTCGATGTGCCGCAGCAGGGCGTCGCGCACCCGCTCGTGGTACAGCACGCGTCCGGAGACGAGCGCGCGCGTCATGGTGCCGAGCGGGGTGACGCGCAGCAGCAGCCCGACGGCGACCACGTCGCCCGAGTCGTCCACGCGCACGGGCACGGCGTCGACGTAGACCAGCGGGAGCTGCGCCCGCACGGCGGCGAGGTCCTCCGGCGTGAGCCAGCCCGCGGGCTGCGACTCGTCGGGATAGAACTCGTCGTCGGGGGGGAACTCGGCCGTGTCCGTCACATGTCGTTTCTACCAGCCCGGACGGCGGGCCAGCGCGCGGGCAGGCCGTGACGGGAATACTGGGGGCGGCGCCGATGCTGTGCCGAGGAGACCCCCATCGGAAGGACACCCATGGCCACCGTCGAGCTCACCGACGACACGTTCGAGAAGACCGTCACCGACAACGACATCGTGCTGGTCGACTTCTGGGCCGAGTGGTGCGGCCCGTGCAAGCAGTTCGGCCCCGTCTTCGAGGCCTCGTCCGAGGAGAACACGGACGTCGTGCACGCGAAGCTCGACACCGAGGCGAACCAGCGCATTGCCGCCGCCGCGGGCGTGAGCGCCATCCCGACGCTCATGGCGTTCCGCGAGGGTGTGCTCGTCTTCAACCAGGCCGGCGCGCTGCCCGCGCCTGCGCTCAAGCAGGTCGTGGACGCCGTCAAGGGCCTCGACATGGACGAGGTCCGCGCCCAGATCGCCGCCGCGAACAACGGTTCGCCCCAGGCCTGATCGCCGCACCGCCCGCAGCACCCGCGACGGCCGCCCCGCAGAGATCCGGGGCGGCCGTCGTCGTTCGCCTAGACTGACGCGCGCCAAGCCGGAGTGATGGAACAGGCAGACATGCGGCGTTTAGATCGCCGTGCCCCAGGGCGTGCGGGTTCGACTCCCGTCTCCGGCACCGGGCCCGCCCGACGCGGTCAGCCGTCGAGGGGAGCGGCCTCCTCAGACCTGTCACCGAGCTTGTCCGCGATGCGCAGCAGGTCGCGCAGGTCGTCCGCGTCGAGGCGGTCGGCGAACCGTCGGCGGACGGACTCCAGGTGGGTCGGCGTCGCGGCGCGCAGCGCCTCGCGCCCGGCCGCCGTGAGGACGAGCAGGCAGCCTCGGCCGTCCGCGGGGTCGGGTGCCCGGGCGATGAGCCCACGGACCTCCATGCGGCTCGAGTGCCGCGACAACCTGCTGCGCGACCACCCCATCTTCGCGGCCTGCTCGTGCAGGGTGCTGGTGGTCCCGGGGCGCTCGACGAGCGTGCTCAGCACCTCGTAGTCGGGCTCCGAGAGGCCGGTGTCGGCGAGGTCTCGCGCGGTGCCCGCGCGGACGGAGGTCGTCATCCGCCGGAAGGCCCGCCAGGCGCGTTCCTGGTGCTCGTCGAGCCAGGGCGCGGCCGACCCGGGCCGCGCGTCACGCGAAGTCGTTGACATGTCATCATTCTAGGATCTACGTTCATCAACGTGTCAACGAATCCTGTGCGCGTCATGCTCCTCACCTGCAGCACCCGGCCCGGGGCCCTGGGTCCGGCGGTCGCGGAGTGGTTCGGCCGCACCGTCGCACCGGACGCGGCGCGCCTCGGCGTCGAGCTGGTCCCCGTGTCGCTCGCGGATCTCGCCCTGCCCCTCCTCGACGAGGAGGAGCACCCGTCGTCGGGCGTCTACCGGGAGGCGCACACCCGGAGGTGGAGTGCGCTGGTGGATGCGGTGGACGGCTTCGTCGTGGTGACGCCCGAGTACAACTTCGGCATGCCGGCCACGCTCAAGAACGCGCTGGACTACCTGGGCCGGGAGTGGGCGTGGAAGCCGATCGGCTTCGTCAGCTACGGAAACACGTCGGCCGGGACCCGCTCCGTCCAGCATGCCAAGCAGGTCGTGACCACGCTGCGGCTCGTACCGGCCGGGGCGACCGTCGCGCTCCGGATCGGCGACGCCGTCGAGGACGGACGCGTCCGGCCCGACGCGCGGTGGGACGGCGCGGCCCCCCGCGTGCTGCACGAGGTCGCCCGGCTGGCGCAGGCCCTGCGTCCGCTGCGCGAGGCGGCGGCCGACGGGGCCGACGAGGGCCCGGTCCCGGGCTCGTACGTCCGGCGCCTGACGCCCCGCGACGCGGCGGAGGTGGTGGTGCTCCAGCGCTGCTGCTGGGTCGAGGAGGCGCTGGCCAACGACACCCTCGCGCTGGCGCCGCTGCACGAGACCCTCGGCGACGTGCGGCGCTGGCTGTCGGACTGGGACGTCACGGGGCTGTGGCGCGACGGGCGGCTGCTCGGGATGGTCCGCACCCGGCGCGAGGGCACGGAGGCGCACGTCGGCCGCCTCGCCGTGGCGCCCGACGTGCGCGGCGCCGGCGTCGGGCGATGGCTGCTGCGTCGCGCTCAGGCCGGCCTCGCGCCGGGGTACGAGCGGGTGGTGCTGAGCACCGGCGCGCGCAGCGAGCGCAACCTCAGGCTCTACGAGAGCGAGGGGTTCGCGCGGCAGGGCGATGCCGTGGACGGCGTCGTCCGGCTCGGCAAGCCCGTCCCGCCCCCGAGCGCCGTGCTCGCGTCCTGAGGGCGCGGCGGCTGCCCGCGCCCGCTCGCTCAGTCGAGGCCGAGCGTCTTGCGCACCCGGGCGACGTGGCCGGTGGCCTTGACGTTGTACTGCGCGACGGCGACCTTGCCCTCCGGGTCGACGACGACCGTGGAGCGGATGACGCCCACGTACGTCTTGCCGTAGTTCTTCTTCTCCCCCCACGCGCCCCAGGCCTCGAGCGCCTCGTGCTCGGTGTCGGCGAGGAGGGGGAAGGTCAGGGCGTCGCGCTCGGCGAACGTCGCGAGCTTGTCGACGCCGTCCGGCGAGACGCCGACGACGGCGTAGCCGGCGCCCTGCAGGGAGGCGAGGGAGTCGCGGAAGTCGCACGCCTCGGTGGTGCAGCCCGGCGTCATCGCGGCGGGGTAGAAGTACACGACGACGCCCTGGCGGCCGGGCTCGGCGAGCGCCTCGGCCAGGGAGAACGTGCCGGTGGTGCGGCCGGTGCCGTCGGGGTCGGGCAGGACGGCGGGCAGCTCGAGGGTGGGGGCGGCGTCGCCGACGGCGAGACGGGTCACGGGTGCTCCAAGGTGTCGGGGTCGTGCGGTGCGCGGCCACAGGGTTCGCGGCAGGTTCGCGGGCGCGCGCTCGGCGTCGAGCCTAGACGCCCGGGTCGTCTAGCGTGGAGCCCGTGACCGACCGCGCGCCCCGCACCACGCCCGACAGCAAGCCGCTGCCCATCCGCATGCTGCACGACCGCCTGCTGGTGCAGCCGGAGGTGGACTCGGCGGAGCGGCAGTCGACGGCGGGCCTCGTGATCCCCGCGACCGCGGCAGGGGCCAAGCGCCTCGCGTGGGCGCAGGTGGTGGCCAAGGGCGAGCACGTGCGCCAGGTCGCCGTGGGCGACCGCGTGCTCTACGACCCGGAGGACCGGGCCGAGGTGGACCTCGGCGGCACGGACTACGTGCTGCTGCGCGAGCGCGACGTGCACGGCGTCACGGAGACCGAGGACGAGGGCGGCGCGACCGGCCTGTACCTCTGACGTTCGCCGCCGGCACGGTGGCGTCTGCCACAGTGACGTCATGACGGGTGACCCCCTGGACCTGCTGGCGCTCGACGACGAGCTCAGCCCGACCGAGCGCGAGACCCGCGACCGGGTGCGGGCGCTGGTCGACGAGCACGTCCGCCCGCACGTCGCGCGCTGGTTCGCGGACGGCGTGTTCCCGCTCGACCTGGTGCCCCGCCTCGCCGAGGCGGGGCTGCTCGGCATGCACCTGCACGGCCACGGCTGCGCGGGCCGGTCGGCGGTCGAGTACGGCCTGGCGATGGCGGAGCTGGAGGCGGGGGACTCCGGGATCCGCACCTTCGTCTCGGTGCAGGGCTCGCTCGCGATGACCGCGATCGCGAAGCACGGGTCGCCCGCGCAGCGGGAGCGCTGGCTGCCGGGGATGGCGGCGGGCGAGACGATCGGGTGCTTCGCGCTCACCGAGCCCGGCGCCGGCTCCGACCCCGCCTCGATGACGACGACGGCGGCGCGCGTCGGCGACGAGTGGGTGCTGTCGGGACGCAAGCGGTGGATCGGGCTCGCGTCGGTCGCCGACGTCGCCGTGGTGTGGGCGCGTGCCTCCGACCCGACCGAGGGCGTCGAGGAGGCGCGGCCGCGGGTGCGCGGCTTCCTCGTCCCGACGACGACGCCCGGCTTCGTCGCGACGCCCATCGAGCCGAAGCTGTCGCTGCGTGCGTCGGTCCAGTGCGACGTCGTGCTCGACGACGTCCGGCTGCCCGCCGACGCCGTCCTGCCGGAGCACCCCGGCCTGGCCGGGCCGTTCGCCTGCTTGGCGGAGGCGCGCTACGGCATCGCGTGGGGCGCGGCCGGGGCCGCGCGCGACAGCCTCGACGCCGCCCTGCGGCATGCGGGGGAACGGGTCCAGTTCGGCCGCCCGCTCGCGGCGTTCCAGCTCACGCAGGCGAAGCTGGTCGACATGGCCCTGGAGGTGTCCCGGGCGCAGCTCCTGGCGCTGCGGCTCGGGCGGCTCAAGGACGACGGGCGGCTGGAGCCGCACCAGATCTCGGCCGGCAAGCTGGCGAACGTGCGGTCCGCGATCGAGGTCGCCCGGACCGCCCGCACCGTGCTCGGGGGCGACGGCATCACCCTGGAGCACTCGCCGATGCGGCACGCCGCGAACCTCGAGGCGGTGCGCACGTACGAGGGCACGGACGAGGTGCACACCCTGATCCTGGGCCGGCACCTGACCGGCCACCAGGCGTTCCGGTGACCTGTCGTGCAGGTCACAGCGCTGACCGGCTGCGACGGTTTCTCTGCAGCCCCGCACGGCTGGTAATGTTTCACCCCGCCAGCGCCATTAGCTCAATTGGCAGAGCAGCTGACTCTTAATCAGCGGGTTCGGGGTTCGAGTCCCTGATGGCGCACCAGCACGAGGTCCCCGTACCGCGGGGACCTCGTCGCGTGAGGACCTCCTGGTGCGAGCCTGCGGGCGTCCTCTGGCCACGCGCCATTAGCTCAATTGGCAGAGCAGCTGACTCTTAATCAGCGGGTTCGGGGTTCGAGTCCCTGATGGCGCACCACCAAGCCCCGTCCGGCAGCGCCGGGCGGGGCTTCGTCGTGCCCGGAGCAGGTGGCGTCCAGTGGTCGTCCAGAGTTCTCCCGGTCGCCCCCGGCACGCACCGGGGAGTTCACCCGCCGCCGCCACGCTGTGGTCCCGGGTGAGCCCGGGCTGCCTGGCGGGAGCGCCCTTCCCTCATCGACGACAGGAAGGACGGCACGCTGATGCGGCCGAACCCCTCGCGACGCCTGCGGGCGTCCACCCTCGCCGCCGGTCTGGTGGCCGCGGCGCTGGCGCTCCCCGGCGCCGGCGTCGCGCCCGCCACGGCGGCTCCCGAGACACCCGACCCGGTCGCGACGGCGGCGGCCGACCGGTTCCCCGGCTTCCCCGGCTGGCCGGAGGGCGCGCCCGCGGAGCGCGGGAAGAAGCCGGGCAAGCCCGGGAAGCCCGGCACGGCGCCCACGCTGGCCCCGGAGGACGGCGCCCACGTCGAGGGCACGGTGCGGTTCGCGGCCGACCCGACCACCGCGGGCGACCCGGTCGGCCGGATCACCGTGGACGGCGCGGACCTGCCCGGCCTCCAGGCGACGACGGGCACGTCCGCCCTGACGTTCGACGTCGGGAGCAACTCCGCGGACGTCGCGTTCGGCAACTACCTCGTGGTCAACGGCCACCGCGTCGAGCAGGACCGCACCTGGGTGTCGGAGCGCGTCTCCGTCCCCGTGCCGAACGAGTGGCTCGTCCAGGGCACCAACACGGTCGAGGTCCACGCGGGCGGCCTGGACTCGTCGTGCGGCGTGAACTTCGACGACTTCGTGATCTCGGAGCTGCAGCTCGAGCTGCTCGGCGAGACCGCCGGTGACGCCGGGAACTCCTTCGGCTACTCGATGGGCGACGGCTCCTGCGGCAGCAACACCTCCTCCGTCAAGGAGGCGACGGCGACGTTCGAGGTCGGGTCCGCGCCGGGTGCGACCACGGGGCTCGCCACCGACGTCGACACGACGACGCTCGCCAACGGCGCGCACGAGGTGGTCGCGACGACCCGCTCGGGGGCCACCTCCACCCACACGGTGCGCGTGAACAACTCCCCGGTCGGCGCACCGGCGCTTGCCCCGGAGGACGGGACGCTCACGCGCGGGGTGCAGAGCGTCACGGCGTCCGCACCCGCCGACGGCGACGGCGGCACCGCCGCGCTGACGGTCGACGGCGAGCCCGCCGCCGGCCCGGTGACCCTCGGCGACGGGGTGTCGGTGTTCTCGTTCGACGTCGGCACGAACGCGATCGAGACGCGCTACCAGAACCACCTGCTCGTCAACGGCACCCGGCTCGACCTGCGCGGCGACGGCGGCCGCGACCTCGTCTCCGAGCGGGTCCAGGTGGGCGTGCCGAACCGCCTGCTGCACCCGGGCGAGAACACGATCGCGCTGGTGGCGGGCGACGTCTCCGCGTCGTGCGGGGCGAACCTCGACGACTTCACGGCGTCGGGCCTGGCGCTGAGCCTCGCGGACGGCACGGTCACCCCGCCGGCCGACCTGCAGGCCTCCTACGCCATGGGCGACGGGAGCTGCGGCTCGTCCGGCACCGCGCTGGCGAAGGTCGAGCTGGTGTGGACGATCGACGCGCCCGGCGTGACCGCGTTCCCCGCCCTGGGGCACGGCGAGGCCACGGTCTCGTTCGTCGTCGGGTCCAACTCGCTCGACGGCTCCGCGACCAACGCGCTGCGGATCAACGGCATCGAGCGCCGCATCGACCAGACCATCGTCGGCGGGCGCGGGGAGATCACGTTCCCGAACGAGTGGCTCCTGCCCGGCTGGAACGAGATCGACGTGGTCACGGGCGCGTTCGCGAACGACTGCAACCTCGACGACTTCACCGTCTCCGACGTCGTCCTGGCGCCGGCGGACGGCACGGCGCAGCAGCAGAACGCGGCGGCGTCGTACGGGCTCGGCGACGGCACTTGCGGCTCGAACCTCAACTCCTTCCGCCAGGTCGACCTGCACTTCCTGGTGGACGCCCCGGCGCGCGGCGTGCGCGCGGACGTGAACACCGCGGACCTGAAGGACGGGGAGCACGAGCTCGCGGCGGTGTCCACCACCGGCGAGACCGCCACGCGCGTCCTGGAGACGGACAACTCGGCGCCGCGGGTCGCGTCGTCCGCCCCGGCCGACGGCGCGCGGATCACGTCCGCCGTGCCGCTCGCGGTGGAGCTCGACGACGCGCACGGGGTGGTCGGGGACGCGGAGGTCACGCTCGACGGCGAGGCCGTCGCGCTGGGCGCTCCGGTCGGCCCGGGGCTGACCGCGGGCGAGCACACCCTCGAGGTGGCGACCGCGGACTCGCTCGGCAACACGGCGACGCGCGAGATCACCTTCACGAGCGCCGGAGTGCCCGACGTCCCGACCGACCTCGCCCCCGCCGGCGGCACGACCGACGTCGACTCTCCGGTGACGCTGTCGGCCCGTGTCGCCGGCCCGGACGACGGCACCGTCACGGCGACGTTCGCCCAGGCGGACGTGCTGCTGCCGGGCGAGGTCCGGCAGGGCACGGCCGACGCCGTCCCGACGGAGCTCGACCCCCGCGGCGCGAAGAAGGCGTCCGCGAAGGGCCTGGCGGCCGGCGACGGGAAGACCCTCGCCTCCCCGCAGGCCGACGCCGTCGCCTACCAGCGGTTCGACGTCCGCGTGAAGTCCCGCGAGGAGCACCCGGTGGTGCGCTGGAGCGGCACGGCCGACCCGGCGCGCGAGGTCTCGCTGCTGGTGTGGGACACGAAGGCGAAGGCGTGGGACGCGCTCGCGGCGTCGCGCGGCTCCGCCGACGGCGACACGGTGCTGGTGGCGCCGGCCGGTCCGGAGCACCGCGACCGCGGCGTCGTGCACGTCATGGTGACGGCCACCGACCCGTTCGCCGACGACCTCGACGCCGGCCCCGAGGGCTTCGCCGACCCCGCGGACTTCGACTTCTCCATCGCGCACCTGACGGACACCCAGTACCTGTCCGAGGGCGCGGTCGAGCAGGAGACCGCCGAGGAACGGGAGATCTGGGAGTCCGCGTACGCGGGCGTGACCGAGTGGATCGCCGCGAACGCCGACGAGCGCAAGATCTCGTTCGTCTCGCACACCGGTGACCTCATCGAGAACAACATCCGTGAGCCGCAGGACGACGCCATGCGGGACCAGGTCACGGGCGAGTTCGAGGTCTCCTCGCGTCAGCAGGCGAAGATCGACGGCATCCCCAACTCCGCCGTCGCGGGCAACCACGACAACTGGTCCGGGGCGGACGGCGGCGCCGACCTGTACAACCAGTACTTCGGCCCCGACCGGTACGAGGCCGCGGCCGAGTCCTGGGAGGACGCCGAGTACCGCTCCTGGCGCGAGGGCGACAACTCCAACCACTACGTCCTGTTCTCCGCGGGCGGGCTGGACTTCGTCGCCGTCGGCATGGGGTACGGCGTCACCCGCGAGGAGGCGGAGTGGGCCGACGGGATCTTCGAGCGGTACCCCGACCGCAACGGCATCCTCATGACCCACGCGTACCTCGCCGCCAGCACGCAGAAGGACGGCCGGAACGCGGGCTTCGCCGCCCCGGACGGCTCGCCGCTGTACAAGTACGTGGTCGAGCCGAACGACAACGTGTTCCTCGTGCTGGCCGGGCACGTGCACGGCGTCACGACCAACGTGAAGCCGGTCGGCGAGATCGCGAACGGCGTGGTGGAGCTGCTCGCGGACTACCAGGCCTTCACGGTGCCCGCCGAGCGGGTGGGCCTCGGCACGATCGGCGGCTACGACCCGGCCGAGCGGCTGCGGTTCGGCGCCTCGTACTTCCGGCTGCTGCAGTTCGACGTCGCCCGGGCCGAGATGAGCGTCGACACCTACTCGCCGTTCCTCGACGACTTCGGGGCCGACGAGTGGGACCCGCTGGCCAGGTACGACTCGACGGCCGACAACATGGTGCTTCCCGTGGACCTCACCACCCGCACCACGTCGCTGGTCACCGACTCGCTCGCGGTCTACGCCCCGACGCGGGTGATCGGGACGAAGGCCGTGGCCTCGGGGGACGTCGCGTCCGTCCGCTGGGACCGGCTCGAGCGGGACAGGCAGTACGCGTGGATCGTCACGGCCACCACGCGCGGCGGCGGCGTCGCCGCCGCCGAGCCGGCCTTCTTCACCACTCGGGGCGGCAAGCGGTGACGTCCACCACCCCGGCCAGGACGGCGTCGCGTCGCGGCGCCGTCCTGGCGGTCCTCGGGCTCACCGTCGTGGGCACGGTCGTCGGCACGGTCGTCGGCACGGTCGTCGCGGCCGGCCCGGCCGTGGCCCACGACGCCACGACCGACGCGTACGCGCGGGTCACGGCGGGCGACGACACCGACGTGCACGTCGAGCTCGACCTCGAGTACGACCTGCTCATGAAGTCCGCGTGGCTCACGGCCGAGGCCTATGACGCGCGCGGCCCGGCAGCGCAGGTGGCCCAGCTCGCCGAGCACGCCGACGAGGTCGCCGCCTACGTCACGGAGCGGTTCCAGGTGGCGGCGGGCGACGACCTCTGCGCCCCGGCGCTCGCGGCGGCCCCCACGGTCGGCGACCGGGGCGGGAAGGCCTACGCCACGGTCGCGCTCGACTACGCGTGCCCCGCCGGGGACGGCGGACGCCCCGGGACGCACACGCTGTTCAGCGCCCTCTTCCCGGACGCCGAGTCGTTCGTGCACACCACCGAGACGATGGTGACCTACGACCTCGACGGCGAGGCGGGCTCGGCGGTGCTCACGCCGGCCCACCCGACCGTCACGACGGGCGGGCAGGGCACGTGGCACCGGCTGGGGGAGTTCTTCGTGCTCGGCGCGGAGCATCTGCTGCTCGGCCCCGACCACCTGCTCTTCCTGCTGGCCCTGATCGTCGGTTCCCGTCGCCTGCGCGACGTCGTCCTGGTGGCGACGTCGTTCACCGTGGCGCACTCCGTGACGTTCCTCCTCGCGGCGACCGGCGCCGTGAGCGCGCCCGGCGCGGTGGTCGAGCCGGTCATCGCGCTCTCGATCGCCGCCGTGGCCGCCGGGCACCTCTGGGCCGTGCGGCCGGGCGCGCCGCCGCGGCTCGAGGTGCTGGGCGACGTCGCGACCGAGCCACGTCGGCAGGTCTGGCGGCGCTGGCACGACCTGTCGAGGTCCGACGTCACCCAGATCGCCGTCGTGTTCGCCTTCGGCCTCGTGCACGGGCTGGGCTTCGCGGGCGCGCTGGGCCTCGACGAGCCCTGGTCGTGGGGGCTGCTCGGGTCGTTGCTCGTCTTCAACGTGGGCATCGAGGCGGTGCAGCTCGGCATCATCGCCGTGCTCTTCCCGCTGCTGGTGCTGCTGCGTCGGCGGGCGCCGCGGGCGGGGCGGTGGGTCACGGCGGTGGTCGCCGCCGCCGTCGCCGTCGTGGGGCTCGTCTGGTTCGTGCAGCGCGTGCTCGGTCTCGGGTGAGGGGCCAGGATGGGGCGATGATCTCCACCGAGCTTGCGGCCCGGCTGCGCGACGCGGGGCTGGTGTGGCGCCCCGCCGACGGCGACCGGTTCCGCATCGACGCCGCCGACCTGTCCGCCGAGGTGTTCACCGTCAGCACGATGACGATCGAGGCGCACGACTATCCGACCGGCACCATCCTCGGGTTCAACGGCACCACCGAGTGGGCGCTCGACTCGGTGGCCATCGAGGACGCGCTGTGGCTGCCGCGCGAGGACCAGCTGCGCGACCTGCTGCGCTCCACCTTCCGGGGGCTGACCCGCACCACGCCGGGCGCGGGGGAGCAGGGCGGGGCGGAGCGCTACGACGTCGAGGTGGAGCTGCTCGGCGAGGCGCGGACCTTCATAGCGGCCGACCCCGCCGAGGCGTACGGCACGGCGTTGCTCGCGCTCGTGGAGCTCAGCTCCTGAGCACCGGCGCCTGACACTCGGTGCCTGATTCTGGGTGCCTGATTCTGGGTGCCTGATTTTGGGCGCCCGGTGCCCCGCTTACCCTGGGGGCGTGCCTGATCCCGTGACGTCTGAGCCCGTCGACCCGCGCTACCGCCGCCAGCCCGTGAGCTTCGTGCGGCGCAGCGCGCGCCTCACGACCGCGCAGGGCAAGGCGTGGGACACCCGACGCGACCGGTACCTCGTCGACGTGCCGCGCGGTGCCGCGGTGACGTCCGTCGACCCGTCCTGGACGTTCGACCCGGCGCGGGTCTTCGGCCGCACCGCCCCGCTGGTCGTGGAGATCGGGTCCGGGCAGGGCGAGGCGATCGTCGCGGCGGCCGCCGCGCACCCCGAGCGCGACCACCTCGCCGTCGAGGTGTACACGCCTGGCCTGGCCCAGACGATCGTGCGCGCCGGGCACGCGGGTGCCGACCCCGGACGGGACGGCGGCGCGCCCGGCAGCGAGCTCGACAACCTCCGGCTGGTCCAGGCGGACGCCGCGGAGCTGCTGGCCACGGCGCTGCCGGAGGCGTCGGTCGACGAGCTGTGGGTCTTCTTCCCCGACCCGTGGCACAAGTCCCGGCACCAGAAGCGGCGGCTCGTCACGCCGGCGTTCGCCGAGGTCGTCGCCCGCGTGCTGCGGCCCGGCGGGGTGTGGCGGCTCGCCACCGACTGGTCGCACTACGCCGACCAGATGCTCGAGGTGCTCGAGGCCTCCGACGCCTTCCGCAACGCCCACGGGCCCGGGGAGCGCGCGCCGCGCTTCGAGGGGCGCGTGCTCACGAGCTTCGAGAAGAAGGGCTCCGCCGCGGGCCGGGGCGCGACCGACCTGGAGTACGTGCGCCGCTGAGCCCGGCTCCCGGACCGACGCGCCGCCGACCTGCGGACGCGCCCGGGAAGTGACTTGCGCCACACGGCTCGGCTCTAGCAAGGTGTGCCACGCGAAACGTTCTCGAACGGGGCAGCGTGGCCCCGTCGGACGCCTGAGCCAACGGAGGCATCATGAGCGACCTGTCCACCGCGGGGCCGCCACCGGGAGAGACCGAGTACCAACGGGTGCAGCGGTCGGACGAGTTCCAGGGGCTGCGGCGCGCCTTCCGGAACTTCGTGTTCCCGATGACGGCGCTGTTCCTCGTCTGGTACTTCGTCTACGTCCTGCTCGCCAACTACGCCCACGACTTCATGAGCATCCGGCTGGGCGACAGCAACATCACGGTGGGGCTGCTGTTCGGGCTCGGGCAGTTCGTCTCCACGTTCGTCATCACCATGCTCTACGCCCGCTGGGCGAACAAGAAGTTCGACGCGCGGGCCGACGCGCTGCGCCGTGAGATCGAGGAGGGCGAGCTGTGAGCGGCATCGTGACCCAGACCCTCGCGGGGACCCCCGTCGTCTCCGCCGCCGAGGCCACGGACATCGGCAACCCCTGGGTGAACATCGGCATCTTCGGGGCGTTCGTCCTGGTCACCCTGGTGATCGTGTTCCGGGCCTCCCGGCAGAACAAGTCCGCCGCCGACTTCTACGCCGGCGGCCGCAACTTCACCGGCCCGCAGAACGGCACCGCCATCGCGGGCGACTACCTGTCGGCCGCGTCGTTCCTCGGCATCTGCGGCGCCATCGCGCTCAACGGCTACGACGGCTTCCTCTACTCGATCGGCTTCCTCGTCGCGTGGCTCGTGGCGCTCCTGCTGGTGGCGGAGCTGCTGCGCAACACCGGCAAGTTCACGATGGCCGACGTGCTCTCCTTCCGGCTGCGTCAGCGCCCGGTGCGGATGGCGGCCGCCCTCGCGACCCTGCTCGTGGTCTTCTTCTACCTGCTCGCCCAGATGGCCGGCGCCGGCGGCCTCGTCGCGCTGCTGCTGGGCGTCGACAGCCGCGCCGGGCAGAGCCTCGTCATCGCCGTGGTCGGCGCGCTGATGATCCTCTACGTGCTGGTCGGCGGGATGAAGGGCACCACCTGGGTGCAGATCATCAAGGCCGTGCTGCTCATCGCGGGCGCCGCCATCATGACCGTCTGGGTGCTGGCCAAGTTCGGCTTCAACCTGTCCGACCTGCTCGGGGGCGCCGTGGAGGCTGCCGGTCCGGGCGGCCAGGCGCTGCTCGAGCCGGGCAAGCAGTACGGCGTGGACGGCACGTCCAAGCTGAGCTTCCTGTCGCTCGCGCTCGCCCTGGTGCTCGGCACCGCGGGCCTGCCCCACGTGCTCATGCGCTTCTACACCGTGCCGACGGCCAAGGAGGCACGGCGCTCGGTGGTCTGGGCGATCTGGCTGATCGGCATCTTCTACCTGTTCACGCTGGTGCTCGGCTACGGCGCGGGCGCGCTGGTGGGGCCGGAGGCGATCAACAACGCCCCCGGGGGGGTGAACTCGGCGGCACCGCTGCTGGCCTTCGCCCTGGGCGGCGAGATCCTGCTCGGGCTCATCTCCGCGGTCGCCTTCGCGACGATCCTGGCCGTGGTGGCCGGGCTGACGATCACCGCGGCGGCGAGCTTCTCCCACGACATCTACGCGAACGTCATCAAGAAGGGGGACGTCAAGCCCGACTCCGAGGTGCGGATCGCCCGGTGGACCGTGGTCGTGATCGGCATCATCGCCATCGTGGGCGGCATCTTCGCCCAGAACCAGAACGTCGCGTTCCTCGTGGCGCTCGCGTTCGCGGTGGCGGCGTCGGCCAACCTGCCGACGATCGTGTTCTCGCTGTTCTGGAAGCGGTTCAACACCTCGGGCGCGCTGTGGAGCATCTACGGCGGCCTGATCTCCTGCATCGTGCTGATCGTCCTGTCGCCCACGGTGTCCGGGAACGAGAAGGCGATGTTCCCGTCGGCGGACTTCGACGTCTTCCCGCTGACGAACCCGGGCCTCGTGTCCATCCCGCTGGGCTTCCTGCTCGGGATCGTCGGCACCTTCCTGTCGAAGGAGAAGCCGCACCCGGAGAAGTTCGCCGAGATGGAGGTCCGCTCGCTCACCGGCGCCGGCGCCGAGAAGGCCGTCGCCAAGCACTGACGGCACCCCGGCACGACGAAGGGCCCCGAGCTCGCTCGGGGCCCTTCGTCCGTCTCGGAACGGTCAGCCTGCCGAGGTCGACAGGGAGCCGTCCGAGCTGAAGACCAGGCCGAGGGTGATCTCGCCCTTCTGCAGCGCCGCCTTGGTGAGCGGGCCGCCCGCGTCCAGGGAGCGGAACTCGGAGAACGTCAGGCCGTACGTCTCCTCGAGGCCCGGCTGGCAGAACGGCCGCTCCGTGCACTCGGGCCCGGCGCCGAGCACGAGCCCGCCGCAGGCCTCGGCGAGGTCGCTGAGGGTGGTGAGGGAGTGCTCCTCGGCGAACGCCTGCGTGACGGCGAACGCGTTCTGGTCCTGCGCCGGGGACGGCGTGCCGAACGTCAGGCCCGCCGCGTCGCCGAGCTCGGTGAGCGCGGCCACGGTCGCGTCCAGGTCGCCGCTCGCCTTCGGCTCGGCGTCGGCCCCGTTGGCATCCTTGTTGAGGAACTCCGTGAGGGTGCCGACGTACTCGGGCACCATCTGCACCTGCTTGCCCTCCAGCAGGGCCGGCAGGTAGGTCTCGCGGTTGCCGATGGTGGTGACGGTCGCGTCGTAGCCCGCGCTCGTGAGCACGTCGGCGTAGATGTTGCCCAGCGTGGCGCTCTCGGCGAAGTCCGCCGCGCCGATCGCGACCGTGACGCCCTCGCCCTGCGACGCGTCGTCGGCGGCGAGCCCGGCGTCCTCGACGAACTGGGCGGCGACGTCCTCCGACGTCTTGCGGTCGATGTCGACCGCCTTGTTGAGCCCGATGAGGGTGTCGGTGTCGAGCGCGGCCGACACGGTGTCGAGCAGCGGGATCAGGTCGGGCGCCTCGGACGCGAGGTCCGCGTTGACGGCCGGGATGATGTTGTCGACGGTCTGCAGCTTCTTGTCGTCCTCGAGCACCACGAGCGCGTCGCCCGGGACGGCCTCGCAGGTGGCCGCGGCGGTGTCGCCCGAGGCGGCGGACGTGGATCCGCCGCCCCCGGCCGAGCCGGGGTCGCCGCAGGCGGCGAGCAGCCCGGCGGCGCCGACGACGGCGGCCAGGGCGGCCGTCGTGCGGCGCAGGGTGGTGGTGCGGTGGGGGGTCATCGTGCTCTCCGTCCGTGGGAGGGGACCGGCGTGGGTGGTGCGGGTGGAGATGAGGGGAACCGCCCTATTCGACCGCGGGGGTCCGGTGGTGGCAACCGGTTTGTGGTGGATCGGCCTGCTCAGCGCCGGGCAGCGGCGCGCAGGGGCGCGGGAGTGACGAGGCGTTGCACCACGGCGAACACGCCGTCGAGCACGAGGGCGAGGGCGGCGACGAGGATGCCGCCCGCGAGGACCTGCCCGTAGCGCTGGGTGCCCATCCCGAGCGCGATGATCTGCCCGAGCCCGCCGCCGCCGGCGAGCGCGGCGAGCGGCACGGTGGCGCTGACCTGCACGACGGCGGTGCGCACCCCCGCCGCGACGAGGGCGGTGGCGAGCGGGAGCTCCACCCGGGTGAGCACCTGCCGGCCGGGCATGCCGAGGCCCACCGCGGCGTCGCGCGCCGACGGGTCGGCCCCGCGCACGCCCTCGTAGGTGTTGACGAGCAGCACGGGGACGGCGAACAGGGCCGCGGCCACGACGGTGGCGCCGTCGCCGAACAGCCCCGCCGTGGCGAGCAGCAGGATGATGCCGAGGGTCGGGACGGCGCGGCTGGCGTTGGTGAGCCAGACGGTGACGCCGCCGCCGCGGCGGCCGTGGCCCAGCCACGCGCCCACGGGCAGTGCCACCGCGGCGGCGACGAGCACCGCCGCCGCCGTGAGGGCCAGGTGCTCGCGGCCGAGCTCGAGGATGCCGCCCGGCCCCGTCCAGCTCAGCGGGTCGTTGAGGTAGGTGATCGCCTCGCCGACGACGCCCGTGCCCTCCGCCGCGACGAAGGGTGGTGCCAAGGCGCTCATGCGGACCTCCCGCGCAGCCAGGGGGTGAGTGCTCGTCCCGCGGCCCACAGCAGCAGGTCGAGGACGAGGGCGAGCAGCACGCAGGCGATCGTCGCCGTCATGATCTCCGCCCGGTAGAAGTTGTTGCGGAAGCCCTGGAACATCAGCTGGCCGAGGCCGCCGTAGCCCACCACGACGCCCACCGTGACGAGGGCGACGGTGGTGACGGTCGCCAGGCGGAGCCCGGCCACGATGCTCGGCAGGGCGTTCGGCAGCCGCACCCGCGCCAGCACCTGCAGCGGCCCGTGCCCGACGCCGCGGGCCGCGTCCACGGCGGCCGGGTCCACGCCGTCGAGCCCGGTCACCGTGTTGCGCAGGATGACGAGCAGCGCGTACAGCACGAGGCCGAGCAGCACCGGCTGCCGGCCGATCCCCATGATCGGCGCGAGGATCGCGAAGAGCGCGAGCGACGGCACCGTGTAGAGGATCGAGGCGGTGCCGAGCAGGGGGCCCGCGAGCCAGCGCACCCGCGACGCGAGCAGCCCCAGGGGGATCGCGACCAGCGCGGCGATGGCGACCGCCTCGATCGTCAGCAGCGCGTGCTCGGTGGTGCGCGCCCACAGCACGTCGGCGTTCTCGGTCACGTACGACCAGGAGAACCACGGGTTGTCCGCGGCGGTGGCGGCGGCGGTGACCATGGGCTCGACCGTAGCGGCAGCCCCCGACGCCGGGCCGGGCACCGCCCCGGCGCGCCGCGGGCCGGGGTGTGGGACGCCCTCGATAGCCTCGCAGCCATGCCCGCCCCCGCCACCGTGCCCACCCGGTCGCCCGCCCGGCTGTCCGCCGGCATCGAGCTCGACGCCGTCCGCAAGGCCTACCCGGACGGCACGGTCGCGGTCGAGGGGCTGAGCCTCACCGTGGAGCCCGGGGAGGTGCTCGCCCTGGTCGGCCCGTCGGGGTGCGGCAAGTCGACCACGCTGCGGATGATCAACCGCCTCGTGGAGCTCACGTCGGGACGCGTGCTGGTGGACGGGGAGGACGTCACGCAGATGGACCCCGTGGCGCTGCGGCGCCGCACGGGCTACGTCATCCAGGACGTCGGCCTGCTGCCGCATCGCACGGTCGCCGCGAACGTCGCGACCGTGCCGCGGCTGCTCGGCTGGGAGCGGCAGCGCGTGCGCGACCGCGTGGACGAGGTGCTCGGGCTCGTCGGCCTCCCTGCGGAGCAGTACGGCCGGCGCTACCCGCACCAGCTCTCGGGCGGCGAGCGGCAGCGGGTCGGCGTGGCCCGGGCGCTGGCCACCGACCCGCCCGTGCTCCTCATGGACGAGCCGTTCGGCGCCGTCGACCCGGAGCGGCGCCGGGACCTGCAGAACCAGGTGTCCCGCATCCTCGCGGAGGTCGGCTCCACCGTGGTGCTGGTGACGCACGACGTCGACGAGGCGGTGCGCCTGGGCGACCGGGTGGCCGTGCTCTCCCGCGGCGGGCACCTGGAGCAGGTCGCGTCCCCGCTGACCGTCCTCGCCCACCCCGCGACCGACCGCGTGCGGGACTTCGTCGGCGCCGGCGCGCACCAGCGGATGCTCGCGCTCGCCGCCGTGCAGCGCGCGGACCTGGAGGACGCCTCCCTCGTCGTGCAGCCCACGCCGCCGGCCGTGCCCCTCGGCGCCAGCCTGGCCGACGCGTTCGAGGCCGTGGCGGCGCTGCCGACCTCGTCCCAGGGGCGGGTGCCGGTGGCCGACGCCGACGGGACCGTCGTCGGCTCCCTCACCGCGGCCGGCATCCTCGGCGGCCTGCGCCGTGCCGCGGACGCCGCGGCGCCCACCGACGGCACGGGTGGCACGGCGGGCACGGCGGGCACGGCGGCCGCCGCCGACTAGGCTCGGCGCGTGACCACGACGCGCATCGGCCTCGCCACCTGCTCCGCCCTGCCCCGCCTCGACAGCGACGACCGCCCCCTCCTCGCGACGCTCACCGACCGCGGCGTGGTGGCCGAAGCCGTCGTGTGGGACGACCCGGACGTGGACTGGTCGGTCTACGACCTCGTCGTCGTGCGCTCCACCTGGGACTACTCGCCGCGCCGCGACGAGTTCCTCGACTGGGCCCGGCAGGTGCCGCGCCTGGAGAACCCGGCCGACGTGCTCGCCTGGAACACCGACAAGGGCTACCTGCGCTCCCTCGAGGAGGCGGGCGTGCCCGTCATCCCCACGATCTGGCTCGACCCCGACCGGCACCTGTCGAAGCGCGCGGTGCACACGCGCATGCCCGCTTTCGGCGACTTCGTCGTGAAGCCGGTGGTCAGCGCCGGTGCCCAGGACGCGGGCCGCTACCAGCCGGTCTCGGCGCAGTCGCGGGCCCTCGCGATCAAGCACGCGGTGGACCTGCTCGACCGGGGACGCGCGGTGATGATCCAGCCGTACGTCACGTCGGTGGACACCACGGGGGAGACCGGGCTCGTCTTCGTGGACGGCGAGCTGCGGCACGCGGTGCGCAAGCACGCGCTGCTCACGGGGCCGGCGGAGGCCAGCGAGGCGCTCTACGCCGCCGAGCGGATGGAGCCCGCGGTCGCGTCCGCCGAGCAGGTCGACGTCGCGGAGAAGGCGCTCGCGGTCGCGCGCGAGCAGGTCGGCGGCGAGCAGCCGTTCCTCTACGCCCGCGTGGACCTCGTGACCGGCGACGACGGCACGCCGATGGTCATCGAGCTCGAGCTCGCCGAGCCGTCCCTGTGGATGCAGCACTCCGGCACGGCCGCCACGCTCGACGCGTTCGCCGACGCGATCGTCGCCCGGGCCTGAGCGGGCGCCCCTCGGGGGAGCGGGGTCAGCGCGGCCGGTCGAGCTCCGCGACGATCGCGTCGTACCCGCGCTCCGAAGCCAGGTCGCGCGGGAGCACGCCCTGCCCGTCGCGGACGGTGGCGTCGGCCCCGGCGTCGAGCAGGAGGCGCACCACCTCGACCTGGTCCGCGGACCCGTCGCCGAGGACGATCGCCTCGTGCAGCGCCGTCCACGACAGGTCGTTGACGTGGTCGACCGGCACGCCGGCGTCCAGCAGGATGCGCACCGTGGTGACGTGCCCGTGCTCGCTCGCGGGGATGAGCGCGGTGCCGCCGTACCGGTTGGTGCTCGTCACGTCCGCGCCGTGCTCGAGGGTGAGCCGCAGGATGTCGTCCAGCCCCTCCGCGCCCGCGTAGAGGAACGCCGAGTCGCGGATGCCGTCCTGCGCGTCCGGGTCGGCGCCCGCCTCCAGCAGCAGGCGGGCGAGCTCGGTGGAGCCCTGCCGGGTGGCGGCGAGGAGCGGGGTGCGCCCGTCCGCGTCGCGGGCGTCGACGTCAGCACCTGCGCGCAGCGCCGCCGTGACGGCGTCGGCGTCGTCCTGCGCGACGGCGCGGTGCAGGTCGGCCGCGCCGGACGGTGTGCTCGTGGTCGAGGACATGCCTTCCTCCTGGGGACGAGGGGAGTCTGGTGCGGGCGTCGTGCAGGCGCCGAGCGCGGCCGCGAGGGTCACGCCGAGCATCGCGGCGGCGAGGCGCCTCACGCGCCCGCCCCGACGTCGTCGGCCCGGCCGATCCGGAGCAGGGCGGGGACGGCGAGCATGAGGAGCGCCAGGCACACGACGAGCGCGAGGCTGGCGCCGAGCGTGGTGTGCGGCACCCCGACGCGCTCGGCGACGGCGCCGATCACGAGCGTCGCGGCGGGCATGACGCCGATGACGAGCTCCTGCAGGCCGAGCGCACGACCGTGCACTGCGGGCTCGGTGACCATGAGCAGGAGCGTGGTCTGAAGCACGCCGAACGCCGCGCTGGCCAGCCCGATGACGCCCATGAGCACGAACGCGGGGGCGGGCGACGTGGCCAGCGAGAACGCCGCCCAGGCCAGCCCCCACACGGTCGTGCCGAGCACGAAGAGCGCGCCCTTGAACCGGAAGTCGCCCAGCGCGGCGATGACGAGCGAGCCCACGAGGCCGCCCGCGCCGGCACACGTCAGCAGCGCGCCCAGGCCCGCGGCGTCGAGCCCGAACGACTCGGCGGCGAAGACCGGCATGAACGACTGGAACACCGGCCACAGGAAGACGTTCGCGGCCAGGGTCACCAGCAGGACGGCGACGGCGAGCCGGTTCCCGGCGAGGGCGCGGAAGCCGCCCGCCACCATGGCGAGCACCGACGTCGAGGCGTGGCCGCCCGGGCCGGTGCGCGTGCGCAGGCGCCGCAGCGGCAGCAGGAGCAGGAGGGACGCCACGTACCAGGCGGTCGAGACCCACAGGGCCGCGGGCGCGCCGATCGCGGCGATCATGCCGCCGCCCAGCGCCGGCCCGATCACCTGCGTCATGTTCATCGCCATCGAGTTCAGCGCGTTCGCGTTCGAGAGGTTCTCGCGGCCCACCAGGTCGAGCACCAGCGACATCCGGGCCGGCTGGGACGGGGACTGCGCGATGCCGATGGCGAAGCCGCCCGCGACGAGCGCCCAGTACGGCAGCAGGTCGGCGGTCGCGAGGGCGGCGACCACGGCCACGGCGCCGGCGGCCCAGGTGCAGGCGACGAGCAGGAGCCGGATGCGGTCGTAGCGGTCGGCGAGCGCCCCCGCGACGGGCCCGAGCAGCATGGGCGCCAGTCGCGCCGCCGTGTAGACGGCGACGAGGAGCTCGGACCCGGTGAGCTCGAAGGCGAGCCAGCCGAGCACCAGGGTCTGCGTCCAGACGCCGCCGAAAAAGAACAGGTTCGACGCCCACAGGAGCTGGAAGGGGCGGTTGCCCCGCAGGGAGGAGAACGCGCCGGAGGGTCCGCCCGGTCGGGCGAGGGCGGCCTGTCGTGCCACGGCGGCGGTGTCTCCTTCGGGTCGCGGGGACCGCGTCCCGCGGCCCGGACGATGGTATACCGACCTTCGTCGCCGGACTCTCGGAGGGGCGGGCCGCGGGGCGAACGGGCGTGTGCAATCAAAGGGTTGCATGTGACGCGGAAGCGTGGCATCGTGCAATGCAACCGTAGAGTTGCATGAACGGAGGGGTCCCGATGAGTGAGCGACAACGCCGTCCGGAAGCCGGCCGCTCCCGGACGAGGGTCGTCCTGGGCGTGCTGTTCGCGGGGACGTTCGTGACGGGGTGTGCCGAGATGCTCGTGATGGGCATGCTCGACCTGATCGCCGTGGACCAGGCCGTCCCGCTGTCGGCCGTCGGCGTGCTCGTCTCGGCGAACGCGCTCGGGATCGCGGTCGGCGGGCCGACACTGACGTTCTTGACCGCCCGGTTCGACCGGCGGCCGGTGCTGCTGTCGGCGCTGGCCGTGTTCACGGGGCTGAACACCCTCCCCGCGCTCGGTGCAGGCCTGGACGCCTTTGCCGCGGCCAGGCTCGTGATCGGCGGGGCGGAGGGGCTCTTCATCGCGGCGGCGATCACGACGGCGACCGCGATCGTGCCCCGGGACCGGGTCGGTCGGGCGATGGCGGTGGTGATCTCCGGGTTCGCCGTCTCCGGGGCGGTGGGGATGCCCCTGGGCCGACTGCTCGGTGAGGCGGTGGGCTGGCGCGGCGCGTTCGTCGCCGTCGTCCTCGCGGCCGCCGCCGTGCTCCTGGTCGCCCTGTTCGTGGTGCCCCGGGTGCCGGCCGAGGCCGAGGTCGGGCTGCTGGGCCAGCTGCGGTCCGCGTTCGCCCCGCGCGTTCTTGGGGTGCTCGCCGTCGGTGTGCTCCTGTTCGCGGGAGCCTCGGCGGCACAGACCTATCTCGTGCCGTTCCTGGACGACGTGGCCGGGGTGTCCGGGGCTTGGGTCGGTGTGTGCCTGATGGGCTTCGGGATCGCCGCCGCGGTCGGCTCCTTCGGCGGGGGCAGGTTCGCCGACGCCGGTGCGCCGCGCGCCCTGACGCTCGGCGCCGTCGGCGTGGCGGCGTCCCTCGTCGCGATGGCCGTCGGAGGCGCGAGCCCGGTGGTCGCCGTCATCGCGATGCTCGGCCTGGCCGTGTGCGGCGCAGGCGTCACGAGCCCGTGGCAGCACCGCGTCGAGCACCTCACCGGGCCCGGCGCGGTCCTCGCGGCCTCGTTGCCCGCGTCGGCCGGGAACCTGGGCGACGCCGTCGGCGCCTTCTCCGGGGGGCAGATGATCGACGTGGGCGGCGTCCCGGCGGCGGTGCTCGCCGCCGCGGTCGTCGCCGTGCTGTCCGTCCTCGCCGCGATCGCCAGCCGCTCGCTGCGGCCCGCGTCCGTGCGGCGGGACCTCGAACCGGCCACCGTCCACTGATCGCCCGAAGCGACGAGCGCACGTCGAAGAGCGCGACGAGAGAGAAGGATGAGCTCATGGAGAGCACGCAGAACCCCCAGGCCGTCGTCGACGCCGACACCTTCAGCGTGCGGCGCACGATCGACATCCGGGCGGCCCGCGACAAGGTCTGGCGCACCGTCACGGAACCCGAGCTGATCTCGCGGTGGTTCGGCGAGGTCACCCTCGACGGCGACGGTGTCGGGGCCGTCGGCACGATCGGCTGGCCGGGCGAGCGCCGCATCCCGATCCGGGTCGAGACCCTCGACCCGCCGTCGGAGGTGTCCTACCGATGGTGCAACGAGGACGGCCCGCTGCCGGAGGCGGTCGACGAAAGGCGGTCGACGGTCTTCACGTTCACCCTCGAGGCGACTCCCGGCGGAACCCGGCTCACGGTCGTCGAGACGGGCTTCGAGCGCACGAGCGACCCGGCGGCACTGATGGCCGACCACCGCGACGGCTGGGACGGGGAGCTCGACAAGCTCGTCGCCCTCCACGAGCGCGACGCATGAGCGGCGGCGAGCTGGTGGACGGGGCCGTGGTGGCGATGTGCAACGCGCTCGGCGACGAGACCCGGTGGAGCATCCTGACCGCTCTCGGTGAGGGCGAGGCCTCGGCGTCCGCCCTCGCGCGGCGCCTGCCCGTCACCCGGCAGGCCATCGCGAAGCACCTGGCGGTGCTGCACGAGGTCGGACTCGTGGGGGCGGTCCAGGTCGGGCGCGAGGTGCGGTACCGGGTCGTCGGCGCATCGCTCAGTGCCACGGCCCGCCGGCTCGATGCCGTCGGCAAGGAGTGGGACCGCCGCCTCGCCGCCATCCAGCAGGTCGCCGAAAGTCTCTGACGCGCTCGCGACGACACCGGAGGGACGACGACGAACGGCGGGGCCCGAGGCCGACCAGAGTTTCTCTGATCGACCTCGGGCCCCGCCGCGATGGGGTGGCTAACCGGGCTTGAACCGGCGACCTCCTGGACCACAACCAGGCGCTCTACCGACTGAGCTATAGCCACCATGGCCCTGTGTCTGCGACAGATGCCGAAGCACCGGGCCGTCGAAAAGTGTACATGCTCCGCGGAGCGGTTCAGGCCTCTGTGCGGTGCCGGGTGACCGACGTCTCGCTGACGCGCTCGGCGACCGCGCGCGCCGTCTTCGTGTCGGGCCCCGGCTGGGGCACGAACAGGGCCTCGCGGTAGTAGCGGAGCTCGTCGATGCTCTCCAGGATGTCCGCGAGCGCGCGGTGGCCACCGTCCTTCTTGGGCGAGGCGAAGTACACGCGCGGGTACCAGCGCCGAGCGAGCTCCTTGATCGACGACACGTCGACGATCCGGTAGTGCAGGTGCCCCACCAGCTCGGGCATGTCGCGGTCGAGGAACATCTTGTCCGTGCCGACGGAGTTGCCGGCCAGCGGCGCCTTGCCCGGGTCGGGCACCCACTCGCGCACGTAGTCGAGCACCGCCTGCTCGGCGTCGGCGAGCGTCATGCCGCCGGAGAGCTCCTCGATGAGGCCGGACGTGGTGTGCATGTCGCGGACGAAGTCGTTCATCTGCTCGACCGCTTCCGCGGGAGGCGCGACGACGACGTCCACCCCCTCGCCGAGCACGTTCAGCTCGGAGTCCGTGACCACGGCGGCGACCTCGACCAGCGCGTCCGCGCGCAGGTCCAGGCCGGTCATCTCGCAGTCGATCCACACGATGCGTTCGTTCGGGTTCGCGGGGCTCACGGGATCAGCCTACGGTCCGCGTGACCAGGAGCGGCCCGGGGAACAGGCGGGGACATGACGAGGGCCCCGCTGCTCCGGAACGTTCGGGGAACGGTCCGGGCCGCGGGGCCCTCGTGGCGGTGTCGTCGCCGGGTCGGTACCCGGCGGGCGCTCGCCCGGCGGGTGTCATGCGGTCAGCCAGTCGAACAGCCAGCGGGCGACGCTGGTGCGCTGTCGACGGGCGTGCGGCTGCCGGTGCAGCTTGCGCTGCTGCTGCAGTCGGTGGACGGTACGTTCGCGCTCGGCCTCCTCGAGGCGCTCGCGCTGGATGACCTGCACGAGAAGCAGGTTCTCCGGGGGAAACATGGTGATGGTGTCCTTCGTGACGTGGGGTCGTCGGTCCGGGCCAGGGACCACCCGTGCGACCGGTGTAGGACCGGCCGCGCGTCACCGCGGTGCATGGACGAGTCTGCCGGGCGGCGCACGCTCGGCGCACGGCTTTTTCCCCGGTCATCACGTCGGGTGGCGCGACGTCGGTGTCGGCCACGTGCCGCCGTTGCGTATCGGTGCCCCCGGCAGGATTCGAACCCGCGACCCGGTCATTAGAAGTGACCCGCTCTATCCAGCTGAGCTACGGAGGCAAGCGAGCAGAGTTTAGCCCAGTCGGTGCTGGTCACGACCGTGCCGGGCGCACCCCGGATCCTGGAGCTTTGGAAGACCCATCCATTAGTCTGGACGGATGGCGCCGCACCACACCAAGGACAAGGGCGATCTTGGCGTGGCGAAGGCCCATGCCGACATCGTCAGCCAGGGCTACGTTGTGCTCTTCCCTGCTACGGAGCACGCTCCCTTCGACCTCGTCGCCTACGCGGACGGCGTGTTCTGCAGGCTGCAGGTGAAATACCGCGCGTCGCGTGCCGGCGCGATCACCGTCCACTTCCGATCTGTCTGGAACGACCGCCAGGGCACCCACGCCAAGCCGACGGACAAGACCGCGATCGACGTCGTCTGCATCTACTGTCCCGAGACCGACGAGTGCTACTACGTCCGACCGGGCGATCACGGGGCATCGGTCACGCTGAGGATCACGCCAAGCAGGAACGGTCAGCGCAACGGTGTGCTCGACGCGGCCACGTTCCGAGACCTTGCCGTCCTCGCACGACGGCGCCAGTGACAGGTCAGGGCCGGGGCATCGCCGCCGCGTCGGCGTGGTCGACCAGCTCGCGGCGCTCGCGCCGGATCCGTTCGGAGCCCCACTGCCCCAACGGCGCGAGCGCGGCGTTCAGCGCCCGGCCGTGGTCGGTCAGGGAGTACTCGACGCGGGGCGGCACCTCGGCGTAGACGGTGCGCACCACGAGGTCGTCGGCCTCCATCTCCCGCAGGTGCTGGGTGAGCATCTTCTCGCTCACGCCCGGCAGGCCGCGGCGCAGCTCGGCGAACCGGCGCACGCCGTGCTCCTCGAGCTCCCAGAGGATGAGGCCCTTCCACTTGCCGCTGACGACGTCGAGCGCGGCGTCGATGCCGCAGACGTAGGGGCCGCGACGGGTGCTGACGGTCATGGGTGCTCCTCTGCCGGGGTACTTCCCTCGAGGTAAGTACCGCAGTAATAAGTGCGTACTTCTCAGGGTCTCGGTACCCCCAGAGCATGGAGGCACACCGCCACGACGCACAAGAGGAGCACCGCGCATGACTGCACAGCCCGTCCCGGTCACGGTGATCGGCCTCGGCCCGATGGGGCGAGCGATGGTCCGCCGCCTCCTGGCCGGAGGCCACCCCGTCACCGTCTGGAACCGCACGGCCTCACGCGCCGACGGCGTGGTCGCCGCCGGCGCGGCCCTCGCCCCCACGCCGCGTGCGGCGCTGGAGGCGGCGGACCTCGTCCTGCTCAGCCTCACCGACTACGCGGCCATGGACGCGATCCTCGACGGCGCGACCGACGCCCTCGACGGCCGCACGCTGGTGAACCTCAGCTCGGACACCCCGGAGCGCACCCGCGAGGCCGCGGCGTGGGCGTCCGTGCACGGTGCGGCGTTCCTCACGGGGGGAGTGATGAGCCCTGCGCCCACGGTCGGCACCGACGATGCGTACGCCTACTACTCGGGCCCCCGGGACATGTTCGACCGCCATCGCGAGGTGCTGGCGGAGCTCGCGGCGCCGCGGTACGTCGGCGCGGACCCCGGGCTGGCGCAGCTGATGTACCAGGCGCAGCTCGACGTCTTCCTCACGGCGCTGTCCGCCCTGATGCACGCCACCGCCCTGGTGGGGAGCGCCGGCATCCCGGCGCGGGACTTCCTCCCCGAGGCGCTGACGACGCTCGCCGACATCCCGGCGATGCTCGCGGCGGGGGAGGGCGGGCGGGAGAGCACCGGCGCGCGGATCGACGCCGGGCGCCACCCGGGCGACCTGAGCACGGCGACCATGATGGGCGCCACCGCCGACCACCTGGTCGCCGCCAGCGCGGCGGCCGGGATCGACGTCGGCCTGCCCCGGGCGGTGCAGGAGCACTACCGCCGCGCGATCGACGCGGGGCACGGGGCGGACGGCTGGACCCGCATCGTCGACGGCATCCGGGACCCGCGATGAGCCGCGGGACGGAGCCGGTCGCGCTGCTCGGGCTCGGCGTCATGGGACGAGAGCTCGCCGCGGCGCTGCTGGACGCCGGTCACGGGGTGACGGTGTGGAACCGGTCGCCCGGCCGGGACGCGGAGCTCGTGGGGCGCGGCGCCCGGCGCGCGTCCGACGCCCGGGACGCGGTCCTCGCGGCGTCGACCGTCGTCGTCTGCCTCTACGACCACGCGTCGGTGCACGAGACGCTCGACCCGCTCGCCGAGCAGCTGCGTGGCCGCGTCGTGGTCAACCTGACCACGACCACCCCGAACGAGGCCCGCGAGGTCGCCTCCTGGGCGTCCGACCACGGGGTGCGCTACCTCGACGGCGCGATCATGGCGACCCCGCCGATGATCGGCCGCCCCGGCGCGGAGATCCTGTACAGCGGCGACGAGGGCGTGTTCCGCGAGACGCGCGGCGTCCTGGACCGCTGGGCGACGAGCACCTTCGAGGGCGCGGACCCGGGGCGGGCGTCGCTGCTGGACCTCGCGATGCTCTCGGGGATGTACACGATGTTCACGGCGTTCCTGCACGGCGCCGCGATGGTGGGAGCCGACGGTGTCGACGCCGTGAGCTACGCGCGGCGGGCGGCGCCGTTCCTCGCGGCGATGACCGAGTACCTCGTGCTCGACGCGGAGGCGGTCGACCGCGGCGACTACTCCGACCCGGTGCAGAGCCTGGACTGGTCCGACCTCGGGCACCTGGTGCGCGCGAGCGAGGAGCAGGGCGTGGACCCGGCGCCGATCGCCATGGTGGAGGCGCTGCGCCGGCGCCAGGTGGACGCCGGGCACGGGGCGGACGGCTTCGCGCGCATCTACGAGAGCCTGCGGCGCCGCTGAACCCGCGGGCGACCGGCGCGCGCGTTTGGCACGGAACGCGCCAACGGGAAGGATGTGCCCGTGACACCTTCCCTGGAGACCCGTGCCTCGCGCCGTGCCGCGAGCAGGAAGGACGGCGGGGCGGGCGAGGAGATCGGCGTCACCGTCCACGACGTCGCCCGCGACCTGCGTCGCGACGTCGCGGCGGTCGAGCTCCCCCTCCCGATCGACGGGGCCGAGGACGCCGCGGCGTCTCGCGACCGGCTGCTCGCCCAGCTCGACGAGCACCTGCTGCCGCGCCTCAAGGAGCTGTCGTCGCCGGCCGTCGTCGTCGTCGCGGGCTCGACCGGCGCGGGCAAGTCCACGCTGTACAACTCGCTGCTGGGGGAGGCCGTCTCCGAGGCGGGCGTCCTGCGCCCCACCACGCGCGAGCCGGTCCTCGCCCACCACCCCGCCGACGCCGACGTCATGGCGGCCGGGCCCGTCACGGAGCTGTCGCGCGTGGTGCAGCACGAGGGCGTGCCGCGCGGGACGGCCCTGTTGGACGCGCCGGACCTCGACTCGTTCGTGCAGCAGAACCGCTCGACGGCGCAGCAGCTGCTCGAGGCCGCCGACCTGTGGCTCTTCGTCACCACCGCCGCGCGCTACGGCGACGCGCTGCCGTGGCAGGCCCTGGCCCGCGCCACGGAGCGCGGGGCGTCGGTGGCGATGGTGCTCAACCGGGTGCCGAAGGAGACGCTGACCACGGTGCGCGGCGACCTGCTGCAGCGCCTGCGCGAGCACGGCATGACCGACGTCCCGCTGTTCGTCGTCCCCGACGTCGGTCCGCACGAGGGGCTCCTGGACCCGTCGGTCGTGCAGCCGGTGCGGCGCTGGCTCACCATGCTCGCCGGGCCGGACCGCTCGCGGGCCGTCGTCGTGCGCACCCTCAAGGGCGCGCTGGGCGCGCTGCCCGGCTGGGTCACGTCGCTCGCGGACGCGATCGACGCGCAGCAGGAGGCCGTGCACGTGCTGCGCCGCCGGGTCACGGAGGAGATCCCCGCGGCGGAGCGGCTCGCCCGCGACGCGGTCGCGGCCGGGGTCGTCGCCGGGGCGTCGGTCGAGGCGCGGTGGCGCGAGCTGTCCGGCACCGTCGGCGTCGACCGCGTCAAGGTCCGCGGCGACCGCGCGCGCAGCACGCGCCGCGCCGGACGCGCGCGCGAGGCCGCGCTGGAGGGGCTCCGGTCCGACGTCGTCGACGCCGCGTCGCGCACCCTGGCGGCGTCGGGGGCCCGGGTCGAGGAGCGGCTGCGCGCCGTCCTCGCCGGCCCGGGAGCGCCCGCCGGCGGCGAGGCCGTCGCCCCCGACGGCGCGGCCCGCACCGCGGCGCGCGAGGCCGACGTGCCGGGGCGGGTGGCGCAGTGGGCCGGCCGGGCCGACGCCGTGGTCTCCGACCTGGACGGGGAGCTCACCGGCGACGCCGCATCGGGCGCCCGCGTCGAGGCCGCCGTCAAGGCGTTCGGGGCGCGCGGGCTCGCCACGCTGTTCCTCGCCTCCGCCGCGGGCAGCGGCGACGCCGACCGCCTGCTGGAGCGCGTCCTGGGGGACCTGGCCGCCGCGCCCGTCGCCACCCTGCGCGACGACCTCGGCGACCGCGCGGCTGCCGTCGTCGACGCCGAGGTGCAGGCCGTGCTGGACGACCTCGGTCCGTCCGAACCCGCCGACGACGCGGCCGCGGGGCTGCGCGTCCGGCTCGCCGAGCTCAGGAGGCTGACATGACCGAGAGCCCGTCCCACGACGCGACGCTGCGCGCCCGCACCGAGGACCTCGCGCAGGCGCTCGAGATCGCCGGGCCCCGGCTCGACGACGCCACGTCGCAGCGCGTGTCGGCCGCGGTCGAGGGGGTGCGGGAGCGGCTCGCGCTCGGCGTCGACCACACGGTGGTGGCGTTCGCCGGGGGCACGGGCTCGGGCAAGTCCAGCCTGTTCAACAAGGTGTCGCGGCTGAGCTTCGCCGACGTGGGCGTGAAGCGGCCGACGACGGCGCGCGTGACGGCGTGCTCCTGGTCGGACGGCGCGGAGGCGCTGCTGGACTGGGTGGGCGTGGACCGCGAGCGCCGCATCACCCAGGGCGGCGAGCTCGACGGCGAGGACGAGGAGAAGCTCGCCGGGCTGGTGCTGCTCGACCTGCCGGACCACGACTCGGTCGAGCCGGCGCACCGCGAGGTCGTGGACCGCGTGCTGCCGCTCGTGGACCTGCTGGTCTGGGTCGTGGACCCGCAGAAGTACGCGGACGACGCCCTGCACTCGGGGTACCTGCGCGAGTCCGTGGGCTCCGAGTCGTCGATGGTGGTGCTGCTCAACCAGGTGGACACCGTGCCGGACGCGCAGCGGGAGAACCTGCTGGCCGACCTCGCGCGACTGCTCGAGGACGACGGCCTGACCGGCGTGTTCGTGCAGGGGGTGTCCGCGAGGACGAGCGAGGGGATCGACCGGGTCCGGGGGCTGCTGGAGGAGGCGTGCGCGCGGCGGTCGGTCGCGGCCGGGCGCGCGGCCGCGGAGCTGGACGTCGCGGCGCGGCTGCTGCTGGCCCAGACGCCGGCGGAGGTGCCGTGGCAGATGGGGCCCGCGGTCCAGCGTGAGCTGGACGCCCTGGTGACCGCGACCGGGCTCGACGCGGTCGCGAGCCAGGTGGGCAACGCGGTGCGCAACGGCTACGGGCGGCCGGAGGTGCCGCCGCCGGACCGCGACGCCGTCGCGCTCTCGCGGGCCCGCTGGCTGACCCGCGCGGGCGCCTCGTTGCGGCCGGGGTGGCAGCGCTCGCTCGCGTCCTCGGTGGCGGGGGCGGACCAGCTGCGCACGTCGGTGGCGGGCGCGCTGCGCGGCATCGCGCTCGACACGCGGGGGCCGTCGGCAGCCCGGGCGCTGCGCCGCACGGCGTGGGTGCTCGGCGCCGTCGCGGTGGTGTCGGCGGTCGTGGGGGTCCTCGCGCTCACGGGCGTGCTCGACGTGGCCTCGCCCTGGCCGGCCGTCGTGCTCGCGCTGGCCGGCGTCGCGGCCGTGGCCGCCGTGGTGGTGGCGTTCGCGGGCACGGCCTCGCGGCGCGCGCTGGCACGCAGGCGCGAGCAGGCCGTGGCCTCCGCGGGCCGGGCGGCGCTCGAGCGGGTGCTGTCCGAGGGGCTCGGCGAGCCGACGCAGAAGCTGCTCCACGAGCACCGACGGGTGCGCGAGCTGGCGCAGGCGGCGACCGAGCTCCCGACGTCGCTGCCGCTCACCGGGTCCCTGAGGCTGCCCACAGGCTCCGAGCTGGCGCCGTCGTCCACAACCACGCCGAAGGCGGGGGCGCACCGGGCCTCGGGCGACTGATCCTGGGGGCCCGCCGGCGCCTGCCGGCGGCGGACCCAGGAGGAGCGCATGAACGAGGTCAGCATCACGGTGAACGGGTTCGTCGGGACGAAGCCGACGCTGCACCGGTCCGACGGCGGGGTCGAGTGGACCACGTTCCGCGTGGCGAGCACGCGGCGGCTGCGCGACCCTCGCAGCGGCGAGTGGTCCGACGGCCAGACCCTGTGGTTCACGGTGAAGTCCTTCCGTACCGGCGCCCGCCACGTGGCGGAGTCGCTGGCGCAGGGCGACCCCGTGGTCGTCACCGGCAGGCTGTCCACGGAGGAGTGGACGGACAAGGAGGGCAAGGACCGCTGGCAGCTCGTGATCGACGCGCACGGCGTGGGCCCGGACGTCACCCGCGGGCTGGCGCGGTTCACGCGCGTGGTCGACCGTGCGGACCCCGAGGACCTGCCCGAGCCCGATCGGGAGCCCGAGCCGGTGCCGGTCGGCGTGTGAGGCCCGAGGTCGCGTAGGCTGGTGGACCGGCCGCCATGCCGGTCCTCCAGCCTGCCCGCTGGAGCCTCGAACCTCTCGGACCCGATCCCTCGGGTTCGCCGCGCGATCGAACGGTGGAAGCAGAGCCAGTGGCTGAGTTCATCTACTCCATGTACAAGGCGCGCAAGGCGCACGGCGACAAGGTCATCCTCGACGACGTCTCGCTGAACTTCCTGCCCGGCGCCAAGATCGGCGTCGTCGGCCCCAACGGCGCCGGGAAGTCGACGATCCTCAAGATCATGGCGGGCCTCGAGCAGCCGTCCAACGGCGAGGCGCGGCTCTCCCCGGGGTACACGGTCGGCATCCTCCTGCAGGAGCCGCCGCTCAACGAGGACAAGACCGTGCTCGGGAACGTCGAGGAGGCGGTCGGCCCGCTCAAGGCGAAGATCGACCGGTTCAACGAGATCTCCGCCCTCATGGCGGAGCCCGACGCCGACTTCGACAGCCTGCTGGCCGAGATGGGCACGCTGCAGGAGGACATCGACGCCGCCGACGCCTGGGACCTCGACTCCCAGCTCGAGCAGGCGATGGACGCCCTGCGCTGCCCGCCGCCGGACGCCGACGTGAAGGTCCTCTCCGGTGGTGAGCGCCGTCGCGTGGCGCTGTGCAAGCTGCTGCTGGAGAAGCCCGACCTGCTGCTGCTCGACGAGCCCACCAACCACCTCGACGCCGAGTCGGTGCTGTGGCTCGAGCAGCACCTGGCCACCTACCCGGGCGCCGTCCTCGCCGTCACCCACGACCGGTACTTCCTCGACCACGTCGCGGAGTGGATCTGCGAGGTCGACCGCGGCCGCCTCTACCCGTACGAGGGCAACTACTCCACCTACCTGGAGAAGAAGCAGGCCCGCCTCGAGGTGCAGGGCAAGAAGGACGCCAAGCTCGCCAAGCGCCTCAAGGACGAGCTCGAGTGGGTGCGCTCCAACGCGAAGGGCCGCCAGACCAAGTCGAAGGCGCGCCTGGCCCGCTACGAGGAGATGGCCGCGGAGGCGGAGCGGACGCGGAAGCTCGACTTCGAGGAGATCCAGATCCCCGCCGGCCCGCGCCTGGGCAGCGTGGTCCTCGAGGCCAGCAACCTGCAGAAGGGCTTCGACGGCCGCCAGCTCATCGACGGCCTGAGCTTCACGCTGCCGCGCAACGGCATCGTCGGCGTCATCGGCCCGAACGGCGTCGGCAAGACCACGCTGTTCAAGACCATCGTCGGCCTGGAGCCGCTCGACGGCGGTGACCTCAAGGTCGGCGAGACCGTCAAGATCTCCTACGTCGACCAGTCGCGCGGCGGCATCGACCCGAAGAAGACGCTGTGGGAGGTCGTCTCCGACGGGCTCGACTTCATCAAGGTCGGCAACGTCGAGATCCCCTCGCGCGCGTACGTGGCGTCGTTCGGGTTCAAGGGCCCGGACCAGCAGAAGCCCGCGGGCGTGCTGTCCGGTGGTGAGCGCAACCGCCTCAACCTGGCGCTGACCCTCAAGCAGGGCGGCAACCTGCTGCTCCTCGACGAGCCCACCAACGACCTCGACGTCGAGACCCTCGGCTCGCTGGAGAACGCGCTGCTCGAGTTCCCCGGCTGCGCCGTCGTGGTCTCCCACGACCGGTGGTTCCTCGACCGGGTCGCGACGCACATCCTCGCGTACGAGGGCACGGAGGAGGACCCGGCGAACTGGTACTGGTTCGAGGGCAACTTCGCCTCGTACGAGGAGAACAAGGTCGAGCGCCTGGGCGCTGACGCCGCGCGCCCGCACCGCGTGACGTACCGCAAGCTCACGCGCGACTGAGCGCGCGGGCCCCGAGCCCGCACAGCGAGCCAGCACGGCCCGCACGACGCCCCCGGCACCCGTGGTGCCGGGGGCGTCGTGCGTCTGAAATGCGTGGGGTGCGGGACCGCTCGTCGGAGATACTCCTGCGATGACCACGACGACCACCCGCGCCCGCCCCACCTGGCCCGACCTGCCCGCCGCCGTGCGCGCAGGGATCGAGGCGCGGCTGGGGGCGCAGGTGACGGGGTGGACCAGCCACGACGGCGGGTACTCCCAGGGCCTGGCGTCCACGCTGCGCACCGACCGCGGCGCGGTGTTCGTCAAGGCGGTCGGTCCGGAGCACTCCTTCACGGTGGGCCTGTACCGCCAGGAGGCGGAGCGCGTGGCCCTGCTGGGCGACGGCGTGCCCGCGCCGCGCCTGCGGTGGCTCGCCGAGGTCGGCGTCGCCGGGGGCCTCGACTGGGTCGTGCTGGCCTTCGACGCCGTCGACGGGCACGCGCCGGCGCAGCTCTGGCGCGAGTTGGAGCTGCGTGCCGTGCTCGATCTCGCGGTCGAGGTGGGGACGCACGAGGTCGGCGCGGGGGTGCTCCCCGAGTTCGCCGCCGAGCTGCCCGCGCATCTCACCGGGCGGCTCGCGGCGGAGCGCCCGGAGGGCCTCGCGTCGTACGACCCGTGGCTCGCGCAGCACCTGGACCGCCTCGCGACGCTCGAGCTCGAGGCGCCGGCGGCCGTCGCCGGGAACCGGCTCGTCCATGGCGACCTGCGCGGCGACAACGCGCTGCTGGTCGGTGGCGGATCGGGCCGCGGAGCGGCCCGGGTCCGGGCGGTCGCCGTCGACTGGGCGTACCCGGGACGGGGCGCGGCGTTCTGCGACCTGGTGGGCATGCTGCCGGCCGTGCAGGTGGAGGGCGGGCCGGCGCCGGAGGAGGCGCTGCGGCTCCGCCCCCTGCCGGCGGGGACCGACAGGGACGCGGTGACGGCCTACCTCGTCGCGCTCACCGGATACTTCGTGCACTCGTCGCTGCAGCCACCCGTCCCCGGCATCCCGCACCTGCGGGCGTTCCAGCGCGCCCAGGGCGAGGTGTGCGTCGCGTGGCTGCGCCGTCGTCTGGGGGCCTGACCTCGCCGTCGGTCAGGTGGCGACCCGGGCGGCCAGCGGCACGACGAGGGAGCGGGGGAGCAGCCGCCCGAGGCCCGCACCGAACCGGTTGAGCGCCCCGGGAACGACGCTCGACGGCGTGCGTCGCGCGTCGAGCGCGCGGATCCCGGCGGCCACCACCTCGGGAGCCGACTGGAGGCTCGCCGAGGCGGCGAGCGGCGACTCTGCGACATCGAAGAACTCCGTGCGGGTCGGGCCGGGGCACAGGGCGGTGACTCGCACGCCCGTACCGCGCAGCTCGTGGGCCAGCGCCTCGGTGAAGCTCAGCACGAACGCCTTGGTGGCGCCGTACACGGCCATGGTCGGGACGGGCTGGAAGGCCGCCATGCTGGAGACGTTGAGGACGAAGCCCCGTCCCGAGGCGGTGATCGGGCCGAGCAGCGCGTGGGTGAGCGACACGACCGCGCCGACGTTGAGCCGGACCTCCCGGTCCAGGCGGTCGCCGTCGGCGTCGACGAAGGCGCCCGAGGTGGCGAACCCGGCGTTGTTGACGAGCGAGTCGACCGTGATCGACCGCTCCTCCAGGAACGAGGTCAGCGCTGCGGCGGCGCCGCCGTCCGCGAGGTCGAGCGGGAGGACGTGCGCGCGCACGCCGAACCCGTCCTCGAGCTCCCGGGCGAGCGCGGCGAGCCGCTCGGCCCTCCGCGCGACGAGGACCAGATGGGAGCCGCGCGCGGCCAGCACCCGCGCGAACTCGGCGCCGAGGCCTGAGCTCGCGCCGGTCACGACGGTGGTGGTCTCGTGCAGGTCGAGGGGCATCAGGCGAGTTCCTTCCGACGGTGGCGGTGACGCCCCACTCTCTCGTGGACGTCCTCACCCGTGGTGTTCGGCGCCGGCGCGCCCGCGGACCGGTCGGGTGCGCCCTCTCGGGGGTCGGCTCTGCACGGATCGTCCCTGATGGGCAGACTGGGCACATGACCGACCCGGACACGACCGCCGCCCCCGACCCGCGGGACGAGGCGGCGGCCCGGGGGCTGGTCGACGCGCTCGAGACGCTGCGCGCCCGCCTGGGTGCCCTGCGCCTGCCGCTGGAGACGCCCGGGGTGGGTGCGGCGCGGGCCGACCTGCACCAGGCCGTCGACCAGCTCGACGACTACCTGCTGCCGAGGCTGCGGGCGGAGCGCGCGCCGCTGCTCGTCGTCGTCGGCGGTTCGACCGGCGCGGGGAAGTCCACCCTGGTCAACTCGCTGCTCGGGGAGCCGGTGTCCGCCCCGGGGGTGCTGCGACCTACCACCCGCGCGCCCGTCCTCGTGCACCACCCCCTCGACGCCCGATGGTTCACCACCGACCGGGTGCTGCCCGGGCTGGCGCGCGTGACCTCGTCGGGCCGTCTGCCAGACACCCCGCCCACCGGGGCGCCAGGGGCGTCTGACAGGTCTCCGGCGCCGACGCACGCGTCAGACGTCGGCCGCACCGGGGTGCGCGGTACCCCTGACATGTCCGGGGCGGAGGGGGCCGCTGCGCTGCGGCTGGTCGCGAGCGAGGCGCTGCCGCAGGGGCTCGCCCTGCTCGACGCCCCCGACATCGACTCCGTGGAGACGGCCAACCGCGAGCTGTCCGCACAGCTGCTGGGGGCCGCCGACCTGTGGCTCTTCGTCACGACGGCGGCGCGGTACGCGGACGCCGTGCCGTGGGACCTGCTGGGCCAGGCCGCGCGCCGGCGGGCGCAGGTCGCGATCGTCCTCGACCGCGTGGACCCCGGCGCGGAGGTCGTGGCCGACGACCTGCGTCGCATGACGGTGGAGCACGGGCTGGGCGACGCGCGCGTCTTCGTGCTCGGCGAGGCGGCCGAGCAGGGACCCGGAGCCCTGGTGGACGGGCTGCTCCCGGAGACGGCCGTCGCGGAGGTCGCCACGTGGCTGTCCGGGCTGGGTGGCGACCCCGAGGCGCGGGCACGGGTCATCGCCGCCACGCGAGACGGCGTGGTGGACGACCTGGTGCGGCGCGCGGTCGCCCTCGCCGAGACCGCGGACGGGCAGGAGGTGGCCGACGCCCGGCTGCGCGACGCCGTCCGGCGGTACCACGCGGAGGCGCTGGAGCAGGTGGAGGTGGCGACGTCCGACGGCGCGCTGCTGCGCGGCGAGGTGCTCGCCCGCTGGCAGGACTTCGTCGGGACGGGCGAGTTCTTCAGGTCCGTCGAGGCGGGCGTGGGGCGCGTGCGGGACGCGGTCGTGCGCTTCTTCCGCGGCCGCCCGAAGGAGGCGCCGCAGGTGGAGCAGGCCATCGCGCACGGGCTGGAGTCGGTGATCCTCGACGCGGCGGAGCAGGCCGCCGAGCGCACGTTCGCCGCCTGGCGCAGCGACGGCGCGGGCGCGGCGCTCCTGGACGGCCTCGACCTGGCGCGCGTCCCGGCGGCCCTGCGCACCGAGGTGGCGGAGCAGATCCGGGGCTGGCAGGAGGACGTGCTGGCGCTCGTGCGCGAGCAGGGCGAGTCGCGGCGCGGCACCGCCCGGGCGGTCTCCTTCGGGGTGAACGCGCTCGGCGTGAGCCTCATGGTCATCGTCTTCGCGTCGACCGCCGGCCTGACGGGCGCCGAGATCGGCATCGCCGGCGGCACGGCGATCGTCGCGCAGAAGCTGCTCGAGGCGGTGTTCGGCGACGAGGCCGTGCGCCGCCTCGCGGCCCAGGCCAAGGAGCGGCTGAACGGCCGCGTCGACGCGGTGCTGCGCGGGCAGGCCGCCCGGTACACGGCGCAGCTCGACGCGCTCGGCACGCAGGAGACCGGGGCCGACGGCGTCCGGGACGCCGCCCACCGGGTCGCCGCGGCCGCCCGCGCCGAGCGGGCGGCCCGGTCCGTCCCGACCGAGGGCGTCACCCGGCCGTGGAGCGGCGGGCTGCTGCGCGGCGCCGGCACGTTCCGAGCGCCCGAGGCACCGGCGGGCCCCGGCGAACCGCCCACCGCCGACGAGGCGGCACCCGCCCGGCGGGGCGGCTGGTGGTCGCGCCGCCGGTCCCGGCGCGAGGAGGGCGACCGGTGAGCCGGATCGACCTCGCGGACCGGACCGCGGCGCTGGAGTCCGCCGTCGTCGCGGCGAGCGGCCGCCTCGACCGCGAGCTGCTCGACGACGCGCGCGCCGTCGTGACGCGGGCCCGCGAGCGCGGCGGGCTCTCCGCGGAGCACACGGTCGTGGCGCTCGCGGGCGCCACCGGCTCCGGCAAGTCGAGCGTGCTCAACGCCGTCGCGGGCTCGGAGATCGCGACCGTCGGGGTGCGCCGGCCCACGACGTCCCACGCCGTCGCGGCGGTCTGGGGCGACGGCGCCGGGCCGCTGCTCGACTGGCTGGAGGTCCGGCGGCGCCAGGAGATGCCGACGCCGGCGGACGACGACCCGGGCGACGACTCCGGCGCGGCGCGCCCGCGGCGCGGGCTCGCCCGGCTGCGGGGGAGGCGCGGCCCGGCGGGGATCTCGACCGGTCTGGTGCTGCTCGACCTGCCCGACCACGACTCGGTCGTCGTGGAGCACCGGGTGCGGGCCGAGCGGCTGGTGGAGCGGGCCGACCTGCTGGTGTGGGTCGTGGACCCGCAGAAGTACGCCGACGCGGCGCTGCACGAGCGGTACCTGCGCCCGCTGGCGGGCCGGTCGGAGGTCGTCGTCGTGGTGCTCAACCAGGCGGACCGGCTGTCCGACGCCGAGACCGACGCGATGCTCGCCGACCTGCGCCGGCTGGTCGCCGCGGACGGTCTCGACGGGGCGCGGGTGCTGGCCGTGTCGGCCGCGACGGGGCGGGGGATCGACCAGCTCAAGGGGCTGCTCGCGGAGGCGGCGGCGCGCCGCGAGGCGGCGACCGCGCGGCTCGCGGCGGACGCCCGCGCGGCCGCCCAGCGCATCGCGGACGCGTGCGGGTCCAGCCCGGCGTCGCGCGCGGGGGAGCGGGCGGCCGACGCGCTGGTGGACGCGCTCGAGGCTGCCGCCGGGGTGCCGACGGTCGTCGACGCGGTGGCGGCCGCGCACCGTCGGGACGCCCACCTCGCCACGGGATGGCCGGTCACCCGGTGGGTGTCGCGGCTCAGGCGCGACCCTCTGCGACGGCTCGGGCTGCGGCGCGGCCCCGACGGCACGGCGACCGACGGGTCGGGAACCGCGACGGGGCCCGAGCGACCCGACCTGGTGCGCAGCTCCCTGCCGACGACGCGCCCCGCCGTCCGCGCGGCGTCGGCGTCGGCGGTGCGCCGGTACGTCGACGAGGTGACCGAGGGCGCGCCCGACCCGTGGGTGCTGGTGGCGCGCGACCGGGCGCAGGACGCGATCGACCGGATGCCCGGGGACCTCGACCAGGCGGTCGTCGGCACCCGCCTGGAGGCGGCGCGCAGGCCGCGCTGGTGGGCGGCGGTGGGCGCCGTGCAGTGGCTGCTCCTCGCGGTCGCGGTCGTGGGCCTGCTGTGGCTCGGCGCCGCCGCGGCGGTCGAGTACTTCCGGCTGCCGCCGCTGATCCTGCCGGTGCTCACCGTGGACCTCACGGCCTCGGGCGGCGGGGTGCTCGAGGTGCCGTGGCCCACCCTGCTGGCGATCGGGGGACTCCTCGCGGGGCTGCTGCTCGCGCTCGTCGCGCGGGTCTTCACGGCGTGGGGCGCGCGGCGTCGTGCGTCGCGCGTGCGCCGCCGGCTGCGCGAGTCCGTCTCGGGCGTCGCGGACCGGCTGGTGCGCGTGCCGGTGGGGGACGAGCTCGCCGCCCTCGCCCGCTGCCGCGCCGCGGCGGCGATCGCAGCCGGCTGACGGCGGTCCCGGGCGATGCCGTTCGGGAGGCGACGCCGTGCGACGATGCGGACCATGACCCGTCTGCACGTGCCCGTCCCCCTGCGCTGGTCGGACCTCGACGCCTACCAGCACGTCAACAACGTCGCGATGCTCCGCCTCCTGGAGGACGCGCGCATCACGGCGTTCTGGCGGCACCCGGAGGCCGCGGACGGCGAGGAGTGGCCCACCGCGGTCCTCGACACCGGCCCGCACGCCACGTCGCACACGCTGGTCGCCGGGCAGCAGATCGAGTACCTGCGGCCGCTCGCCTTCTCCCGCACCCCGGTCCGGGTGGAGATGTGGATCGGCGCGATCGGGGGCGCGAGCCTCGAGGTCTGCTACGAGGTGCACGACGGCGTCCCCGGCGGGTTCGACCGCACCGGCCCGGCGTCCGGCGGCAAGGCGTACGTCAAGGCCGCGACGACGATCGTCGTCGTCGACGCCGCGACCGGCGCCCCGCGGCGCATCGCCGACGACGAGCGCGCGGCCTGGGAGGCCTACCTCGAGGAGCCGGTGGCCTTCCGCCGCCGCGGCTGACCGCGAGGCAATACGGATCGCGCCGAGGTAGTACGGATCGCGCCGAGGTAGTACCGGTACCACCTCGCGGTCAGCCGAGCAGGTCCAGCACCGCGCGCTCGGCGGCGGAACGTGTGCGCGTCGGGCCGATCGTCTCGCCGTGCTCCCACAGGTCGACCAGGCGCGGGTCGATGTACGACGCGCGGGCGACCGCCGGGGTGTTGCCGAGCTCTTCGGCGACGTCGCGCACGATCTCCGCGACCACCCGCCGCCGCGCCCGCTGCGACCGCGGCGGCGCGCCGACGTCGGCCAGGGCGCGCGCGGCGAGCACGGTGGCGTGCCAGGTGCGGAAGTCCTTCGGCGTCGCGTCGTCGCCGAGGCGCTCCTTGACGTCGGCCTGCACGTCCGCGCTGGTGACGTCGTGCCAGTCGGCCTCGCCGTCCTCCCGCCACGCGAGCAGGTCGTCGCCCCCGCGGCGCCGCTTGAGGGTCGTGACCAGGGACGCGACCACCGGGTCCTCGACGAGGACGTCGCGCAGCTGCCCCGACTTGGCGGGGTAGCGGAAGTGCACGCTCCCGTCGCGCCGCACGGTGGCGTGCTCCTTGCGGATCGTCGCGAGTCCGTAGCTGCGGTGCTTCGCGGCGTAGACCTCCCCGCCGGCGCGGAAGTACGCGTCGTCGAGCAGCCGGAACGCGAGCGCGAGCACCCGGCGGCGGCCGACGCCGTCGCGGCCCAGGTCGCGCGTCACCCCGGCGCGGGCGGCGGGCAGGCGCCGGCCCACGTCGAGCACGTGGTCGTGCTTGCGGCGGGCGCGCCGCGCCTGCCACTCCTCGTGGTAAAGGTACTGGCCGCGCCCGGCGTCGTCGCGGCCGAACGCCTGCAGGTGGCCGTCGGCGTACCGGCAGATCCACACGTCGGTCCAGGCCGGCGGCACCGCCAGGCGGGTGCACCGCGCCACCTCGGCCTCGTCGTCCAGGGGCGCGCCCTCGACGTCGAGGAACACCCAGCCGCCGCCCTTCGCGCGGCGCGAGTAGCCGGGAGAGGACGCGGAGACGCGGCGCAGTCGCACGCGCACAGTGTGCGGCGACCGCGCGCTCCCCGCAGCGCCTCGGCCCGTGGCGCCCGACGTCAGCCGGGCAGCCGGATCATGCCCTCCTGCGCGATGCTCGCCACCAGCCGGCCCTCGCGGTCGTACACGCGGGCCAGGCCCAGGCCGCGCCCGCCCTGCGCGCCCGGCGACTCCTGCACGTACAGCAGCCAGTCGTCGGCGCGCGCGTCGCGGTGGAACCACATGGCGTGGTCGAGGCTCGCCATCGGCACGGCGCCGCCGACGTCGATCCACGACCTGCCCGCCTGGCGCAGCACCGGCTCGAGCATGACCTGGTCGCACGCGAAGGCGAGCAGCGCGCGGTGCAGCAGCGGGTCGTCGGACGCGATCGCGTGCCGGGCGCGCACCCACACCTGCTGGGTGGGCTTCGGCTCCGGGTCGGGGCCCAGGTACAGCGAGCCGCCGACGTGCCGCAGGTCGAACGCCGACTCGTGCGACCAGAACTTCGCGGCCGGGTGGTCGATGCCGTGGAGCACCTCGATCGCCGACGGGACGTCCTCCGGCGCCGGGACGCCGGCCGGCACGGGCTCCGCGGCCTCGTAGCCGGGCTGGTCGGTCTGGAACGACACCGTCAGCGACAGGATCGGCTTGCCGTGCTGGATGGCGTGCGTCCGGCGCGCGCTGAACGACCGTCCGTCGCGCAGCCGCTCCACGGCGAAGTCGATCGGGGTGTCCAGGGCGCCCTCGCGCAGGAAGTAGGCGTGCAGCGAGTGGGGCAGCCGGTCGTCGTCCACCGTGCGCCCGCAGGCCAGCAGGGCCTGGGCGAGCACCTGGCCGCCGTACACGCGCCGGCCGGGGCCGGGCACGCTGTCGCCGCGCCACAGGTCGTCCTCGCCGCGCGGGCCCCAGCCGTCGACCTCGCGCAGGTCGAGCGCCGACAGCAGGCGGTCCAGGGCGTCGGGGATGCCCGCGGCGGCGGGCGTGGTGGTGGACGTCTCGCTCACACGCACTCCAGGTCGATTCGCAGGGTGGGTCGCGGGGTGTGCCGCGCGGACCGCGGCGGGGTCACTCGTCGAACGTGTTGATCATGCTGTACGCCGCGCGCTCCAGGTAGTCCCACAGCTGGGACTCGTGGATCGGCGCCAGGTCCAGCGCGTCGACGGCGGCGCGCATGTGCGCCAGCCAGCGGTCGCGGGCGTCCGGGTTGACCTTGAACGGCGCGTGCCGCATGCGCAGGCGCGGGTGGCCGCGCTGCTGGCTGTACGTCGTCGGGCCGCCCCAGTACTGCTCGAGGAACAGCGTGAGCCGCACCTTCGCCGGCCCGAGGTCCTCCTCCGGGTACATGGGGCGCAGCACCTCGTCCGTGGCGACGCCCTCGTAGAACACGTCGACGAGGCGCTCGAACGTGGCGTGCCCGCCGACGGCGTCGTAGAACGTCTCCGGCGGGGTCACGGGTGAAGTCTGGTCCGTCACCGGGCCATCCTCCCAGACACCCGCGGTGCTGCTCCTCCCGCTCGGCGCCCGGGAGCGTTACCCTGGTCACGGACCTGCAACGACGCATTCCACGGGAGGCCCCCATGACCATCGCCCCGCACAAGGCCGACGACATCCTTGCGGCGCTCGGCGGCAGCCGGAACGTCGTCGACCTCGAGCCCTGCATCACGCGGTTGCGGGTCGAGGTGAGCGACCCGGCCCTCGTGGACGACCAGGGCCTCAAGGCGTCGGGCGCGTTCGGCGTGGTGCGCTCGGGCCGCGTGGTCCAGGTCATCGTGGGCCCGGAGGCCGACGACCTCGCCGCTCAGATGGACCCCCTGCTCGTCTCCTGACTCAGCCCTCGGTCCCCTGCTCGATCACCGCCGGCTCGACGTCGGCCGGCGGCAGGAGCACGCCCGCCGCGCGCAGCTCCGCCTGCGCGCGGCGGCGCAGCTCGCGCGAGACCTCCCACTGTTCGCCCGGCCGGGTCTGCGCGTGGAGGGTGAACGACATGGTGATGTCGTAGACGGCGTCCACGCCGCGGACCGACGGCGCCTCGAGCAGCAGCGGGGCCAGCTCCGGGTCGGCCTGCACGCCGTCGGCCGCGCGGCCGAGCGCGGCCCGCACGGTGTCGAGGTCGGCGTCCAGCGGCACCCGGACCTCCGCGACGGCGCGCGACCACTGCTGCGTCATGTTGCCGGCGCGCAGGATCTCGCCGTTGCGCACGTACCAGAGCGTGCCGTCGAAGGCGCGCACCTGCGTGACGCGCAGCTGGACCTCCTCGACCGTGCCGAGCGCGCCCGAGCCCAGGTCGACCACGTCGCCCACACCGAACTGGTCCTCGACCAGCAGGAAGATGCCGGAGATGAAGTCCTTCACGAGGGCCTGGGCGCCGAAGCCCAGCGCGATGCCGACGACGCCGGCAGAGGCGACCAGCGGGCCCACGTTGACCTGGAGCTCCGCCAGGATCATCAGCGCGATGATCGTGCCGACCACGATGTTGGCCGTCGAGCGCAGCACCGACCCGACGGTGCGTGCCCGCTGCGCGCGCCGCTGGCTGGCCAGCGGGTTCGCCATCGCCAGGGCGTCCTCGACGAACGGCGTGCGCTGCAGGTAGCGGCGCCAGGCGGGGCCGCCCTCGGTGGTCGTCGTGCCCGAGCCGGTCGCGATGCGCTCGGTGACGTGGCCGATCACGCGACGCAGCAGCGCGAGGACGAGCAGCCCCACCACCAGGATGATGAGGATGTGCAGGGGCCAGCCGGTGAACCACTCCCAGAAGGACGAACCGGCGTCCGCGGCGGCCTGGATGGTGTCCTCGACGGCGGACTCGGTGGTCGTCGTGCTCGGGCTGGGCGTGGGGGCGGGGGTCACCGCCGTCGGGGCAGCGGTCCGGAGCGTGGAGATCACGGGGGTCACCCGCCCACGGTAGCGAGCGGGGGCGTCGCGGCGAAACGTCGGCGGGCGTGACGTCGTGCCGCGTGGGCGGACGCCCTGGTGGGACGGGGATGGCAGGATCGTCTCCGTGAGCAAGGACCAGCCGACCACCCCGGACGACGCCCGCGACGAGACCCCGGACGACGCCCGGGACGATACGGGCGGCACGTCCGAGGCGGCGCACGCCGACGAGCCGAGCGCCGAGCTGCGCGAGCTCGCCGAGGCGTACGGCGTGCTCGGCGAGCACCACGGCTTCGGCGGCGAGGTGGTGGTCGCCCCCTCGTCGACCCTCGTGGCCGTGCTGGGCGCGCTGGACGTGCCGGCGGGCACGCCTCAGCAGGTGACGCACAGCCTGCAGCGCGCCCGCGACGACGAGTGGCGGGCCGTCCTGCCGCCCACGGTCGTGGTGCGCGAGGGCGACGGCGCCCAGGTCCCGGTGCACGTCACCGACGGCGCCGCCGTGCACGTCTGGCTCGAGCTGGACGGCGCGGAGCCGGCGGCGCGCGAGCACGCGGTGCGCCGCCGCCGCGACCTGGAGCAGCTCGACGTCCTCGTGGAGCCGCGCTCCGTGGACGGGCGCCGCGTGGGCCGCGCGACGTTCGCGTTGCCGGACGACCTGCCGCTGGGCTGGCACTCGCTGCACGCGCTCACCGAAGGCCACGAGTCCCGCGTCACGGTCGTCGTCACCCCGCGGCGGCTGGAGCTGCCGGCAGGGCTCGACGACGACCAGTGGTGGGGGTTCCTCCTCCAGCTCTACTCGGTGCGCTCGCGCACGTCGTGGGGTGTGGGCGACCTGGCGGACCTCGCCGACCTGGCGTGGCTGACGGCGCACCGCGCGAGGGCGGACTTCGTCGGCGTCAACCCGCTCTCGGCGACCGAGCCGGTGACCCCGGTGACCCCCTCGCCGTACCTGCCGACCAGCCGGCGGTTCCTCAGCCCGCTGTACGTGCGGGTGGAGGACATCCCGGAGACGGCGTACCTGTCGGCGGCCGACCGCTCCCTCGTGGAGTGGGCGGCCGACCCGGTGCGCGACCTCGTGGCCGATCCCGGTGCGCTGGACCGCGACGCGGTGTGGGAGGCCAAGAAGGCGGCCCTCGAGGTGGTGTTCACCGCGCCGCGGCGTGCCGCGCGCGAGGCCGCGTACCAGGAGTTCGTCGCGGAGGAGGGCGCGGGCCTGCGCGACTTCGCCACGTGGTGCGCGATCGTCGAGCACCTCGGTTCCCGTCCGCGACCGGACGAGCTCGGGGACCCGGCGTCGCCCGCGGTCGCCGCGCTGCGCGAGCAGCTCGCCGAGCGCGTGGAGTTCTACGTGTGGCTGCAGTGGGTGGCTGACGAGCAGAAGCAGACCGCCCAGCGCGTGGCCCGCGAGGCGGGGATGCGGATCGGCATCATGCACGACCTGGCCGTCGGCGCCCACCCCCAGGGCGCGGACGCGTGGGCGCACCGCGACGTGCTCGCCCGCGACGTCTCCGTGGGCGCGCCGCCGGACATGTACAACCAGCAGGGCCAGGCCTGGTCGCAGCCGCCGTGGAACCCGCGGGCCCTGGCGCGCGCGGGATACGCGCCGTACCGCGACATGCTGCGCACGGTGCTGCGGCACGCCGGCGCGCTGCGGGTCGACCACGTGCTGGGTCTGTTCCGGCAGTGGTGGGTGCCCGAGGGGTCCTCGCCGGCCGACGGCGCGTACGTGCGCTACGACCACGAGGCGCTGCTCGGCATCCTGTGCCTGGAGGCGCACCGCGCGGGCGCCGTCGTCGTGGGGGAGGACCTCGGCGTCTTCGAGCCGTGGGTGCGCGACGAGCTCGCCGACCGCGGCGTGCTGGGCACCTCCGTGCTGTGGTTCGAGAAGGAGGACGGCCGCCCCCTGGAGCCGGAGAAGTACCGGCGCGCGTCGCTCGCGACGGTCGGCACGCACGACATGCCGCCCGCCGCCGGGTACCTCGCGGGGGAGCACGTGGACCTGCGGGAGCGCCTCGGGCTGCTCGCCGACGACGCGCAGGAGCTGCGCGCCGCCGCCCGCACCGAGCGCGACCAGGCGGTGCTGGCCCTCGCCGTGCGCGGTCTGGTCTCCGAGCACCCGTCCGAGCGCGAGATCGTGGAGGGGCTCCACCGGTACCTGCGCAAGACGCCCGCCGCCCTCGTGGGCGTGCAGCTCACCGACGCGGTCGGCGAGCGCCGCACGCAGAACCAGCCCGGCACCGACCAGGAGTACCCGAACTGGAAGGTGCCGCTGGCCGACGGGTCGGGCAACGTCGTCCTGGTCGACGACCTCTTCGACAACGCCCGTCTGATCTCCCTGGTGCACGCCGTCCGCACCGCGAGATAGAGAACCTTCCGCCTGAGATAGAGAACTGTGCGGCTCGAGATAGAGAACCTCCCGCTCGAGATAGAGACCTGTGTCGGACGAGAGTGAAACCTGACGCAGTCCACAGGCGAGCGGCCCGGCAGGCTGTCCACAGATCCGCCCTGCGGCGGCCTGCTCTGACAACCGGTGCCCCATCGTGGGCCGATGGAACTCGCCCGCCCGGCTCCGCCGCCGCTCGTACCGCCCACGCTCCCCAGGCTCCTGACCGCGCGGAGCATCCCCGACGCCGAACGCATCGCGGACCTGGAGGACGAGCTGGTGCGGGTGCGTCCCGGCCTCTTCACGACGACGGACCCGGCGTCGCCGGTCGCGATCGCGCAGCGCGACGTCCTGCTCGCCCGGATCGCCGCTGCCCGCGCCCACCTCGACAGCGAGTATTGGTTCAGCCTCGACTCCGCGGCGGCCCTGCACGGGCTCTGGACCTACCGGCTCTCGCGCCGTGTGCACCTCACGCAGCTGTACCCGCCACAGGTCCGCCGCGAGGACGACTCGTGGGACCACCGTTTCCACCTGACGCGCCACTGGACGGCGCTGCCGCTGCGGGACCGCACGCTCGTCAACGGCGTCCCCGTCACGACGATCGAACGGACCGCCGCGGACTGCGCGCGGCTGCTGTCACTGCCGGCGGCGCTCGTGGTGATGGACTGCGCGCTGCACCACCGGGCGGACCGTGAGCTCATCGCCCGCATCATCGACGAGTCGCGGGGTAAGCGCGGCGTCGTGCAGGCACGCCGCGTGCTCTCCCTGGCCGATGCTGGCTCCGAGTCACCGGGCGAGAGCCTCACCCGTCTGGCCGTGATCGACTGCGGGCTACCCCGACCGTCGACGCAGATCCCGGTGGAGACCACGCTCGGAACCAAGTGGATCGACCTGGGTTGGGAAGAACCCAAGGTCGGGATCGAGTTCGACGGCGAGGTCAAGTACACCGATCTCGCCGATGGCGACCCGGACGCCGTGCGACGTCGTGAGCGCGAGCGTCACGAGGCGATTGAGGCCGAGGGCTGGAACCTCGTGCGCAACGCGTGGCCCGACATCGACGCGCCGCACGGCTTCGACGTCCGCGTCCGGCGTGCACTCGCGGGGAGGTGGCGCCTTCTGCCCGACCGTGACGACTGACCGAAAGACCGTCGTCCGGGACGCCGATGCCCCTCGAGACCTGGTCTCGAGGGGCATCGGCATGTCCGGTCGAGATCTCGCGGACCTCGCCTCTCTATCCCGCAGCTCCCGCCTCTCTACCTCGGCGGGGCGGTTCTCTATCTCGCGGTCAGGCGTCGACGGCCTGGGCGGCGAGCGCGCGCTCGGTGCCGGCGAGCTGCTCCACGACCATGCGGCGCAGGGCCGCGGGGGCGTCGGCGTTCGCGTCCAGCCAGCCGCGGACGGCGTCGCGCAGCGCGGCCGACGCGAGCGGCGCCGGGTAGAGCCCCTCGATGAGCTCCTCCGCGATGTGGTAGCTGCGCGTGGTCCAGATCGGCAGCAGCGCGTCGACGTAGCGGGCGGCGAACGGCTCGAGCACGGCCGGGTCGGTCACGTGCACGAAGCCGGCGGCCGTGGAGCGGATGATCGCGTTCGGCACGTCCGCCCGGTCGACGACGGACGCGAACGCGGCCTCCTTGCCCGCGACGGTCGGCGTCGCCGCACGCGCCCGGGCGGCCGCCTGTCGGCCGGTGGCCGTGTCGTCCTGCGCGAGGGCCGCGTCGATCTCGGCCTCGTCGGCCGCGCCGAGCAGCACGAGGCTCTCCAGCAGCTCCCACCGCAGGTCGGTGTCCACGGTGAGCCCGTCGAGCGCGACCGTGCCGTCGAGCAGGCCCCGCAGCGGGGCGACGTGGTCCGGCGTCGACGCGAGCTGCGCGAGGAACTTCACCAGCTGCAGCTGCAGGTCGGAGCCCGCGGCCGCCTCCTGCGCGAGGCCCCAGAGCCGGTCGCCGATCCGCGCCAGCGTGGCGGCGCGACGCTCGGGCGCCACGTACGAGCGGGCGGCCAGGCCGAGCTGGTTCAGCGTGGTGCGGACCGTCGTCGACTCCGTCTCGGCGGCGATGTTGCCGAGCACGAGGTCCACGTACGACGACGCCGGCGTCTCGCCGTCGCGCACTGCGTCCCACACGGAGCCCCACACGAGGGACCGGGCCAGCGGGTCGGAGATCCGCGACAGGTGCTCCACGGCCGCCGCGAGCGACGCCTCGTCGAGGCGGATCTTCGCGTACGCGAGGTCCTCGTCGTTGAGCAGCACGAGGGCCGGGCGCTCGCGGCCCACCAGGTCCGCGACCTCGGTGCGCTCGCCGTCGACGTCGATGACCACCTGGTGCGTGCGGGTCAGCACCCCGTCGACGAGGTCGTAGAAGCCGATCCCGAGCCGGTGCGGGCGGATGGTCGGGTAGTCGGCCGGGGCCGACTGCAGCACCGCGAAGCCGGTGATGCGGCCCTCGGCGTCCACCTCGATCTCGGGGCGCAGGGTGTTCACGCCGGCCGTCTCGAGCCAGGCCTTCGACCAGGCGGTCAGGTCGCGGCCGCTGGTGGCCTCGAGCTCGACCAGCAGGTCGCGCAGCTCGGTGTTGGACCAGGCGTGCTTGCGGAAGTACGCGGAGACGCCGGACAGGAACTCGTCCCGCCCGACCCACGCCGCGAGCTGCTTGAGCACGGACGCGCCCTTGGCGTACGTGATGCCGTCGAAGTTGACCTGCACGTCCTCGAGGTCGCGGATCTCGGCGACGATCGGGTGCGTGGAGGGCAGCTGGTCCTGCCGGTAGGCCCACGTCTTCTCCATCGCGGAGAACGTGGTCCAGGCGGCCTCCCACTCGGTGGCCTCGGCGGTCGCGAGCGTGGACGCGTACTCCGCGAACGACTCGTTGAGCCAGAGGTCGTTCCACCACTTCATGGTGACCAGGTCGCCGAACCACATGTGGGCCAGCTCGTGCAGGATCGTCACGACGCGGCGCTCGCGGACGGCGTCGGTCACCTGGGAGCGGAAGACGTACGACTCGGTGAACGTGACGCAGCCCGGGTTCTCCATCGCGCCCATGTTGTACTCGGGCACGAAGAGCTGGTCGTACTTGTCGAACGGGTACGGCACGCCGAACGTCGACTCGTAGAACTCGAAGCCCTTGCGGGTGGTCTCCATGATGTAGTCCGCGTCCAGGTGCTCGGCGAGCGAGGAGCGGCAGAAGACGCCGAGCGGGATCGTGCGGCCGTCGGAGGACGTCAGCTCGCCCCGCTGCACGGCGTAGGGGCCGGCGACGAGGGCCACGAGGTAGGACGAGATGCGCGGCGTCGGCTCGAACGTCCAGGTCGCGGCCGGGACGTCGGCGTCCGTCGTGTGCGTGTCCGGTGTCGGCTCCGGCGTCGGCTGGTTCGAGACGACCTGCCAGGCCGCGGGCGCCGTGACGGTCACCTGGTAGGGCGCCTTGAGGTCGGGCTGCTCGAAGGTCGCGAAGACGCGGCGGGCGTCCGGCACCTCGAACTGGGTGTAGAGGTAGACCTCGCCGTCCACCGGGTCGACGAAGCGGTGCAGGCCCTCGCCGGTGTTCATGTAGGCGCAGTCGGCGACGACGCGCAGCTCGTTCGTCGCGGCCAGGCCGGTCAGGGCGATGCGCGAGTCGGCGAACACCTCGGCCGGGTCCAGGGCGACGCCGTTGAGCACGACCTCGCGCACCGACGGCGCGACCAGGTCGACGAACGTGCTCGCGCCGGGGGTGGCGGAGAACCGGATGACGGTGGTGGACGCGAACGTGGTCGGTCCGGTGGTGAGGTCGAGGTCGACGGCGTACGACTCGACGTCGGTGACGACGTCGGCGCGCTCGATCGCCTCGGCGCGGGTGAGGTTCTCTCCGGGCACGGGTTCTCCCTTGTCTCCAGGTGGTGCAGCGCGTGATGGGCGCGCAGGCTCGCGCACGATGATGCCACCTCGGGCCTGCCGGGACGCACGGGATTCCCGGCCTCGGCCGCGCACGGGGCGGGGGCGGGTTCGACCGCCGAGACCCGATCGTGACATCCTGCCCGGTGCGTCGCCGCCGTGCGGGTCCCCGCCACCCGGCGCACGACGCCCGAGGAGTGACTGGAGGGAGTCCAGATGTCCGGCACCGTTCCGCCGCCCCCGCCGGGGTCCGACGGCAGGCCGTCGAGCGTGCCGCCGGCAGTGCCGCCGACGTCGCCGGCCACCGGGGTGCGCCGCGTCGCGTCCGCGTACCAGCGCCCGGTCGGCGCCGACCCGGTGGCCGAGGTGCCGCTGCAGCAGGTCACGGCGCCCGCGCCCGCCACGCCCCCCGCGGGGGCGGCGACGGTGCACGCCCCCGTGCCCCCGCCCCCGGACGCCGGGGCCACGGCGCCGCAGGTGTCGCAGCAGCAGGCCGCGTACCCGCCGGCCGCCCAGCACACCCAGCAGCTGCCGCCGGCCTACGCGGTACAGCCGGCCTACGCGGCACAGCCGGCGCACGCGCCCCAGCCCGCCTACGCGCCCCAGCCCGCCTACGCCGCGGCCCCGGTCCCTGCCGTGGAGGCGACGCAGGTGCACCCGCCGTACGCGCAGCCTGCGCCGCAGGCCGCGGCCGGGTACGCGGCTCCGGCCGGGTACGCCGCGCCGGCGGCGGTCGGCGCGCCACCGCCCCCGCCCGCCGCGCCGCGCCGACGACGTCGGCTCTCGGCCGGGTGGATCGCGTTCATCGCGGTCGACGTGGTGCTCATCGTGACGATGGTGGTGCTCGCCGTGCAGATGTTCGGCACGCCGTCGCCCACCGCTCCGCAGGCGGGCGGCGCCCCCGTGGCATCGCAGGAGCCGTCGGCGTCCGCGTCCGAGGAGGCGCCGATGCAGGGCGAGGTGCTCGCGCGGTTCGCGGCCCCGTCGAAGAACATCACGTGCTCGATCTACGACGACGGCGTCTCCTGCGGGATCGCCCAGCTCAACCAGCAGCCGGCCCCGATGGAGGGCTGCGACGGGACCACCGGGTACGTGGTGACGGTCGACGGCGAGGGGAAGGTCGCGCAGCCGTGCGTCCCGAAGGACCAGCAGCCGAAGGCCGCCGGGGACGACGCCGACGTCCTGGAGTACGGCGACTCGATCACCGAGGGCGACTACACCTGCACCAGCGAGGACACGGGCATGTCGTGCACGCACGACCCCACCGGCAACGGCTTCTCGCTCGCCCGGGCGGGCATCGGCACCAGCTGACCCCGCCGGCCCCGGCCGGGTCCTGAGACGACCCCCGACGCGGCGAGGCCGCCACCACCCGGTCCGCCATCAGCGCGAAGTCCACCGGCTCCAGCACCCCGTTGCCATCCACGTCGAACAGCGAGAAGACCGTCCTGA
>NZ_JBHJVM010000002.1:177212-238232 GCF_042264825.1 Isoptericola sp. NPDC056134
GTTTTTTGGGGGGAGAGAGGAGAGGGGGGAACAGAAAAATCAGCGGCGGAGAGAGGAGGGGAGGAAAGACCACAAAGGGAAGAAAGCCCCCCCCCCCCCTCTTGGCACCCTCCCCCCCCCCCGCGTCAGGACGTCCGGCGGGTCACCAGATGCGCACGCGCTCCTCGGGGGCGAGCCACAGGGCGTCGTCGGGGCCCACGCCGTAGGTGGCGTGGAACTCGTCGATGTTGCGGATCACGCCGTTGCAGCGGAACTCGTTGGGGGAGTGCGGGTCCGTGGCGATGCGCCGCACCACCTCCTCGTCGCGACCCTTGGACTGCCACACCTGCGCCCAGCCGAGGAAGACGCGCTCCAGACCGGTGAGGCCGTCGACGACGGGCGCGTCGTCCAGCGTCGTGCCGAGCGCGATGCGGTACGCCTTGATCGCGATGGACAGCCCGCCGAGGTCGCCGATGTTCTCGCCGATGGTCAGCGCGCCGTTGACGTGCGGTCCGTCCGCAGCCAGCTGCGCCGGGCGGAAGGCGTCGTACTGCGCGATGAGGGCCTGGGTGCGCTTCTCGAACTCGGTGCGGTCCGTCTCGGTCCACCAGTCCTCGAGGCGGCCGTCGCCGTCGTACTTGGAGCCCTGGTCGTCGAAGCCGTGGCCGATCTCGTGCCCGATGACGCCGCCGATGCCGCCGTAGTTCACGGCGTCGTCGGCCTCGGGGTCGAAGAACGGCGGCTGCAGGATCGCCGCCGGGAAGACGATCTCGTTCATGCCCGGGTTGTAGTAGGCGTTGACCGTCTGCGGCGTCATGAACCACTCGTCGCGGTCGATCGGGCGCCCGATCTTGCCGAGCTCGTGGTCCTGCTCGAACGCGTGCGCGCGACGCACGTTGCCGACCAGGTCGGCGGCGTCGACCTCGAGGGCGGCGTAGTCGCGCCACTTCACCGGGTAGCCCACCTTGGGCGTGAACCGCTCCAGCTTGGCGAGCGCCTTCACCTTCGTCTCGGGCGTCATCCAGTCCAGCGCCTCGATGGACTCGCGGTACGCAGCCACGAGGTTCGCGACGAGCGTGTCCATCCGCTCCTTGTGCTCCGGCGGGAAGTGGCGGGCCACGTACTGCTCGCCCACGGCCTCGCCGAGCGCCCGCTCGACGAGCGCGACGCCGCGCTTCCAGCGGTCGCGCACCTCCTGGGCGCCCGACAGCGTGCGGCCGTAGAAGTCGAAGTTGGCGTCGACGGTGGCGTCGTCCAGGTAGGCCGCGCGGGCGGTGACGAGGTGGTAGGCGGCCCAGAGCCTCCAGTCGGAGAGCGGCTCGGTCCGCCACAGCTCGGCGAATCCGGTCGCGAACGACGGCTCCCGCACCACCAGGGCGTCCAGCGAGCCGGCGGGCGCGCCGAGCGCCGCCCCCCACGCCCGCCAGTCGAAGCCGGGCGCCCGCTCGACGAGGTCGGCGAGCGTCATCGGGTTGTAGGTGAGGTCGGCGTCGCGGTCGCGCACCACGTCCCAGTGGTGGGCGGCGAGCTTCGTCTCGAGGGCGAGCACGCGCTGCGCGGCGTCCTCGGGGTCGGCGCCCCACCCGGAGGTGGCGCTGACGCCCGCGATGCGCAGCATGCGTGCGAGGTGCGGCAGGTACTTGTCGCGGACGGGCGCGTACTGGTCCTCGCGGTAGTACGCCTCGTCGGGCAGGCCGAGGCCGCCCTGCACGAGGTAGGTCACGTAGGTCTCGGGGTCCTTGGCGTCGTTGTCGACGTAGAAGGCGACGGCGCCGCCCCCGCCCGTGCGCTGCAGGGCGCCGAGCACGTCGACCAGCTCGGCGGGCGACGTCGCCGCGGCGATCTGCCCCAGCTCTGCGGCGATCGGCTCCGTGCCGAGCTGCTGGACGCGGTCGGCGTCGAGGAAGCTCGCGTACAGCGCGCCGATCTTCGCGGGGGTGGACGCGGGGTCGAGGTCGTCGGTGGCGGCGAGGTCGGTGATGATCTCCCGCACGCGCTCCTCCGACAGGTCGTGCAGCGCGCGGAACGCGCCGTCCATGGCGCGGTCGGCGGGGATCTCGTGCTGGGCGATCCAGCGCCCGTTGACGTGGCGGTACAGGTCGTCCTGCGGTCGGACGGCCTGGTCGAGGGCGCTGAGGTCGATGCCGGACCGCAGCCCGGTGGCGTCGGCAGTCATGGCGTCACCCTACGGCGCGCCGCCCACGTGCGGCGCGGGTCGAACCCCGCGGGCGACCTGGGGGAGAATGTGGTCATGCGTCTGCACATCGCCGCCGATCACGCCGGCTACGAGCTCAAGACCCACCTCGTCGACCACCTGCGCGCCGCCGGGCACGACATCGTCGACCACGGCGCCCACGAGTACGACCCGCAGGACGACTACCCGGCCTTCTGCATCGCCGCGGGCGAGGCCGTCGTCGCGGAGCCCGGCTCGCTCGGCATCGTCATCGGGGGCTCGGGCAACGGGGAGCAGATCGCCGCGAACAAGGTCGTCGGCGTGCGCGCCGTGCTGGCCTGGTCGCTGGAGACGGCGACGCTCGGTCGTCAGCACAACGACGCCAACGTCATCGCCGTGGGCGGCCGGATGCACAGCGTCGAGGAGGCGACGTCGTTCGTCGAGGCGTTCGTCGCGGAGCCCTTCAGCGGCGACGCCCGCCACCAGCGCCGCATCGACAAGCTGGCCGCGTACGAGGCGTCGCACGACGTCTCCGCCATCGCCTGACCCGACCCGACGTGCCAGAGGGTCACACCGTCCACCGCCTCGCGCGGGCGCTGGACGGGCTGTTCGGCGGCGAGACGCTCGCCGTGTCCAGCCCGCAGGGCCGGTTCGCGGGTGGCGCCGCGCTGCTCGACGGCCGCCGGCTGGTGGCCGCGGAGGCGTGGGGCAAGCAGCTCTTCTGCGGCTTCGCGCCCGACCTGTCAGACGCCTGGCCCACCGGGGTGGACGGTACGTCTGACAGGGCGGGAGACGTGCGCTGGCTGCGGGTGCACCTGGGGCTGTACGGGGCGTGGTCGTTCGCCGGCGACGGCAGCGCCGACGTGGTGCACGCGATCGGCGCGCCGCGCCGTCGTATCGGGGAGCGCGAGTCGACGCCGGCCGACGGAGGCGAGGCGGGTGTCGCCGTCGACGCCACGGGGGAGTGGGCGCCGCCCGCCCCGCGCGGCGCCGTCCGGCTCCGGCTGCTGGGCGCGCACGCCGTCGCCGACCTCACCGGGCCGACGGCGTGCGAGGTGCTCACCGGCGCGGAGAAGGCCGCCGTCGAGGCGAGGCTCGGGCCGGACCCCGTCCGCCACGGAGGTGACGCGGCCCGCACGGCGTTCGTCGAGCGCGTGCGGCGCTCGCGCGTGACGGTCGGCCAGCAGCTCATGGACCAGGCGGTGATCGCCGGGGTCGGCAACATCTACCGGGCCGAGGCGCTGTTCCGTGCCGGTGTGGACCCGCTGCGCCCGGGCCGCGACGTGCCGGCGACGGTGCTCGCCGCGGTCTGGGACGACCTGGTCGTGCTCATGCGCGACGGCGCCGACCGCGGGGCGATCGTCACCACCCGGCCCGAGCACCGGGTGGCGGACGGCGGCGGCCGGGTCACCCGGCAGAACACCGACGGCGACGCCGACGCCGTGCCCCGGGACGCGTCGTTCTACGTGTACCACCGCGACGGCCTGCCGTGCCGCGTCTGCGGTGCCCCGGTGCTCACCAAGGAGCTCGGCGGTCGCAACCTCTTCTGGTGCGGCGTCTGTCAGGTCTGAGGACCCGGCACCGGATCCAGCACCGTCGCCAGGTGCCGACCCGGTGCCTCGCCCCAGTCCGCCCACTCGGCCTCGGTGGCCTCGGCCAGCGCGCCGCACCACGTCCAGGCGCGGTTGACGGCGTGCGTGACGCCGGCCGCGCGTCGCAGGTCGTCCCACGCCGGGGCGTCGTCCGCCGCGCCCACCGGGGGCAGACCCCGCGCGGCGCACCAGACGTCCCACGCGCGGCGGTACGCCCGCTCGACGGGTTCCCAGTCGGCGCCCCCGTCCCGGGCGACCGCGGACGACACCTCGAGCACCTCGAGCGGGTGCGCCCACTGGGCGTCGCCGAGGTCGAACACGCGCAAGGCGCCGTCGACCTCGAAGACGTTGCCCGGGTGCAGGTCGCCGTGCTGCAGGCTGCTCGGCAGCGGGCTCGCCGCCAGGGTCGCGGCCGCCGCGGCCACCACGTCGCGGGCCGCGTGGAGGCGCTCGAGCGTGCGCTGGTCCGGCCGGGCGGGGTGGCCGGCCGGGACGCCCTGCAGCAGGGCGAGGACCGCGTCGAACCGGGCCGGCACCGTGCCGGGGGAGCAGTCGGGGAGTCCGGTGGCACGCAGGGCGTCGCCGTGCCCGAGGAGCTCCTGCTGCAGGTGCGCGGATCGCGTCAGCAGCGCGTCCCAGTCGGACCCGGTGGGCTCCCGGCGGTCGCGGAGCGTGGCGCCGCGGTCGGCCGTGAGCATCCACCCGCGGTCGGCGTCGACGGCGGCCGGGGCGTCCGCGGCGTCGGGGGCGACCTCGGCCAGCAGCGCCTGCAGTGCGGGCTCGAAGGACGACGAGCGGCAGGTGGCCTTGAACCAGTACCGGCCCGAGTCCGTGGCGACGACGAGCTGCGTGGACCACGGCCGCACGCGCGGCTGCTCGGGCGGGGCGAGGACGCGCACGCCGCGGCGGGCGAGGACGGCGGTGATCCAGGCCGTGGCCTCGGCGCGCCAGGCGTCCGACGTGACCGTGTCCGAGAACGCCGCCGCCACGGTCAGAACACCCAGCCGCAGGCGGGGGCGAGCGGCCAGCCGAACGCCGCGCTCGTGCGGCCGAGCGCGCCGGCCGACCGCTCGTCGACGAGCCCGGCGCCGGCGAGCGTCACGAGCGACGTGCCGCCCAGGTAGGCGGCGCCGAGCTCGCGCACGTCGAGCCGCAGGTCGGGTTCCGCGTCGGTGCGCTCGCACGTCGCCGCCCCGAACGCCGTCGCCCGCAGGCGCCACGACCCGGCGTTGTCGGCCAGCCGGGGGTCGTCGACCCCGAGCACGACGTCGACGTCGGCCTGATAGCGACGGCCCGCGAGCGCGCCGGGCACGTCGACGACGCGCACCCACACGTTGTCGGCGACGCGGGCGCCCGCGGCCCGCGGGTCGACGAGCAGGCTCATGACCGCGTCGTCGACCGGCAGCAGGAACGGGTCCGTGCTGCCCATGAGGTCGAGGTCGAGCAGCACGCCCCACAGGGCCCGCGCCGCGGCGGCGTCGAGGGCCACGACGTCGCCCAGGTGCACGGTGCCGCGCGGACCGGTGACCTGCCAGTCCAGGGTGCGGCGGAACGTCGCGTAGCCGCGCGCCTCGCCGTCGCGCTCCACGACGACGATCCGCAGCGACTCGCGCCCGGCCGCCCGGAACGACTTCGGGTCCGCCCAGTAGCTCTCCCACAGCGCGTCGGTCTCCCGAGCGGCCCAACCGGGCCGGTTGATCCCCGCCGGGCCGGCGGGCAGGCCCGGAGCGCGATGCAGGCGGGCGACGAGGTCGCCGTGGCGCGCGCGGTCGGCGTGCTCCACGCGCACGGTGTGGTCCGCGGCGCCGGGGACGTCGCGCAGCGCCGCGCCCCGTGGGACGGTGATGCGCAGGTCGTCGGCCGCCTTGCCGTACCCGAACCGTCCGTAGATGGCGGCCTCGGCGGCGAACAGCGCGGACAGCGGCTCGCCCCTCCGCCGGCACGCGTCGAGGTGATCGTCGATCATGGCGGTGAGCAGCCCGCGGCGGCGGTGCTGCGGGTGCACGCCCACCCAGGTCAGCCCGGCCGTCGGCAGGGTGGCGCCCGGCACGGGGAACCGGGAGAACGGGTACGACGCGTGGATCGCGGCGAGACCGTCGCCGGGCGCGCCCTCGACCTCGACGCCGACCGCCCGCTCCCATGTCAGGGGCAGCGGCAGGTCGTCGAACTCCGCCACCGAGTGCGGGTCGGGGAAGGCCCAGGTGTCGAGGTCGAGCAGCGCGCCGCGGTCGTCGGCGGTGAGCGTGCGGCTGCGGTAGCCGGCGGGCAGGGCTGAGCGGGAGCGGTCGGAGGTCACCTGCCGATCGTGGCCCGGTCCGGGGCGCTGGGCCAGCGGATTTCCGGACCGCCGGACGGGCCACCGGGCGACCCACGGTACGTCCGCCGCCGAGGTCGGCGGTGGGCCGTAGGGTCGCGGTGTGCCAGCCCGCGCCTCGACGTCCGACGAACCCCTCGACGCCCCCGACGAGTACGCCGCAGAGGTGCTCGCCCTGGTGCGCCGCATCCCGTCCGGCCGCGCCATGACGTACGGCCTGATCGCCGAGATCGTCGGCGAGCGGCTCGGGCGCGGCGGGCCTCGACAGGTCGGGAACGTCATGGCCGGCTCCGGCGACCGCTACGCGCACCTCGTGCCGGACGGTGCCGCCAAGGTCGGCCCCGTGCAGGACAACCACCCCGTGCCCTGGTGGCGCGTGGTGAACGCGTCCGGCGCCCCGCCGGCGCGGCACCTCACCGCGGCCCTCGACGCGCTGCGGGCCGAGGGCTGCCCCCTCTCCCGCGACGGCCGGCGCGTGGACCTGCGCCGGGCCGTCTGGTTCCCGCAGGAGCGCTGAGCCCAGGAGGGCCGGCGGCCGTCAGGCCTTCTTCGGCGCCACGCGGGCGGCGGCCGCGCCGGCGGTCGCGCGCACGCGAGCACCCAGGGGAGTGCCGCCGTCCGCGTCCTTGCGGGCCGCCTGTGCCGCGGCGAGCACCGTGAGCATCGACGACGGGTCGCCCTGCAGCAGCATCGTGGTCAGCGCCGTGCCGTCCCAGCGGGCCAGGTCGCGCGCGACCTTGTCCGCCGGGCCGACCAGCGCGACCTCCTCGACGAGCTCGGTCGGCACGGCGCGCGCGGCGTCCTCCCGGCGGCCCGCGAGGAACAGCGCCTGGACCTCGTCGAGCTCGGTCGCGTAGCCGAGGCGGTCCAGCGACGCCTTGTGGAAGTTGGCCTCCTTCGAGCCCATGCCGCCGGCGTACAGCGCGATGTGCGGGCGGATGACGTCCGCCGCGGCCTCGACGTCGTCGCGCACGACCACGGGCACGGTCGCGAGCACCTCGAACGCGGACGACGGCGCGCGCTCGTCGGAGCGCTGCGCGAACCCGGACGCCAGCAGCTCGCGGTGCTCCGCGTCGGCCCGCGGCGCGTAGAAGCCCGCCATCCAGCCGTCGGCGATCTCGGCGGCGAGCGTCACGTTCTTCGGGCCCTGGGCCGCCAGCACGATCGGGATGTCGGCGCGGCGGGGGTGCACGGTCGGCTTGAGGGCCTTGCCGAGGCCGGTGGCGCCGGGAGCGTCCGCGGGGAGCGGGAGGCGGAAGAACTCGCCGTCCGCGGTGACCGGGCGCTCGCGGGCGAAGACCTGGCGCACGACGTCGACGTACTCGCGGGTGCGCGCCAGCGGGCGGCGGTACGGCTGGCCGTACCAGCCCTCGACGACCTGCGGCCCGGAGGCCCCGAGCCCGAGCACGAACCGGCCGCCCGAGAGGTGGTCGAGGGTGATCGCCTGCATGGCCGTCGCCGTCGGGGTGCGGGCCGCCATCTGCGCGATGCCGGTGCCGAGCCGCAGGCGGCGGGTGCGGGAGCCCCACCAGGCGAGCGGGGTGAACGCGTCGGAGCCGTACGCCTCCGCGGTCCAGACCGAGTCGAGGCCCAGCGCCTCGGCCGCGACGAGCGCGGGCACGATGCCCTTCGGGGGCTTGCGGGACCAGTAGCCGGTCTGGATGCCGATGCGCAGGGTGCTCATGGGGCGGGGTGCTCCTCGTCGAGATGGTGCGGTCGTGCCGATGTGTCCGGTACCGGGAGTACCGGGTAATGCCCGTCACACCCTAGCCGACGTCGTGCGTGCGACGGGACCGACAGTAGGTTCGGGGGATGGCGACGATCGACGACGCGGTCCGCCTCGCCGCGGGTCTGCCCGAGGTCACCGAGACGACGACGTTCCGGAACCGGGCGTGGGCGGTATCCGGACGCGTGTTCTCCTGGCTTCGGCCGTTCAGCAAGGCCGACGTGCGGCGGTTCGGGGACGAGCCGGTGCCGGACGGGCCGATCCTCGCCGTCATGGTCGACGACCTCGGCGAGAAGGAGGCCGTGCTCGCCGCGCGCCCGGAGACGCTGACGATCCCGCACCTGGACGGCGTGCCCGTCGTGCTCGTCCGGCTCGAGGCGGTCGACGGCGCCGCGCTGCGCGAGCTCCTCGTCGACGCCTGGCTCGCCAAGGCGCCGCGCCGCGTGGCGGCCGCCCACCCGGAGCTGCTCGCCTGAGGTCGCGGGCGGTCAGCGGCTCCGGGCGCGGTCGGCCATCGTGTTCAGCAGCGCGGCGGCCTCGGCGGCGTCGTCGACGGTGACGGCGAACGACCGCCCGCCCGTCCGCTGGACGAGCAGCGCCTGCCCGCCGCGCAGCACGACGCCCACGCGCCCGTCGCGGGCGGTGCGCCAGCCCCAGCCGCCGTAGTCGCGCAGCGGGCGCACCTGCGTCACCGAGGCCCGGACCACCTCGTCCGCGGGGACGTGGGTCCCCGGCCAGCGGGCCGCGGAACGCACCGTGAGCCCGCTCGGGTCCACCCGCACGGTGAAGGCGAACATCGTGACGAACAGCGCGGCGAGGAGCACCGGGACGACCAGCATCGTCCACTCGGCCGTCAGCGCCGCCGCGAGCGCGGTCAGGGCGACGGCGACAGCCCCGACGGCGAGGCCCGGCCCGCCGGTCGCGCGGCGCAGCCAGACCGCGCGCTCGCCGTCGCGGAGCGCGGTCCGGGGCGCGTCTGCGGGGACCGCCTCGGAAGCGGGCATCGCGGGGTCGCCCGGCACGAGGGCGGCCGCGATCCCGGCGGGGACGAGCGGCAGGAGGACGGCCGTCAGCAGCGCGGCGCCGGACAGCCCGACCAGGGACGGGTCCGCCAGGCCGCGCTGCGGCGCGAGCGTGCCGACGACGACCGCGGCCATGAACGCGCCCGACCACACGCACCCCGCGGCGGTGATCCGTCGGGTCGAGGCGGCGGAGCCCTGCGTCAGCCCGATCGCCGCGAAGAGCCCGCAGAGCGCGACGGTGCTCACGAGGCCGACCAGCACCAGCGCGGTCGGCGACATGAAGCCGTCGGGCACGCCGCCGCGGCTCCAGTGCGACGCGACCTGCGCCGGCAGCTCGTCCCGCCACGCCCGGACCACGACCGCCGCGCCGAGCGCGAACAGCAGCCCGACGAGCGCCGACCACGCCGTCGCGCGGCGCGCGCGGGGGCGCCACGCCTCCGTGCCGGAGCGTGCTCGCGGGGTGCCGGGCGGGGGAGCGGTGGTCATCGGTGCATCGCCTCCGTGACGAGGGTGGTGGTGGTCTGGACGGACAGCCCCGCCCGGCGGGCCGCGGCGGCCAGGTCGGCCACGGCTCGTTCGACGTCGGTCAGGTCGGTCGCGGTGGACGCGATGACGGCGCCGCGCCCGCGCCGCAGCTCGAGCGTGCCGTCGTCGCGCAGCACCTGGTAGGCCCGCAGCACGGTGTGCATGTTGAGCTCGAGAGAGGCGGCGAGCTCCCGGGCCGAGGGCAGCCGTTCCCCCGGGCGGAGCGTCCCGTGCGCGACGCCGAGGCGCACCTGGGCGACGAGCTGCGCGTACAGCGGGTCGTCGCTCGCCGGGTCGATGCGCCACATCACGGACGCAGGCTACTTGTTCTACGACTACTAGAACAAACCTCGCGGCCCGACGACGACGGCCCCTGCGCCCGCCGCCGGGAGCGGTGGGTGCAGGGGCCGTCGCGGGGGCCGTCAGATGACGTACTCGAGCAGCTCCGAGGCGTCCTCGACGTGCTGGCCGTGGTCCGGCCGGTGGCCGGGGGTGCGGGCGTGGGCGGGCACCCCGACGGCCACCATGCCGTTCGGCACGTCGCGGGTGACGACGGCGTTCGCGCCGATCTGCGCGTCGTCCCCGATCCACAGCGGGCCGAGGATCTTGGCCCCGGCACCCACCATGACCCGGTCGCCCAGGGTCGGGTGCCGCTTGCCCCGGGTCATCGAGCGACCGCCCAGGGTGGAGCCGTGGAACAGGACGCAGTCGTCGCCGACGACCGCCGTCTGCCCGATCACCACGCCCATGCCGTGGTCGATGAAGAGCCGCCTCCCGATCCGCGCGCCGGGGTGGATCTCGATCCCCGTGACCCACCGGGCGGCCTGCGACACCAGGCGTGCCGGCAGGCGCAGGCCGGGCCGGTGCCACATGCGGTGCGACAGGCGGTGCGCCCACACGGCGTGCACGCCCGGGTACGCGAGCGCGACCTCGAACCGGGAGCGCGCCGCGGGGTCGTGCGCGTGCGCGGCCTCGAGATCCTCGGCGAGGATCTCGACCAGGTGGCGCAGGCCCGGGCGGTGCCCGGCCGGCATCGGGTGGTCGACGTCGCCGTCGAGGTCCTGGTGGCCGGGTCCGGCGGTGGCGGTCGGAGCGGCGCGGCGGCTCGTCACGTCAGTCCAGCAGGTCCGAGTACAGGATCGTGGACAGGTACCGCTCGCCGAAGTCGGGGATGACGACGACGATCAGCTTCCCGGCGTTCTCGGGCCGCTTGGCGACCTCGAGCGCCCCCGCGATCGCGGCGCCGGAGGAGATGCCGACCAGCAGGCCCTCCTCCTTCGCGGCGCGGCGGGCGAGCTCCACGGAGGTCTCCGCGTCGATGTCGACGACCTCGTCGTAGACGGAGGTGTCGAGGATCTCCGGCACGAAGTTCGCGCCCAGGCCCTGGATCTTGTGCGGGCCGGGGTTCCCGCCGGTGAGGATGGGCGACTCGGCCGGCTCGACCGCGACGATCTTCACCTCCGGCTTGCGCTCCTTGAGGACCTGGCCGACGCCGGTGATCGTGCCGCCCGTGCCGATGCCGGCCACGACGATGTCGACCTCGCCGTCCGTGTCGGCCCAGATCTCCTCGGCCGTCGTCTCCCGGTGCACCTTCGGGTTGGCCTCGTTGGCGAACTGGCGGGCGAGGATCGCGCCGGGACGCTCCGCGGCGATCTTCTCCGCGGCGGCGACGGCGCCCTTCATGCCCTCCGCGCCCGGCGTGAGCACGAGTTCCGCGCCGTACGCGCGCAGCAGGGCGCGGCGCTCCTTCGACATCGTCTCGGGCATCGCGAGCACGACCTTGTAGCCGCGCGCGGCGCCGACCCAGGCCAGCGCGATGCCGGTGTTGCCGGAGGTGCCCTCGACGATGGTGCCGCCCGGCTGCAGGGCGCCGGAGGCCTCCGCGGTGTCGATGATCGAGACGCCGATGCGGTCCTTGACGGAGTTGGCGGGGTTGTAGAACTCGAGCTTCGCGACGACCGTCGCGTCGAGGCCGGCGGCGAGACGGTTCAGCCGGACGAGCGGGGTGCGGCCGATGAGCTTCGTCGCGTCGTCGTAGATGCGTGCCATGGGTGTTCCTTCTCCAGGAGTGCGTGCGGGCGAGGTGCTGCGGGTGTGCCGCCGCGTGCGGGGCGGGCCCCCGAGCGGGTGCTCGGAGGGGCGCGGCGCAGGGGCGTCGGCGAGGTCGGTGCGAGCGCCGCACGGTCGCCGGGGACCCGCCGTCGGGCGGGTCGGACGTGACGTGGACGCTCTATCGACAGCATCGCGGCGTCGTCGCCGCGGCGCACGCGGGGGTGTGGAGCGTCGACGCCGGCACCGTCCTCCGGTGTGACGAGAGGGCGGCCGAGGGGGCGACGCGGCGGACGATCGTCATGGCCGGCCCTCCTCGTGAAGCTTCCTGGTGCGTCGTCGTGCAGTTGCCGCGCGGTCGCGCCTGTCGCAGGCTGCGGCGCCGAGCCTAACCAGGTCGCCACCGATCGACAAGGAGCATCTCATCCATCGGCGTCGTCGATCGGTCGGGCGACGGCTGTCCCCGGGGGCGCGGTCGGGCCGCCGGGGGAGGAGGGGAGAGGAGGAAGGGAGCGGGCGACGGGAATCGAACCCGCGTAGCCAGTTTGGAAGACTGGGGCTCTACCATTGAGCTACGCCCGCACGGCCACCCCGCGACACCGTCGCCGGGGTGGGAACGCGGGCCAACCCTAGCAAAGCCCTGGCGGCGCTCGAGCCCGTCCCCGCGCCGTCCGTGCACGTCGTGGGCTCGGCCCCGGACGGCGGCACTACACTGACCGAGGCCCCGCCCGACGGCGGGCCGCGGGGTGTGGCGCAGCTTGGTAGCGCATCTGCTTTGGGAGCAGAGGGTCGCTGGTTCGAATCCAGTCACCCCGACACAGGGACAGGGGCGGACGTCGTGGTCCGTCGCGGCTCGCCCGTGGTTCGGCACGCGCCCGGCGCGCCGATCTGGAAGGATCGGCCCCCGTTCGCCGACGGACGGCGACCGACGTGCGAGGAGAACCTGATGACCACCCCGGACCCCTACACGCCAGGCACGCCCGAGCCGGGTGCGACGCCCCCCGGCGGCACCGAGCCCCAGCAGCCCGCCCCGGGTCAGCCGGCGCCGGGCCAGGCCTCCCCTGCCCAGCCGGCCGGCGGGCACCCCTATCCCGCATCCCCGCAGGCGCCCGGCCAGGCCTACCCCGCCGCACCGCCCGCCGGGCAGTACGCGCCGGCCTACGGCCAGCCGCCGCAGAACCCGGGCAAGACGCTCGGCATCGTCGGCCTGGTGCTCGGCTTCTTCGGGCCCCTGTCGATCGTCGGCCTGATCCTGTCGATCGTGGGTCTCGTGAAGTCGCGCAAGGCGGGCCAGCCGAACGGTGTCGCGATCGCCGGCATCATCGTGAGCTCCCTCGTGCTCATCGGGACGATCATCGTCGCCGTGGTCATCGGCGTGGGGGTCGGTTACGTCCTCGAGCAGTGCGCCGAGCTGGGGCCGGGGACGCACGTCGTGGGCAACACCACCTTCACCTGCCCCTCCTGACCGCCGCGCACGCCCGCGAGCCCCGGGCCGTCGCGTCGGTCGGGTCTCGCGGGGGTGTGGCGCGAGAGGCCGCCGGGCGGCCCTCGCCGTGGCGTAGGATGGACGGGTTGCCCGTACGCCCGTCGTACGGTCCCCGCACCCCGCGCCGCAGCAACCAGGCCGGCTCGCGCCGGTGAGACGCGCGCGCAGCACCCGAACCGTTGGAGACCATCGAAGTGAAGAGCGCCGTCGAGACCCTGGAGCCCACCAAGGTCAAGCTGACCGTCGAGGTGGAGTACGACGAGCTCAAGCCGAGCATCGACCACGCGTACAAGCACATCGCCGAGCAGGTGAACATCCCCGGGTTCCGCAAGGGCAAGGTTCCCCCGCGCATCATCGACCAGCGCGTCGGCTGGGGTGCGGTCGTCGAGCACGCCGTGAACGACGCTCTGTCGAACTTCTACCGCGACGCCGTCACGGCCGAGTCGCTGCGCCCCCTGGGCCAGCCCGAGGTCGAGGTGACCGAGATCCCCGCCAAGGCCGGCGAGGGCCAGCTCGCGTTCACCGCCGAGGTCGAGGTCCGCCCCGAGATCACCCTCCCGGACCTGTCCGGGATCGACATCACGGTGGACTCCACCGAGGTGAGCGACGAGGACGTCACCGAGCGCCTCGACGCGCTGCGCGAGCGCTTCGGCACCCTCGTGGGCGTCGACCGTCCGGCCGCCGAGGGCGACTACGTCGTCATCGACCTCAAGGCCGTCATCGGTGACGAGGAGATCGACTCGGTCTCCGGCGTCTCCTACCAGATCGGCGCCGGCAACATGCTGGAGGGCCTCGACGAGGCGCTCACGGGCCTGTCGACGGACGAGACCACGACCTTCGTCACCAAGCTCGCCGGCGGCGAGCACGAGGGCGAGGAGGCGCAGGTCACCGTCACGGCCACCGCCGTCAAGGAGCGCGACCTGCCGACGCCGGACGACGACTTCGCCCAGCTCGCCTCGGAGTTCGACACCCTCGAGGAGCTGACCGCGGACCTGCGCGAGCAGGTCGCGTCGATCAAGACGTCGAACCAGGCCGTCGCCGCCCGCGACCTGCTGCTGGAGAAGCTGCTGGAGGCCGTCGAGGTCCCGGTGCCGTCGGGCGCGGTCGAGGCCGAGGTGCACCGCCACCTGGAGTCGGAGAACCGTCTCGAGGACGACGAGCACCGCGCCGAGGTCACCGAGGACGCCACCAAGGCCCTCAAGAACCAGATCCTGCTCGACACGCTGGCCGAGAAGCTCGAGGTCCAGGTCGGCCAGGGCGAGCTCGTCGAGTACCTGGTCCAGGCGTCTCAGCAGTACGGCATGGACCCGAACCAGTTCATCTCGACCCTCGACCAGGGCGGCCAGATCCCCGCCATGGTCGGCGAGGTCGCGCGCTCCAAGGCCCTCGCCGTGGCGCTCCGCGACATCGAGGTCAAGGACTCCGACGGCAACGTCGTCGACCTGACCGAGTTCATCGGCACCGAGGAGGAGGACGCTGCGGCCGCCGAGGCCGAGGAGCCCACCGAGACCGCCGCGTCCGACGAGGCGTCGGAGGAGGCCGAGGAGTCGGCCAAGGCCTGACCCTCGGAGCCCCTCCGGGCCACCCGGACCCACGCCGGCCCGCATCGTCCTCACGGACGGTGCGGGCCGTCGTCGTCCCCGCTCCGGTCGTGACCGGAGCGACCGCCGGTGCCGGTATACAGGTCCGTATAGTGGGTCGGGTGATCGAGCAGACCCCGCCGTCGGCGCCCCTCACCCCGGCGGCGCGCCGGATCCTCGCGGCCGCGTCGCGCCTGTTCTACGCCCGCGGCCTGCACGCCGTCGGCGTCGACACGATCGCCGCGGAGGCAGGCGTCACCAAGAAGACGCTCTACGACCGCTTCGGGTCGAAGGAGGCGCTCGAGGTGGCGTACCTGCGCGCCCGTGACGCCCGGTGGGAGGAGCTCCTGGGCCGGAGCCTCGCGGCGCACCCGGCCGCCGGCGTCGACCGGGTCCTGGCGTTCTTCGACGCCGTCGAGGAGTGGTCGGCGGCCGAGGGCGGGCGCGGGTGCGCCGCGATCAACGCCCGCGCCGAGGTGGACGACCCCGGGCACCCGGTCGCGGTCGAGGTCGCCCGGCAGAAGTCGTGGGTCCGGGACCGCCTCGAGGCCGAGTGCCGCGCCGCCGGGCTCGCCCGCCCCGGCGGACTCGCGGACGAGCTCATGGTGCTCTACGACGGGGCGCTGGCGGCGTCGGGGACCGGCGTGCCCGCAGGGCCCTTCCGGGCGGCGCGTCGCGCCGCCGGCGCCCTGTGCGCGGCGCACGCGGCATGAGCCGCGGCCGCCCGCGGAGTCGTCGTGTGCGCCAGCAGCGAAAAGCCCCTCCGCCGGGACGTTTCGCGTGGTTGCCGCACGTTAGGGTCGATCGACGGCGATGACGAAGGAGACGGACGTGAACGACTTGCTGCGGATGGACGGTGCGACGCCGGTGGCGCGTGCCGATGGCCCGGGCCTCGGCCTCAACGACTCCATCTACAACCGGCTCCTCAAGGAGCGCATCATCTGGCTGGGCTCGGAGGTGCGCGACGAGAACGCGAACGCCATCTGCGCCCAGATGATGCTGCTGGCCGCGGAGGACCCGGACAAGGACATCTGGCTGTACATCAACAGCCCCGGCGGCTCCATCACGGCCGGCATGGCGATCTACGACACCATGCAGTACATCAAGCCCGACGTCGCGACCATCGCGATGGGCATGGCCGCGTCGATGGGGCAGTTCCTGCTCTCCTCGGGCGCGAAGGGCAAGCGGTACATCACCCCGCACGCCCGCGTGCTGATGCACCAGCCGTCCGGCGGCGTCGGCGGCACCGCGACCGACGTGCGGATCGGCGCGCAGCTGATCATGCACATGAAGAAGGTGCTCTCCGAACTGACGGCCGAGCAGACCGGGCAGTCGCTGGAGCAGATCCTCAAGGACAACGACCGCGACAAGTGGTTCACCGCGGACGAGGCGCTCGAGTACGGCTTCGTCGACCACGTGGTCACCAACGCCGCCTCGGTCTCGGGCGGTGGCGGCGCGTCGGGCTCCTGACGCCGACCACCCGCCCCCGGAACCCACCGACTTCCCACCCGAGGAGAACACCGTGAGCTACTCAGACGAGTACCAGTTCGCAATGCGGGCCCAGAACCTGGCGGGCGCCGCGGCGCGTCCCGGCGGCGTCGCGCTCCCGCACGGCGCGCCGACGTCGCGCTACGTGCTGCCCCAGTTCGAGGAGCGCACCGCGTACGGCTTCAAGCGCCAGGACCCGTACACCAAGCTGTTCGAGGACCGCATCATCTTCATGGGCGTCCAGGTCGACGACGCGTCGGCGGACGACATCATGGCGCAGCTGCTGGTCCTCGAGAGCCAGGACCCCGACCGCGACATCATGATCTACATCAACTCGCCGGGTGGGTCGTTCACGGCCATGACGGCGCTGTACGACACGATGCAGTTCATCAAGCCGCAGATCCAGACGGTGTGCCTGGGCCAGGCGGCGTCCGCCGCGGCCGTGCTGCTCGCCGCCGGCCAGCCGGGCAAGCGGCTCGCGCTGCCGAACGCCCGCGTGCTGATCCACCAGCCCGCGATGGAGGGCGGCGGCTACGCCCAGGCGTCCGACATCGAGATCCACGCCAACGAGCTCATCCGCATGCGCGAGTGGCTCGAGTCGACGCTGGCGGCGCACACGGGCAAGACCGAGGAGCAGGTGCGCGAGGACATCGAGCGCGACAAGATCCTCACCGCCGCGCAGGCGAAGGACTACGGCCTGGTCGACCAGGTGCTCGAGAGCCGCAAGCCTGCCGCTCTCGCGCCGCGCTGACCAGCACGTTCACGGGGCCCGCGACCTCCCGAGGGGGACGTCGCGGGCCTCGCGACACGACGCACCGGGCTACTCGGCTGACAACGACGCCCTCGTGGTGTGGAATGGACGCAGGACCAGCACTCAGGACGTGCACTCACGAGATGGAGGCTCCCGGTGGCTCGGATCGGTGACGGCGCAGACCTGCTGAAGTGCTCGTTCTGCGGGAAGTCGCAGAAGCAGGTCAAGAAGCTCATCGCCGGCCCCGGCGTGTACATCTGCGACGAGTGCATCGACCTCTGCAACGAGATCATCGAGGAGGAGCTCGGCGAGGCGGCGGAGCTGGGGCTCACCGAGCTGCCGAAGCCGCGCGAGATCTTCGACTTCCTCGAGCAGTACGTCATCGGGCAGGAGCCGGCCAAGCGGGCGCTGGCCGTGGCGGTCTACAACCACTACAAGCGGGTCCAGGCGGGCGAGGCCCAGCGCGACGGCGACGACGCCGTCGAGATCGCGAAGTCCAACATCCTGCTCATCGGGCCCACCGGCACCGGCAAGACCTACCTGGCGCAGACGCTGGCGAAGATGCTCAACGTGCCGTTCGCCATCGCGGACGCCACGGCTCTCACGGAGGCCGGGTACGTGGGCGAGGACGTCGAGAACATCCTCCTCAAGCTCATCCAGGCCGCGGACTACGACGTCAAGAAGGCCGAGACGGGCATCATCTACATCGACGAGGTCGACAAGGTGGCCCGCAAGGCGGAGAACCCGTCGATCACGCGCGACGTCTCCGGCGAGGGCGTGCAGCAGGCGCTCCTGAAGATCATCGAGGGCACCACGGCGTCGGTGCCCCCGCAGGGCGGGCGCAAGCACCCGCACCAGGAGTTCATCCAGATCGACACCACGAACGTGCTGTTCATCGTGGCGGGCGCGTTCGCCGGGCTCGACGACATCGTGGCCTCCCGCTCCCGCAAGCGCGGCATCGGATTCAGCGCCCCCATGGAGACGGTCGCCGACGACGACCTGTTCGCGGAGGTGCGGCCCGAGGACCTGCAGAAGTTCGGCCTCATCCCCGAGTTCATCGGGCGGCTGCCCGTCATCGCGTCCGTGTCCCCGCTGGACCGCGACGCGCTGGTGCGGATCCTCACCGAGCCGCGCAACGCGCTCGTCAAGCAGTTCCAGCGGATGTTCGAGATCGACGGCGTCGAGCTCGAGTTCGAGCAGGACGCGGTCGAGGCGATCGCCGAGCAGGCTCTGCTGCGGGGCACCGGGGCGCGCGGGCTGCGCGCCATCATGGAGGAGGTCCTCCAGCAGGTGATGTTCGACGTGCCGAGCCGGGACGACGTCGAGCGGGTGGTCGTGAGCCGCGAGGTCGTGCTGGAGAACGTCAACCCGACGCTGGTGCCGCGCACGTCGCCCGTGCGTCGTCGCACCCCCCGCGAGAAGAGCGCCTGAGCCCTACCGGGCCCTTACCGGGAGTAGAGCGCGTCGACCTCGTCCGCGAAGTCGCGCAGCACGAGGTCGCGCTTCACCTTCAACGACGGCGTCAGGTACTCGTTCGCCTCCGTGAAGTCGCCCTCGAGCACCCGGAACTTGCGGATCGACTCCGCCCGGGAGACGGCCGTGTTGGCCTCCTCCACCGCGGCGTCGAGCGCCGCCAGCACCCGGGGGTCGGTCCGTGCCGCGCCCACCGACATCGGCGGGATGCCCTGCGTGGCCAGCCAGCCGGGCAGCATCTCGGCGTCCAGCGTGACGAGCGCGCCGATGAAGGGGCGCTCGTCGCCCACGACGACGACCTGCGACACCAGCGGGTGCGCCCGGACCCGGTCCTCCAGCGGGGCCGGGGCGACGTTCTTGCCGCCCGCGGTGACGATGATCTCCTTGGTGCGGCCGGTGATGCGCAGGTGGCCGTGGTCCAGCGCGCCCAGGTCGCCGGTGCGGAACCAGCCGTCCACGAGCGCGTCGGCGGTGAGGTCGGGGCGACCCCGGTAGCCGCGGAAGAGGTGCGGGCCCGCCACGAAGACCGCGCCGTCGTCGTCGATCCGCACCGAGGTGCCGGGGAACGGCGGGCCGACCGTGCCGATGCGCAGGTCGGAGGGCAGGTTCACGGCGGTCGGGGCCGTCGTCTCGGTGAGGCCGTACCCCTCGAGCACGGTGAGGCCCGCCCCGCGGAAGAAGTGGCCGAGGCGGTCGCCGAGCGGCGCGCCGCCCGAGATCGCGTACCGCAGGTGCCCGCCCATCGCGGCGCGCAGCTGCGACAGCACCAGCCGGTCGGCCACCGCGTGCCGGGCCCGCAGCGCCGCCGGGACGCGCCCGGCGTCGAGCGCGCGCGAGTACTGGCCCGACACGCGCGCGGCCCAGCCGAAGACACGCCGCTTGCTGCGCGACCCGGCGCGCTGCTCGGCGGAGTTGTAGACCTTCTCGAACACGCGGGGGACGGCGAGCAGGAACGTGGGCCGGAACGTCCTGAGGTCGTCGGTGAGCGTCCTGACGTCAGGCAGGTGGCCGAGCACGGAGCTGCTGGCGATCACCGCGACCTGGATCAGCCGCGCGAACACGTGCGCCAGCGGGAGGAAGAGCACGGTGCGCGCACCGTCCGCCTCCAGGAGCTCCGGGAGGGCGAGGCGGGCGTTCATCGCGAGGTGCGCGAAGTTGCCGTGCGTGAGCTCGGCGCCCTTGGGGCGTCCCGTGGAGCCGGAGGTGTAGACGATCGTGGCGAGGTCGTCGCGGCGCACGGCGTCGCGGCGGTCCGCGACGTCCCGCGCGGGGACGGACGCCCCGGCCTCGCGCAGCGCGTCGACGGCACCGGTCGCGATGACGAGGACCTCCTCGAGGTCGGGCAGCTCGTCGTCCACCTGGTGCACGGCGTCCGCGTGCGCGGGCGTCTCCACCACGACGAGGCGGGCTCCGGAGTCCTCGAGGATCCAGCGCACCTGGTCGGGCGAGGAGGTCTCGTACACGGGCACGACGACGGCGCCGGCCGCCCAGGCGGCGAAGTCGAGCAGCGTCCACTCGTAACGGGTGCGCGACATGATCGCGACGCGGTCGCCGGGCTCGATGCCCCGCGCGACGAGGCCGCGCGCCACGGTCGTGACGTCGGCCTGGAACTCGGCGGCGGACACCGGCACCCAGGAACCGCCCGACGCGGCGCGCCGCTCGAGAAGGGTGCGGTCGCCGGCCCGGGCGACCCGGTCCGCCAGCAGCGTGCTGATGCTCGTGCCCTCGGGCACGTCCACGAGGCTCGGCGTCGTCGCGACCGTCATCTGCTCTCTCTCCGTGCGTGGGTGCGGCATGCGCTGTGCGGCATGCGGGGCGGCGTCGTGCCGCTCGGCGGGCCGACGGGTCCCGACCGGTCTCCGGTCGGCGTGCGGGCCGACGTGGGACCTTACACGCTCGGCGCGCCTCGTAGGATCGGGTCATGCCCGACACCCCTCACGACGTCCCCCAGGCTGCCGGCCCGCGCCCCGCGACGGACGGCATGCCCCAGGAGATCCTGGACCTGCGCGCCAGCATCGACAACATCGACGCCGCGCTCGTGCACCTGCTGGCCGAGCGCTTCAAGATGACGCGGCGCGTGGGCGAGCTCAAGGCCGTGGGCGGGCTGCCGCCCGCCGACCCGTCGCGCGACCGCCAGCAGGTCGACCGCCTCAAGGGCCTCGCGGAGGGCGCCGGGCTGGACCCGGAGTTCACGGAGCAGTTCCGCAACTTCATCGTCTCCGAGGTGATCCGCCACCACGAGCGCATCGCCGAGGAGCACGCCGCCGGGCGGCGCAAGGGCGAGCTGCCGCCGCTGGACACCTACGCTTGAAGAGGTGAGATCTGACCTGCTCCGGTCCGGGTCGGCGGGAGTCCGGCCGCTGCGCCTGACGGGGTGGCGTCCGTCGCGTTTCCGTCGCAGGCTGGGTGCTTAGCCCGACGACGGACACCTGGGGGACCACGGATGAAGATCGACTGGCTCAAGCCCCTCGTCGGACGCCCCGGACCGTTCGCGACCGTCTACCTGGACGCGACGCCCTCGGCCGAGGCGGGCGACAGGGACGTCGCGAACCGGTGGCGGGCGGTGCGACGTTCCTTGGAACGGCAGGGCGCGCCCGCGAGCGTGCTGGACGCGCTCGAGGCCGCCGTCCTGCGACCCACACGAACGGCGGGCGCCCACGGCCGGGTGCTCATCGCCTCCGACGCCGGGGTCGCGGTGGACCGCGTGCTGCGCAACCCGCCCGCCGTCGCGACCGGCGCGTGGCTGCCCGTGCCGGTGCTGCTGCAGGCGGCGCAGGCGGCGGACGAGGCGGTCGACGCCCTGTGCGTCGCCGTCGACCGGAGCGGTGCGGACTTCTGGCCGTGCGACGCGGGCGGCCGGCCCGGCGGGGCGCGCGAGACGTTCGAGGGACCGAACGACGAGGTCAGCAAGACCTCCAGCACCGGCACGAAGCGCGCCATCATCGAGTCGCGTGCCGAGGACTCCTGGAAGCGCAACGCGGCGGCCGTGGCGGCCGAGATCGACCGGCGCGTGACGGAGGGGAACCCGGAGGTGGTGCTGCTCACCGGCGACGTGCGCGCGGTGAACCTGGTGCGGGCGGAGCTCGGGCAGGAGGCCTCCCGGCGGACCGTGGAGGTCGCGGGCGGCGGGCGCGGGCCGGGTGTGCGCGCGGACACGTTCGAGGCCGGCGTCGAGGACGCCCTCGACTCCTACCGGGAGCGCCGGCGCGAGGTGGTCCTGGCGGAGTTCCGCCAGGACCAGGGGCGCGAGGAGGGCGCCGTGTCGTCGATCGACGACGTCGTCGCCGTCCTGGCGCGCGGCCAGGTCAAGGCCCTGGTGCTCGCCGAGCAGATCGCGATCGACTCGACGTCCGCCCTGGCGGCCTCCGCCGGCGGGGCCGGGGGAGCGGGAGGTGCCGACGGCCTGCTCGGGGGGCGCACGCTGTGGATCGGCCCGGACCCGATGCACATCGCGACGTCCCGGGCGGACCTGGCGGACCTCGGCGTCTCGGACGGCCTCGAGGAGCTGCCGGCGACGTCGGCCCTGCTGCGGGCGGCGATCGGCCAGGACGCCGCGCTGACGTTCGCGCCCGAGGGCTCCGTGGAGCTCATGGACGGCGTCGGCGCGACCCTGCGGTGGCACGACGACGGGACGCCGAAGGAGGTCGCCGCCACCATGAGCGGCGACGGCGACCGGTTCACCACGCCGAGGTAGTACCGGAATTCGCCGAGGTAGTACGAGGGACGGCCCGCGAGAATGCGGGCCGTCCCTCGTACTACCTCGGCGAATTCCGTACTACCTCGGCGTATGTCAGGCCTTCGGCTTGCGGGCCGGGGGCTCGCCCAGCTCGGAGGCGGTGACGACGATGCCGCCCTGCACGTCCGGGTTGCCCTGCCCCTCGGCCGCCTCGACGACGTCGAGGTCGCCCGTGGCGCGGCCGGCGCCGCGCACGTCGTCGAGGGCCGACCGGACGCCGTCGAGCAGCGTGGCCGGGACGGCCATGGAGGCGCTGAGGATGGGCGTGCGCATGGAGACCTTGGCCTCCGACTTGATCTTGCGCAGCGCCGCGAGCGCGTGCCCGGCGGCCGTGAGCTGCACGGGGTCGGCGTCGCCGGCCGCCGCGCGCAGCGGCGCGGACGCCGGCCAGGCGGCGTGGTGCACCGAGCCGGCACGCCACCACGACCAGACCTCCTCCGTGGCGAACGGCAGGAACGGGGCCAGCAGCCGCAGCAGCGTGTCGACGGCGAGGGCGAGCGCCGTGCGTGCCGACACCGTCTCGGGCGTCACCTCGGTGGCCGCGGCCCCCGCGCCGTACGCGCGGTCCTTGACCAGCTCGAGGTAGTCGTCGCAGAAGGTCCAGAAGTACGTCTCCGTGGCCTCGAGCGCGCGCGTGTGGTCGTACGCCTCGAACGCGGCGGTGGCCTGCTCGACGACGTCCGCCAGCCCGGCGAGCATCGCGCGGTCCAGGGGGACGGTGACGCGGGCCGGGTCCAGGACGATCTCGCCGGCGCCGGTCTCGGGGTCGACGTCGAAGGTCAGCGCGAACTTCGAGGCGTTGAGCACCTTGATCGCGAGGCGGCGGCCGATCTTCATCTGGCCGACCTCGAACGCGGCGTCGGTGCCGAGGCGCGCGGCCGCGGCCCAGTAGCGGACGGCGTCCGCGCCGTGCTCCTCCAGCAGCGCCATCGGCGTGACGACGTTGCCCTTGGACTTGGACATCTTCTTGCGGTCCGGGTCGAGGATCCAGCCGCTGATCGCCGCGTGCTTCCACGGCAGCACGCCGCACTCCAGGTGCGAGCGCACCACCGAGGAGAACAGCCAGGTGCGGATGATGTCCTGGCCCTGCGGGCGCAGGTCCATCGGGTACACGCGGGAGAAGAGGTCGGCGTCGCGCTCCCAGCCGGACACGATGAGCGGCGACAGGGACGACGTCGCCCAGGTGTCCATGACGTCGGCGTCGCCGACGAAGCCGCCCGCCGCGCCGCGCTGCGACTCGTCGAAGCCGGCCGGGGCCTGCGACGTCGGGTCGACGGGCAGCTCCGCCTCCGTCGGCACGATCGGGTGGTCGTGGTCGACGTCGCCGTCCGCGTCCACGGGGTACCAGAGCGGCACCGCCACGCCGAAGAAGCGCTGGCGCGAGATGAGCCAGTCGCCGTTGAGCCCGTTCACCCAGTTCTCGTACCGCACGCGCATGAAGTCGGGGTGGAAGTCGAGCTCCTTGCCGCGGGCCAGCAGCTCGGCCTTGAGGTCGCGCTTCTCCCAGTCGCGCCCGCCGTTGCGGATGTACCACTGGCGGGAGGTGACGATCTCGAGGGGCTTGTCGCCCTTCTCGTAGAAGTTCGTCATGCGCTGGGTGGCGCTGGGCTCACCGTCGAGGTCGCCGCTGGCGCGCAGCGCGTCGACGACGGCCTTGCGGGCGCTGAACGTCGTCTTGCCGGCGAGCTCCTCGGCGTACAGGGACTCGCCGGGGCCGCCCGCGACCCACTCGGGCGTCTCGCGGGAGAGGCGGCCGTCGCGCTGGATGACCGAGCGCGTGGCGAGCTGCAGCTCGCGCCACCACTGCACGTCGGTGAGGTCGCCGAAGGTGCAGCACATGGCGATGCCGGCGCCCTTGTCCATCGCGGCGGCCGGGTGCGCGAGCACCGGCACCTCGACGCCGAACAGGGGCGAGGTCACGGTGGTGCCGAACAGGCCCTGGTACCGCTCGTCGTCGGGGTGGGCGATGAGCGCCACCACGGCCGGGATGAGCTCCGGGCGCGTGGTCTCGATGTACAGCGGGCTGCCGTCGGGCCGGTGGAACGCGACCCGGTGGTAGAACCCGGGGTACTCGCGCGCCTCGAGCTCGGCCTGCGCGACGGCGGTCTGGAACGTCACGTCCCACAGGCCCGGCGCCTCGGCCTGGTACGCCTCGCCGCGGGCGAGGTTGCGCAGGAAGGCGCGCTGCGACGCGGCCCGGGAGGTGGCGTCGATCGTCTGGTAGTTCTGGGCCCAGTCCACGGACAGTCCGAGGCGGCGCCACAGCTCCTCGAACTGGCGCTCGTCGTCGGCGGTGAGCCGCTCGCACAGCTCGATGAAGTTGCGGCGGCTGACCGGCACCTGGTCGCCGGGCTTGACGTTCTTGCCGTCCGTGCCCTGGTGCGGAGGCTCGAAGCCCTCGACGTACGGCAGCGACGGGTCGCAGCGCACGCCGTAGTAGTTCTGCACGCGGCGCTCGGTGGGCAGGCCGTTGTCGTCCCAGCCCATCGGGTAGAAGACCTTCTTGCCCCGCATCCGCTGGAAGCGGGCGACCGTGTCCGTGTGCGTGTAGCTGAACACGTGGCCCACGTGCAGCGAGCCGGAGACCGTGGGCGGCGGGGTGTCGATCGAGTACACCTGCTCGCGCGTGGCGGTGCGGTCGAAGGCGTACGTGCCCTCGGCCGACCAGCGCTCGTCGAAGCGCTGCTCCAGGCCCTCCAGGCTGACCTTGTCCGGTACCTCCCGGACCACCGCGCGGACGACGTCGCCGGCTACCGGAGCAACAGAGCTGCCGGCGGGCGGGGTCGCTGCGGGGGTCTGCGCGGGCGCGGTCGGCGCCTCGGGGGTCGGGAAGTCGCTCATGGTCGCTCATTCTCCCAGATCCGAGCGGGCTGCCGGGCACGGCCGTCTCGATCGGCGGACGGCGCCGGAGCGTCGGGCGAATCCTCTGACTAGAGTCAGAGGCATGACGGGATCGACGGGCGTGGCGACGGCGGAGACCGGTGGGCAGGTCGAGCGGCAGGTCGACGTCGTGCGGCGGTTCAACCGCAGCTACACGCAGCGCGTCGGCGCGCTCGAGGACTCGTTCCTGGGCACCGGGATGCCGCTGGGCACCGCCCGCCTCCTGTTCGAGATCGGCACCGAGCCGGGCACGACCCGGGACCTGCGTGCCCGGCTCGGCCTGGACTCCGGGTACCTCAGCCGCCTGCTGCGACGCCTGGAGTCCGACGGGCTCGTCGCCGTCGTCCCCGACGCCGACGACCGGCGGCGCCGCCGCGTCGACCTCACCGCCGCTGGCCGGCGTGCCTGGGACGACCTGGAGCGCCGGTCGGTGGACCGGGCCCGCGACCTCGTCGCGCCGCTCACCGCCCGGCAGCGCGCCCGCCTCGCCGCCGCCCTGGCGGAGGCCGACCTGCTGGTGCGGGCCGCCACGGTGACGCTCGAGCGCGTGGACCCGGCGTCCGACCTCGCCCGGCGGGCCGTCGCGGCCTACGTGGCCGAGCTCGACGAGCGGTTCCCCGGCGGGTTCGACCCAGGCCCCCGGCCCGCGGCGGGCGAGCCCGACGCCGAGGACGCGCGCCTCACGCCGCCGTCGGGCGCGTTCGTCGTCGCGACGAGCGACGGCGAGCCCGTCGCGTGCGGCGGCGTGCGGACGCTGTCGGACGGCGGCGGCGACGGCGGCGACGGCGCGGCCGGGGGCGTGGGGGAGATCAAGCGGATGTGGGTGCACCCCGGCTGGCGGGGCGCCGGGCTCGGCTCCCGGCTGCTGCGCCACCTCGAGGGCGTGAGTCGTGACCTCGGCCACCGGGAGGTACGGCTCGACACGAACGGGACGCTCACCGAGGCGGTCGCGATGTACGAGCGGGCCGGCTACCGGCGCATCGCCCGGTACAACGACAACCCGTACGCCGAGCACTTCTTCGCCAAGCGGCTGGGCTGAGCGGCCGGCCTGAGCGGCTGGGCCCGGTACCACGTACCTGGTCGTCAGCCGGGGATAGGGTCGGAACCATGGCTGCGAACCCCGACCTGACCATCGGCTATGCCGCGATGCTCGAGCAGTTCCACCCCACCGACGTCGTCGAGTACTCGGCCTACGCGGAGGAGCACGGCTTCTCCGGCGTCATGGCCGCCGACCACTTCCAGCCGTGGGTGCCGCAGCAGGGCGAGGCGGCCTTCGTGTGGAACGTGCTGACGGCGCTCGGCGAGCGCACCCGCGGCGACCTGGGCCCCGGCGTCACCGCGCCGACGTTCCGCTGGCACCCGGCGATGGTCGCGCAGGCGTCGGCCACGCTCGCCGCGATGTACCCCGGCAGGCACTGGCTCGGCCTGGGGTCCGGCGAGGCGCTCAACGAGCACGTCGTGGCCGGCTACTGGCCCGAGGCCCCCGAGCGGATCAACCGCATGTTCGAGGCCATCGACATCATCAAGAAGCTCTTCGCGTCCGGCATCGACGGCAAGGACGTCAAGCACTCCGGGCAGTACTACAAGATGGAGTCCACGCGGCTGTGGACCATGCCCGAGGTGCCGCCGGAGATCCTCGTCGCCACGGCCGGCCCGATCACCGCCAAGCGCGCCGGCAGGCACGCCGACGGACTCATCACCGTCGGGGCGCCGCTGGAGAAGATCGAGATGCTGTTCGGCAAGTTCGACGACGGCGTGCGCGAGTCCGGTCGTGACCCGCAGGGGATGCCCAAGGTGCTGCAGGTGCACATGTCGTGGGCGGAGACCGACGAGGAGGCGCTCGCGAACGCGATGACCGAGTGGCCCAACGGCGGCATGAAGTTCCCCAAGGCCGACATCCGCTCGCCGCACGACTTCGCCCAGATGGCGAAGCTGGTGCGTCCTGAGGACTTCGAGGGGCGCATGGTCATCAGCGCCGACCCGGACGAGCACCGTGCGGCCATCCAGAAGTACGTCGACCTCGGCTTCGACCGGATCTACCTGCACAACGTGGGACGCAACCAGAAGGAATGGATCGAGGTCTTCGGCCGCGAGGTGCTCCCGAAGCTGGCGCGGTGAGCGCTCGGCTCACCGTCTGGGCGCCCGGCGGGTTCCCGGAGGTGCGGCCCGGCGACGACCTGGCGCGGCTGGTGGGCGACGCCCTGGCCGCCGACGGCGCGGCGTCGGGGGACCCTCTCGCCGAGGGTGACGTCGTCGTCGTGACCTCCAAGATCGTCTCGAAGGCCGAGGGGCGCGTGGTGCGCGCCGCCGACCGCGAGCAGGCGATCACCGACGAGACCGTGCGCGTGGTCGCGACCCGCGCGCGGCCCGACGGGCAGCCGCCCCTGCGCATCGTCGAGAACCGGCTGGGCCTGGTGATGGCCGCCGCCGGCGTCGACGCCTCCAACACCCCCGACGGCACGGTGCTCCTGCTGCCCGAGGACCCGGACGCCTCGGCGCGCGCGCTGCGGGCCGCCCTGCGCGCGCGGCTCGGGCTGGACCGGCTCGGCGTCGTCGTCACCGACACCGCCGGGCGGACCTGGCGCGACGGGCTCACCGACATCGCGATCGGCGCCGCGGGCGTGGACGTCGTCGACGACCTGCGCGGCGGGGTCGACGCGCACGGGCGCCCGCTGTCGGTCACGGTGACCGCCGTCGCCGACGAGGTCGCCGCCGCGTCCGAGCTGGTGCGCGGCAAGGCCGAGGGCCGACCCGTCGCGGTGGTGCGCGGCCTCGCGCGGCACGTCCGCGCGGGGGAGGGCCCGGAGGCCGACGGCCCCGGCGCCCGCTCGCTGGTACGCCCCAGCGCCGACGACCTGTTCCGCGAGGGCAGCGCCGAGGCCTACGCGCGCGGGGTCGCCGACGGGGCCCGCACCGACCCCGCGAGGTAGTACAGAACCCCGTGAGGTAGTACAGAACCCCGTGAGGTAGTACAGAACCCCGTGAGGTAGTACGGAACCCCGTGAGGTAGTACGGAACCCCGTGAGGTAGTACGGAATCCCGTGAGGTAGTACGGAACCTCGTGAGGTAGTACGGAACGCCGCGAGGTAGTACCGGACCCCGCGGGGTCCGGATTCCGCTCGCCCGGGACCGTTGGTGTCGCCTACCGTGCCGACATGCCTGCGCCCGAGACCTCCCTGCCCGCGGACTGGATCGAGCACCGCCGCCCCGACGACCGTGAGGCGCTGGGCTGGCTGCGCCCCGAGGGCGACGGCTGGGTGGCCGTGTCGCTCCTCGGCCGCGACGTGAGCGGGCCGCTCGACTGGACCGACGCCGAGGAGGCCCTCGAGTCGACCGGCCTGTCGTGGATGGCCGACGTCTGGACGCTCGAGCGCGACGGCGGCGAGCCGCTGCGCGTGAGGCTCGTCGAGGTCACGCCCGACCACGTGGTCGTGCAGACCGACGACTTCGGCGCGATCGACGTCGCCGTCGAGCGCTTCGAGCTGCCGTGGCCGGCCCCGGCGGCGCTGCGCCCCCGCCGCGAGGGAGACCCCGACGGGCGGGTGCTCTTCGCCCGCTGAGGCGCCCCGGGCGGCCGGCCCGTAGGGGCTCAGCCGGCGTCGGTCGTGCCCTCGTAGAGGCCGATCCGGTTGCCGTCCGGGTCCTCCAGAATCGCCCACCAGCTGGTGGGGCTGATCTCGGACTTCTCCATGAGCACCGTGCCGCCCAGGTCGCGCGCCCGGGCGAGCGCCTCGTCGATGGAGTCGACCTCGACGTAGCTGCGCGGCTGCTCGAAGCCCTCCCCGCGCGGCGCCAGCCCGCCCCCGCTGATCTGGTTGGGCGCCCGCCACATGGGGTAGTCCTCGAACCCCGGCGGTGCCTCGATCTGCCAGCCGAACAGGCCGGAGTAGAAGCCCTTGGCGCGCTCCTTGTCCGTCACCGGGATGTCGATGTGCGTGATGTCGCCGTGAGACATCGTCGTGCTCCTCGCTCGTCCGTGCGGTGGGTCACCACGCTAGTCCCGGCCCGGCGGCCGGCAGGGCGGGTGCCGGGGGCAAGGATCCTCGGCGCGTCGAGTGGTAGACGCCGTCGCATGTCGTGATACTCGGTCTCGGCGTTCACCGTCGAACGCCTGCGGACACAACAAGGGAGTTGTCATGCGCCTCGCACGTCGCACTCGCCGGACCGCCCTCGCCGCGGCCTCCGCCGCCGTCGGCATCGTCGCCACCGTCGGCCTCGTCGCCACCGCCGCGCCCGCCGGGGCGGCGCCGGACCCGCTGCGGTACGTCGCCCTTGGCGACTCGTACTCCGCCGGGTCGGGCATCCTGCCGCCCGATCCCGACGCCCCGCTCGCCTGCCTGCGCACGACCCTGAACTACCCCCACTTCGTCGCGGACCGGCTGGGCGCGGACCTCGTCGACGTCACCTGCGGCGCCGCGCAGACGGCGGACCTCACCGAGCGCCAGTACCCCCGCGTCGCGCCGCAGCTCGACGCCGTCACCGAGGACGCCGACCTCGTCACGCTCACCATCGGCGGCAACGACAACAGCACGTTCATCGGCGCGCTGCTGGCCTGCGGCTCGGCCGGAGCCCTCACGGCCGGGCGCGGCAACCCGTGCGAGCGCACCTACGGCGACCGGTTCACGAGCCAGGTCGAGGAGTCCACGTACCCGGCCGTCCGGAAGGCACTCGAGGACATCATGGCCCGGGCCCCGCACGCCGAGGTCGCGATCCTCGGCTACCCCTGGATCGTGCCCGAGGAGAAGGGGTGCTTCGCCAAGCTTCCTGTCGCGGCCGGCGACGTGCCCTACCTGCGCGACCTGCAGGCCACGCTCAACGGCGTCATCGAGCGGGCCGCCGACGAGACGGGGGCGACGTTCGTCGACCTCGCGGAGCGGAGCGAGGGCCGCGACGCCTGCGCCCCGGCGGGGGAGCGCTGGGTGGAGCCGCTGCTGTTCGGCACGAACGTGGTGCCGGTGCACCCGAACGCGCGCGGCGAGAGCGCGATGGCGGACGCGGCCCTCGACGCGCTGGGCTACTGACCGTCCGGGGCGGCCGGGGACCCCTCCGCGGGCGGCGCGACCGGTGTCGGCGTGCCGCCCGTGATCCGCACCAGCTCGTCGTAGGACGTGGGGAACACGGTCTTCGCGTGCCCCGCCGCGGCCCACACGACGTCGTGGACACGCAGGTCGACGTCGACCAGCGTGCGCACCGGCGCAGGATGGCCCACGGGCGCGACGCCGCCGATCACCTGGCCGGTGGCGTCGCGCACCGTCTCCTTGCTCGCGCGCGCCAGGCGGCCGCCGAGCCGGGCGCCGAGGAACGCGGTGTCGACGCGGTGCGCGCCGCTGGTCATGACGAGCACGGGCTCGTCGTCGAGCGTGAAGAGCAGCGAGTTCGCGATCGCGCCGACCGGGACGCCGAGCGCCTCGGCGGCGAGCGCGGCCGTGGTGGCGTGGTCGTCGAGCCACCGGATCTCGCCGCGGGCCCCGGCCGCGTCCAGCGAGGCGCGGACGCGGTCGACGGCGGGGTGGGAGGGCGCGGCGTCCGGACCCGCCGCGACGGCGGTCGTCGTGGGCGTCGCGGCCGGCACGGCCTGGCCGGCCGCGTCGGGGCGCTCGTCGTCGGGCGTGACGTCGTCCCCGGAGAGCCAGCGGAGCCACACGGTGCGCGAATCGCCCTCGAGGACGAGCGCGCGCACCAGCAGGGTGAGCGGGATGGCGAGGATCGCGCCGAGCGGGCCGATGACGAACGTCCAGAAGACGACCGACATGAAGCTCAGCGTGAGGCTGAGGCTCACGGCGTCGGAGACGAACTTGGGCTGCACCAGCACCTGGAGCACCACGTTGACGACGCAGTAGACCGCCGCGACGGCCAGGGCCAGGGGCCATCCGCCGACGACGAACGCCATGACGAGCGGCGGGACCAGGCCCAGCACGAACCCGATGTTCGGGATGAAGTTGGTGACGAACGCGAGGATCGCCCACACGACGGGGGCGGGGACGCCGAGCAGCGCGAGGGCGAAGCCGTCGACGATCGCGACGACGGCGCCGAAGGTCGCGTTGACCACGAAGTAGCGGCGCACCCCGGTGCTGAACCGCGTCGCACGGCCGATCTGCTCCGCGTGCGTGGCGCCGAAGACGCGGGACGCGGTCGCGTACCGGGCAGCGTCGGCGGCCATGAAGATGGAGTACGCGAGCACGAAGAAGAACGCCGTCGCGATCGACAGGACCATGCCGCTCACGCTGCCCGCCAGGGACAGCAGGCGAGAGGGCTCCAGGAACGACGTCGCCGCGTCCGTGACCTGCGTGTCGAGGCCGAGCTCGGCCAGCTGCGCGGCGATCTGGCTCACCGACTGCTCGAGGTCGCGGAAGTACTCGGTCACCAGGTCGGCGAACTGGAAGCCGGCGAAGACGAGCATCGCGAGCAGGGCCGCGAGGATGAGGTATGCGACGACGATCACGGCCGTGGTCGCCGCCCAGCGCGGCCAGCCCCGGGCCTCCAGCGGGCGGCGCACCGGGTGGCAGATGATGACGATCACCGCGGCGAGGAACACGGGCGACAGGACGTCCCGCGCCCAGTACATGCCCGCGAGGACCAGCACGGCACCGCCGAGGGCCAGCAGGGTGCGGGTCGCGGGGTTGAGGCCGCCGGGGCCGGTGGTCGGGCTGCCGGGCGCAGTGGTCGCGGTCGAGGTCACCCCGCGACCCTAGCGACCGCGACCGGCGGCGGCGCGCGCGACCACGCGGCTGCGGCCCTCAGGCGCGGCCCCGCTCAGATCCAGCGCTTCCACCGGAAGACGGCGAAGAGCGCGACGCTCACGCTGAGCATGGCGACGAGGGCCGCCGGGTAGCCCCAAGCCCAGTGCAGCTCGGGCATGTCGTCGAAGTTCATCCCGTAGACGGTCCCGACCAGGGTCGGGGCGAAGAGGATGGCCGCCCAGCCGGAGATCTTCTTGACCTCCTCGCCCTGGCGGATGCTCACCTCGGTGAGGTGCGTCATCTCCTCGTTCTGCCGCTGGGCCACGAGGGTGGCGTTGACGGTGAGGATGTCGCGCAGGGCGGCGCGGAACGACTCGACGCGGTCCGCGACCTCGGTGAGGTGGTCGGCGACGTCGCGCAGGTACGCCTGCATCTCCTCGGTGACGCCATACTTCTCCGCGCCCTTGGCGAGCGAGCCGCACACGCGCTGCAGCGGGCGCACCGCGCGCTGGAACTCGACCACCTCGCGCGAGAGCTCGTAGATGCGCCGGGACACGGCCGCGTCGCCCCCGAACACCTCGGACTCGATCTCGTCGATGTCGCCGTCGAGGCCGGCCACGACGGGCGCGTAGTCGTCGACGACGCGGTCCACGATCGCGTACAGCACCGACTCCGGCCCGCGGGCCAGCATGGCCGGGTGCGCCTCGAGGTGGGTGCGCACGCCCGACAGGTCGGGGCACGCGCCGTGCCGCACCGTGACGACGAAGTCGGGGCCCACGAAGACGTGCAGCTCGGAGAACTCCACCTCCTCCGCGTGGTCGAGGTACCGCGCGGCGTGCAGGACGACGAACAGCGTGTCGCCGTAGCGCTCGATCTTGGGCCGCTGGTGCGCGACGATCGCGTCCTCGACGGCCAGCGGGTGCAGGTCGAACTCGCGCGCCAGCTGGGCGAGCTCGTTCTCGTCGGGCCGCTCGAGACCGATCCACGCCATGCCGCCGGGGTGGGCGCGCAGCTCGCGGAACGTGTCGGCGAGGCGCGTGAAGCTCGCGACCCGGCGGCCGTCGGCGTCGTACAGGGCGGACTCGACGATCGACGAGCGGCCGGGCACGTCGCGGCGCGCCGTGGCCGCGTCGGGGCGGGCGCTGCCGAGCTGGCCGCCGGCGCCGGACGCCGGGGTGGCGCGGCGCGGGCGCAGCGCGCCGAGCAGGGGACGGGTGCGGGTCGTGCGGGCGGCGGACGCGCGGGCAGAGGTGACGGACATGGCGGACTCCGAGCGTGCAGGGGCGTGCAGGGACGAGGACGTCGGTCCCGCGACTGCGGCTGGGGCGCCCCGGACGTCGGGGCACTCGGAGGATCGGCGGCGCAGGGTCAGGAGCGCGTGCGCCGCGGCCGCCCGGCGTCGTGGCCGGGCGGGGAGCCGTCAGTCGCGGCTCGGACTACTGGGAGGCTCGCTACGGGTCATGTGGCGCGCACCTCCCTCGTCGTCCTGCGGCGGTCGCCGCGGCTGCTCAGGCCGTCGGCCAGCATAGCCCCGACCGGGCGGCCGGGCCACGACCGGGAGGCGCCCGGCGGGGTGATCTCCGCGACGTGCAGGGCGTGGCCGCCCGGCGTCCGGTCAGCGTCGCGGGTCGACGACGACCATCCCGTCGCGCGGGGTGCCCGCCAGACCGGGGAGGAGCCGCGCGCCCTCGTCCAGGCCGACGACGCGGTCGACGAGGTCGGCGGGGCGCAGCGTGCCGTCGGCGACCCGCGCCAGCATCTCCGGGTAGTCGGCGGCGGCCATCCCGTGGCTGCCGAGCACGTCCAGCTCCCAGCCGATCACGCGGGACATCGGCACGCGGGGGTGGCCGTCGACGGGCGGCAGCAGGCCGACCTGCACGTGCCGCCCGCGGCGGCGCAGGCTGCCGATCGCGTCGGCGCACGTGCGCTCGCTGCCGACGGCGTCGACGCTCACGTGGCAGCCGCCGGTGAGGTCCTGCACCGCGGCGGCGACGTCGACGTCCTCGTCGGCGCGGACCGTGTGCGCGGCCCCGGCCCGGCGCGCGGACTCGAGCGCGCCGTCGTGCCGGTTGACGGCCACCACCCGCGCGCCGAGCGCGGCCGCGACCATGACGGCGCTGAGGCCCACGCCGCCCGCCCCGACCACGACCACCCGCTCGTCCGGGCGCACGCGGGCCCGGCCCGCGACGGCGCGGTACGCGGTGGCGAACCGGCACCCGAGGCTCGCTGCGGTGGCGTCGTCCACGTCGTCCGGCAGGGCGACGAGGTTGGTGTCGGCGGCGTGCAGGACGACGAGCTCCGCGAACGACCCGGCGTGCGTGAACCCCGGCTGGGTCTGGTCGGGGCAGACCTGCGCCTGCCCGGAGCGGCACCAGCCGCAGCGCCCGCAGCCGCACACGAACGGCGACGTCACGCGGTCGCCCACGCTCCAGCGCGTGACGCCGTCGCCCACCGCCGCGACGACCCCGGCGAGCTCGTGGCCCGGCACGTGGGGGAGGGCGGTGATGTCGGTGTCGTGGCCTGCCCACGCGTGCCAGTCGCTCAGGCACAGGCCGCTCGCGTGGACGCGCACCACGACGCCGCCGGGCGGCGCCGCGGGGTCGGGCACCTCGCGGACCGTGACGGGGCCGCCGAACCGGTCGAACGTCATCGCGCGCACGGGGCGATCCAACCATCGATCCACCAGGCGGTCGGACCGCCGTCCAGGCGGCGGTCCACGTGAGACGGCGCGTATCACGATTGGGACACGGCGCGCGGGCGCCGCTAGCGTGCCCGGGTGACCCAGACCCGGTCGCGGGCGACGTCGCTCGCGTGCTCCCTGTTCCTGCTCGTCCTGGCCGCGCTCGCCGTCTGGTCGGTGCTGCCGCCGTCCCCGCGGTCGGCGGACGCCGCCGCGGACGAGTTCAGCGCCGGGCGCGCCTTCGCCACCGTCGAGGCGATCGGCGGGGAGGTGCACCCGCACGGCACGGCCGCCGCGGCCGCCGTCCGCGACACGATCGTGGCGGACCTCGAGGAGCTCGGGCTCGACCCGGAGGTGACCGACGGCGTCGGCATGTCCGGGCGCCTGGGCGACCAGAGTCGCGTCGCGGCCACGAAGAACGTCGTCGCCACGATCCCGGGGACCGACTCGACGGGACCGGTCTTCCTCGTCGCGCACTACGACTCCGCCGAGGTGTCGCACGGCGCCAACGACGACGGCGCCGGCGTCGCGACGCTCCTGGAGACGGCCCGCGCGCTCGGGGAGGGCGAGCCGCTGCGCAACGACCTCGTCCTCGTGTTCACCGACGCGGAGGAGGCGTGCCTGTGCGGTGCGGAGGCGTTCGCGCACGCCGACCCGCGCGCCGCGGACGGGGGAGTCGTGGTCAACGTCGAGGCCCGCGGCTCGTCGGGCCCGGCGATCATGTTCGAGACCTCGGACGGCAACGCGGCCCTCGTCGACGCGTACTCCCACGTGCCGTACCCCGTGGGCAGCTCGATGGCGGTCGAGGTCTACCGGATCCTGCCGAACGACACCGACTTCTCCCCGTTCCTCGACGACCCGGAGGGGCGCTTCACCGGGCTGAACTCGGCGTACATCGACGGGTCCGCCACCTACCACGCGCCGCAGGACACGCCCGAGCGGATGTCGACGGCGAGCCTGCAGCACCACGGTGCCAACATGCTGGCCCTGGCGCGCGAGCTCGGCGACGCCGACGCGGCGACGCTCGCCACGCCGTCGGCCGACGACGCCACCTACTTCCCGCTGCCGGGCGGGGTGCTCGCGCGCTACCCGGGCCGGCTGGTGTGGCCCCTCGCCGTCGCCGCCGTGCTCGCGGTCGGCGCGCTCGCCGTGGCCGTCGCCCGCCGGCGCGAGGTGCGGGGCGAGCGGACCACCGCCGGCGCCCTCGCCCTGGGCTTCGCGTCCGCGCTGCTCCCGCTCGCGGGCGCCGTCGTCGGGTCGATCGCCCTGTGGTGGGTCATGGGCCTGGTGCGGCCCGGGTACGACGAGATGCTCGACCCGTGGCGCCCGTGGGGCTTCCGCGTCGCCCTGCTCGGCATCGTCGCGACGGTGTGGACCGCCTGGTTCCTCGGGCTGCGCCGGTCGCTCGGCGGGGCGGCGCTCGCCGTCGGGGCGCTCGGCTGGCTCGCCGTCCTCGGCGTCGTGCTCGCCGCCGTCACGCCCGGCGGCTCCTACCTTGCCGCGCTGCCGGCGCTCGCGGGCGCCGTCGCCGGGCTCCTCACGCTGCGGGTGGCGCGTGGCGTCGCGGGCCGCCGGGTGGTCGTGACCCTGGGTGCGGCCGTGGGCGTCGTCCTGCTGGTGCCCATCGTGCTGCTGTTCTTCCCGGCGCTGGGCCTCGCGACGGGCGCCGCGCCCGCGGTCGTCGCCGCGCTGCTCGCGCTGGTGCTCACCCCCGTCCTCGCGGTGCTGTGGCCCCGCGGCCGGCGCCGCGCGCTCGGGCTGGTGGGCGGGTGCGCGGCGGTGGGCGTCGTCGCGCTCGTCGTCGGCTTCGTCGTCGACCCGTTCGACGCCGAGCACCCCGAGCCCACCCGGCTCGCGTACGCGCTGGACGCCGACACGGGCTCGGCGCACTGGGTCTCCGACGAGGGCACCCCGAGCGACTGGACCGCGCAGTTCGTGGACACCGAGACCGACCTGTCCGAGCCGTTCCCGATGTTCGACGGCGAGGTGCACGCCGGCGACGCCGAGGCGGCCGACCTGCCCGCCCCCGTGGTGGACGTCGAGGACGCCGAGCCCGCGGGGGACGCGCGCGTCCTCACGCTGCGCGTGACCTCGGGCGAGGGGGCGCCGATCGGCACCGCCGGCGCCCTGCGCTACGTGCAGCTCAACGCCGCCGGCGTGGAGAGCGCCACGGTGGCGGGCCGCGAGGTCCCGGTCGGCGGCGGCGCCCTCGACACCCGCTTCTACGCCCCGGGCGACGACGGCTTCGAGGTGACGCTCACCGTGCCGGCCGGGCAGCCGCTGGACCTGCGGGTCGTCGCCGCCGGCGGCGGGCTGGAGGGCCTGCCCGGGTTCGTCGAGCGGCCCACCGGCGTCGGCGTGGCCGGGTCGCACACCTCCGAGCTGGTGCTGGTCGGGACGTCCGTCTCGCTCTGACCGGTGTCAGCCGGCGGTCGCCGCGCCGTCGTCCGGCGGCTCCGGCCGGTCGACGGCGTCAGCCAGCTGCCGCGGCGCCTGGAGGCAGTAGGAGTCGGTGAGCAGCTCCGCCATCTCGTCCCAGTCGGTGGCGTCGTCCAGGACGACTCCGACGACGTTGGCGCCCCAGCCGGCGCGGAAGTACGGGTGGCCGAGGTGCTCGAACGCCCGGACCTCCTGCGGCTCGGCGCGGAACGTCACGCGGAAGAGCTGGTCCTCGCCGCCGAAGACGTGCGCCACCGTGGCCTGGCGCACCCGCCACCGGACGCCGGTCCAGGCGTCCTCCTCGGCGCACTCCGGGAACTCGAGCAGCCCGCGCAGCCGAGCGACGAGCGCGAGCGGGACGTCGGGGCGGTCGGGCATGCCCCGAATCTCGCACGGCCCACCGACAGCGCCGGGTCGAGCCGCGCGAGGACCGGAGGCCGGCTTCGGACGGGCGGAAGCGCGCCGGGGTTCAGCCCAGCCGGGCGCTGAGCACCAGCTCCTCGCCGACGTCGAGGCGCACGTCCGCGAGGCGGACCCCGGGCGGCAGCGCGGCGGCGAGGTCGACGCGGCGGTTCGCCGCCGCCTCGACGCGGCCGCGGACGGCGCCGAGCATCGCGGCGACGAGCGGGTTGCCGCTGGAGATGCGCACGTCGCCGACGGTCAGCACCATCGCCGCGTCGACCGACGCCGACGCAGTGGCGGAGACGCCGGCGGACAGGAACCCCTTGCGGACCTTCGCCTCGATCCGGACGCCCGCCGCGCGGGGGCCGTGCGACTCGAGGTGCACGTCCAGGTCGCTCAGCGTGATGCCCTGGGACTGCAGCGAGACGGCGAGCAGGCCGTGCACGGTCGCGACCAGGCCCGCGCGGGAGACGGCGACGCGGGCGTGCCCGGTCACCGGGTGCGCGTCGTCGGGCTCGACCGGCTCGAACCCGACCTGGCCGTCGGCGCCCTCGACCCAGGTGAACCGCAGCCCCTCGGCCTCGGCGGTGACGTCCACGGGCAGGTCGACGGCGGTGAGCGGGTGGGCGTCGACGCGCAGGCGGCGCACGGTGCCGTCCTCGCGCGCGGTGATCGCGCCGGGCTGCCACACGGCGCCAGGCGCCTTCTGCTGGGCGCCGAACGCCACGCCGGTGAGGTCCGCGTCGAGCGACGTGACGTCCGCGCCGTCCAGCGTCGCGGTGAGGTGCGCCCGGTCGAGGCCGGTCACGCCCGTCCCGGCCGCCCTGGTCGCGAGGGCGCGGAGCCGGTCGGCGAGGTCCTCGCCGGTGGCGGGTCGCGGGGCAGGGCCGAGCGGCAGGGGGTGCGCTGAGGTCATGCGGCGAGCCTAGTGGGCGGCCGTCAGAGGGGACGTGGAGCCGAGGCCGACGAGCGTCCGGTTGCCCCACCCGTCGTCGTGGGTGAGGTGGGTGATCGCACCCGGCGACGTGGCGAAGGTGGCGAAGCCCGCCGCCTCGACGGGGGGGAATGAACTCGCCGCGCGGCGAGCCGTGCGTGCGGTCGACGACGCGCGGCGGCGGTGTGTTCCGCGTGCGGACGGGTGACGACGAACAGGTGGCGGCGACTCGTGCGGCCGTCCTGCCCGTCGTACCGTGCGCGCGAGTCGGTCAGGGGGTCGACGCCAGCAGGTCGGCGTCGATGGACGCGGCGGCGAGCTGCCCGGCCGCCATCGCCGCGGTCACGGAGCTCACGGGCATGGGGAAGTCGGCGGTGTGGGCCAGGTCCCCGGCGGCGAGGACCCCCGGGAGGCTCGTGCGCGCCATGGCGTCGACGGCCACGCAGCCGGACTCGCGCAGCTCGAGGCCGAGCCGGGCGGCGAACGGCGCCGCCTGGTGCAGCGTCGGGGCGACCATGATCCCGCCGAGGTCCTCGGCATCGCCGTCCAGCACGGCCCGTGCGCCCGGGTGCCCGCCGGGGAGGGTCAGCGGCTCCAGGCGGAGCACCTTCTCGGGCCGGACGGCGACGCCGCGGGCGTCGAGCGCCGCGCGGACCTGCGGGTCGACGTCCGCGCCGTCGGCGAGCACGACGACGCGGCTCGCGATCCGCCCCAGCAGCCCCGCGACGCGCGGCGCGTGCGGGCCGGCGCCCAGGATCGCCACGGGCGTGCCGGAGAACTCGTGGCCGTGGCAGTACGGGCAGTGCGCCGCGACCGTGCCGAACAGCTGCTCCAGCCCGGGCGTCGGGGGCAGCTCGTCGCGCACGCCGGTGGCCAGCAGCAACCGCCGGCCGGCGACGTCGCCGGCGTCGGTGCGCACGACGAACCCGTCGGCGGGCGACGCGGGGTCGAGCGGGGCGACGTCGTGGGCGGCGGCGCGCCGCAGCTCGACCGTGTCGTACGCGGCCAGCGTGCGGTGCGCGGCGGCGCGGAACTCGGCGGGGGCGGCGCCGTCGAACCCGATCACGTTGTGCATCGCGTCGGTGGGGTCGTTGCGGTAGGTGCCGGAGTCGAGCACGACGACGTCGCGGTGGGTGCGGCCGAGCATCAGCGCGGCCGCGAGGCCGGCAGGCCCGGCGCCGACGATCACGGCGTCGTGCAGGTCGTGGCGGGTGGTGTCGCTCATGGCGTCTCCTTCGGGTCGGGTTGCGTGCTGACCCCAGGCTGTGACTTCATGTCAACATGAAGTCAAGCGGGGTGGCGGAACGGACCTGGAGCGTGGGCGAGCTGGCGGAGCGGTTCGGCCTGGAGACGCACGTGCTGCGGTACTGGGAGGACGTCGGCCTGCTCGCCCCGGCCCGCGACGGCGCGGGGCGGCGGCGCTACGGGGCCGACGACGTGGTGCGGGTGGCGACGATCCTCAGCTCCAAGGTCGCGGGCATGAGCCTCGAGCAGATCCAGGTGCTGCTCGACGCCGGGTCCACCGGGCGGGGCGCGCGCGACCGGCACGAGGTGCTCACCGCGCACCTGGCCGAGCTCGACCGGCGCCAGGAGGAGATCGACCGTTCCCGGCACATGACGGAGCACGCCCTGTCGTGCCAGGCGCACGACATCGCCGCGTGCCCGCGGTTCCGCGAGCACGTGCAGGACCTCGTCGACGGCTCCCGCACCTGGCGCGACGTCCACCCGGCGCGCCTCGTCCCCGCGGGCCGGGCATGAGCGGCGCGCGGCCGGGCCCCCGCGAGCTCGGCGTCGTCGTCGGCGACCTGCCGACCGGCCCGGCGAACGCGATCACCGACGTCGCGGGCGTGCGTGTCGGGCACGCGACCCTGCACGAGGGCGAGCGCCTGCACACGGGCGTGACCGCCGTCGTCCCCGACGCGCTGGGCGCCGGGCCGGGGCAGCGGCGCGCGCTCCCGTGCGGGCTGTTCGTGGGCAACGGGTACGGCAAGCTCGTGGGCGCGACGCAGCTCGAGCAGCTCGGCGCGATCGAGACGCCGATCCTGCTCACCGCGACGCTCTCGGCGTTCCGCGCCGCCGACGCGCTCGTCACTCACGTGCTGGCGTGGCCCGGCTACGAGGACGTGCGCACCCTCAACCCCGTCGTCGGCGAGACGAACGACGGCTACCTGTCCGACATCCGCGCCCGGCCGGTCACGGAGGCGCACGTGCTCGCCGCGCTCGACGGCGCGACGTCGGGCCCGGTGGAGCAGGGCTGCGTCGGCGCCGGGGCGGGGACCGCCGCGCTCGGCTACAAGGGCGGCGTCGGGACGTCGTCACGGCGGGTCGACGTGGCGGGGACCGTACGCACCGTGGGCGTGCTGGTGCAGTCGAACTTCTCCGGCACGCTCACCGTCCGGGGCGTGCCGCTGCCTGCGGTGGATCTTCTCGGCACGGAGCCGATCTCCTCGGCTGCTCCTCCTGCCGAAAGGATCGACGTCGTGCCGAAGGGATCCGGCCTCGCGGAGGGCAACTCCTGCATGATCGTCGTGACGACGGACGCCCCGCTGGACGCCAGGCGGTTGGAGCGGGTGGCGCGCCGCGCGGTGTTCGCCATGGGCCGCGTCGGCTCCGACTTCGCGCACGGCAGCGGCGACTACGGCCTCGCGCTCACGACGGCGGACCCCGCCGACCCGCTCGTGCCCGACGACGCTCTCGACCCGCTGTTCGCCGCCACGACGGACGCCGTCGAGGAGGCGCTGCTCGCGTCGGTCTTCACGGCCACGACGACCGTCGGCCACCGCGGGACCCGGCACGCGCTGCCGCACGACCGCGCGCTCGAACGGCTGCGCGCCGCCGGGTGGTCGCCGGGGCGAACGGCCCGTGACGGGGCGGGGCATCGGGCGTAGCGTCGAGGACGGCGAGGGGAGCGCCACATCCCGACCCGGCCGCCGCGCCGAGCCCGACCGTCCGTGCAACGACGCACACCTCGGGAGGGGTCCCCATGCGCACCCCACGCATCATCGCCGTCCTGCTGTCCACCCTGCTCGCCGCGACCACGGTCGCTACCGCCGCCGCGACCCCGTCGCACCACGACCACCACCACGGCAACCACCACGTCCATCACCACGCCGACCCGTCGCTCCTCACCGCCGGGCTGTCCGGCGGCGCCGGCTCCACCATCGGCCCCGACGGGGCCCTCTACGTCACCGAACCGGTCTCCGGCGAGGTCTCCCGGATCGACCGCCGCACCGGCGCCGCCTCGACCTTCGTCTCGGGGCTGCCCCCTCAGCAGCCGGGGACGCCCGGCGGCGCGCTCGACGTCGCGTTCCGCGGCCGCGCCGCCTACGTCCTCGTGTCGCTCGCCGACCCGCAGGTCTCGGGGCTGTACCGGGTCGGACGGGACGGCGTCCCGCGCCCCGTCGCCGACCTCGGCGCGTGGTCGATCGCCCACCCGCCGAAGACCGACTTCTTCGTGCCCATCGGCCTGCAGTTCGCCATGGAGCCGTACCGCAGGGGCTTCCTCGTCACCGACGGCCACCACAACCGCGTGCTGTACGTGACGCCGGACGGCTCGATCACGCAGGTCCGCGCGTTCGGCAACGTCGTGCCGACCGGTCTGGAGACCGTCGGACGGACCGTCCTCATGGCCGAGGCCGGCCCGGTGCCCCACCTGCCGAGTGAGGGCAAGGTCGTCGCCTTCACCCCGTGGCGGCACGGCGTCCATCTGATCGCCTCCGGCGGGCGGCTGCTCGTCGACGTCGAGACGGGCCGGGGCGGGCTGTACGCGCTCGCGCAGGGCCACTTCACCCCGGGCAGCCCCGAGGGGTCGCCCGCCGACCCGGACACCGGCCAGGTGATGAAGGCCGGTCGGCACGGCGTCCTGCGAGCGGTGGCGACCGGCCTCGACCGGCCGACGTCCTTCGAGATCGTGGGGCGCACGGCCTACGTCGTCACCCTCGACGGGGAGGTGTGGACGGTGCCGCTCTCGCACGGGCACCACGGCCGCTGAGCCGGCGGCCCCCGGCCGAGCGGGGCCTCAGCCCTGCTTGGCCGCCTTCGCCGCCGCCTTCTGCGCCTTCTTGAAGGTCCGCACCTCGGCGAGCGACTCCGCGCTGGTGACGTCCGCGATCGAACGGCGCGAGCCCTCGTCGCCGTAGTGCCCCGCCGCCTCCTGCCAGCCGTCCGGCCGGATCCCGCGCTGCTTGCCGAGCAGGGCGAGGAAGATCTTGGCCTTCTGCTCGCCGAACCCCGGCAGCGCCCTCAGGCGGGCGAGCACCTCGGCGCCGGTGGCCGGCCCCTCGGCGCCGGGCGTCGTCCAGAGCTTCGCGACGTCGCCGTCGTAGTCGTCCACGATCGCCCGCGCCAGCGCCTGCACGCGGCCCGCCATCGACCGCCCGTACCGGTGGATGGCCGGGGGAGTGGTGGCGAGGGTGACGAACTCGTCCGGGTCGGCGTCCGCCACGGCGTGCGGGTCGATGCTGCCCAGCCGGTCGCGGATCTTGCGCGGGCCCGCGAACGCATGCTCCATCGGGTACTGCTGGTCGAGCAGCATGCCCACGAGCAGCGCGAACATGTCGTCGCTCAGCAGCGTGTCCGTCTCGGGGTCGCCGGTGATCCAGAGTGTCGTCGACATGGGCTCATTCTCCACCCGCGGGTACGGTCGGGGGCATGTCTCGTGGCCAGCACGTCATCGCCGGTTCGCTTGCCGGGCTGCTCGGCGCCGCCGGCGCCCTGCACCTGGTCCGCCCGGCCGTCTTCGAGGGGCTGATCCCGCGCGGGCTCGGTTCGCCGCGCGCGTGGGTCTACGGCAGCGGGGTCGCCGAGCTGGCGTGCGCGGCGGCCGTCGCCGTCCCGGCCACGCGGAGGGTCGGCGGGCTCGCCTCTGCGGCCCTGTTCGTCGCCGTCTTCCCGGGCAACGTGAAGATGGCGCTGGACTCCCACCCCGGCTACCGCTCGTGGGCACGCAACCCGGCGATCGCATGGGCCAGGCTGCCCCTGCAGGTGCCGCTGGTCGCCTGGGCGTCCAAGGTGGCGCGGGATGCCGGGGGTCGCGAAGGCTAGCCCTCAGGCATCGCGACGCCGGACGGCGACGACCGCGGCGTACCCGGCGAGCACGGGCGAACCCGCGGTGGCGATCCCGGCCGCGGTGCTCCGCCAGAGCGCGCCGATGCCCAGGGAGAGCGCCGCGACGTCCACCAGGGAGGCGACCGTGCCCCCCAGGGCGAGCAGCACCGTCGTCGCCGCGACGACGGCCAGCTTCGCCCGCAGACCGGCAGCGGCGGGCACGACGACTCCGTCGGCGGCCCGGACGGCGACCGCGCTGCAGGCCGGGACGGCGGCCGACGCCGTCGAGCTCGTCAGCCGCGCGCTGGCGCGCTGACAGGCCAGCGGCTCAGCCGCCCGACGAGGAACGACTCGATGCCGATCAGCCCCGACGCCGCGCCGACGAAGCCGCTCAGCATCCCGCGGGCGCCGTCGGCGTCGATGACGCGCAGCTGGTCCGCGCGATAGTCGGTCCCCTTGCGGGTGAGGCGGTACGAGCCCGCCGCGCGCACGTTGCGGCACCAGTCCACGTCCGCGCCCCAGGGCAGCGGCGTGAGCACGAGGATGTCGCGGTACTCGCCGATCTCGACGGGGTCCCCGGCCCGCGCGACCCGGGTGTCGATGGGCGCCCGGGCGGCGAACGCGACCACGGGCGTGTGGTACTCGCGGCCGCTCTTGCGGCCCACGTGGTGCAGCGTGACCCACGGCGGCACCCGCGAGCTGACCTTGAGGGCGTACGGGTTGAAGCGCTTGGTGGCGGCGACGACGGCGGGCGGTGCGGGCATGGCTCCATCCTGCTGCGCGAGGGGAGGTTCCGCTGGTTGGATGGGCCCATGGATCTCTGGGACGTGCTCCTCGTGCTGACCGTGCTGGTCACCGGCCTCGCGGGCGGGGTGTTCGCGGCGTTCTCGACCTTCGTCATGCCGGGGCTGCGCAGGCTCGACCCCGCGGCCGCGGCCGCCGCGATCGCGGCGATCAACGAGGACGCCGTCCGGCCCCCGTTCATGACCCTGTTCGGTGCGGCCGTGGTCGTGCCGGCCGGCTCGGCGGTGGTCGGCCTCGTCGGCGGGTACGACGGCGCGTGGCTGGTCGTGGCGAGCGCCGTGCTGGTGGTCGTGGGCATGCTCGGGGTGACGGCGGCGGGCAACGTGCCGCTGAACAACCACGTCATGGCGCACCGGGACGCCGCCGGGTGGGCCGCCTTCGACCGGCCCTGGAGCCGGCTCAACCACGTGCGGACCGTCACCTGCGCCGCGGCGTGCGCGCTCCCGGGCGTGGCGCTGGCGCTGGCATGACCGCCCGCAAGGATCGGACGACGAGGGGGCACGCATGAGGATCAGGGACCCGCGGGACTGGAACAGGCCGATCGAGGTGCCGGTTGCACGAGGCATGAGCACGCCAGAGGCCACCGAGACCACCACCGACGTCGAGGCCACCGTCGACCGCGTCCTCGACGAGACCAGCACCTGGGCCGTCGTCGGGCTGTCCACGAACACGGCGCGGGCCGCCTACGGCGTCGCGGGGGTGCTGCAGCGCGCGGGCAAGCGGATCGTGCCCGTGCACCCGAGCGCCGAGACCGTGCACGGCGAGCAGGGCTACGCGAGCCTGGCCGACATCCCGTTCCCGGTGGACGTCGTGGACGTCTTCGTCCGCTCCGAGCTCGCCGGGGCCGTCGCCGACGAGGCGATCGCCGTCGGTGCCAAGGCGGTCTGGTTCCAGCTCGACGTCATCGACGAGGACGCCGCCGCCCGCGTGCGCGCCGCCGGCCTCGACATGGTGATGGACCGCTGCCCGGCCATCGAGCTGGGGCGGCGGCCGCGGGACTGACCCAGCGGATCAGCCGGCCGGCTCGAACGCCAGCACCGGGCGGCCGGTGCGGGGGTGGGTGAGCACCTCGGTGCGCACGCCGTAGACGGGGTCGAGGACGTGGGGCACGAGGACGTCGCGCACGTCGCCGGCCGCGACGACACGACCGCCGGACAGCAGCACCACGTGGTCGCAGTGCTGGGCCGCGAGCTGCAGGTCGTGGAGGGCGGCGAGCACGGTGACGCCGCGGTCGGCGAGCTCCCGCAGGATGCGCAGCGCGTCGAGCTGGGCGGCGATGTCGAGGTGGTTGGTCGGCTCGTCCAGCAGGATGAGCGCGGGCTCCTGGGCGAGGGCGCGCGCCATGTGCACGCGCTGGCGCTCGCCGCCGGAGAGGGTCGTGACCTCGCGGTCCGCGAGGTGCGCCGCCCCGACGGCGTCGAGGGCGCGGCGTGCGGCGGCGCGGTCCCCCGCGGAGTCCCCGGCCAGCAGGGAGCGGTGCGGGATCCGGCCGAGCAGGACGGCGTCGAGCACGGTGACGGGCAGGTCGGTGGACGCCTCCTGCTCGACGAGCGCGAGCGTCCGCGCGCGACGGCGCCGCGGCAGGGCGAGCAGGTCGGCGCCCGCGAAGGCGACGCGGGCACCGGGGCCCGAGCCGCCCTCCGACGGCGCCTGCACCCCGGCGAGGACGCGCAGCAGCGTCGACTTGCCCGACCCGTTGGGGCCGAGCAGCCCGGTCACCGCGCCCGCGGGGGCGGTGACGTCCACGCCGTCGAGGATCAGCCGACCGGACGCCGACCAGGAGACGCGGGCGGCGCTCAGGCCGTCGGTGGCCCCCTCCGCGGCGACCCGGGCGGGGGCGTCGGTGCGCGCCTCGGCGCGTGCCTCGGTGGTCATGCGATCCTCCGTCCGCGCCACAGCAGCAGGGCGAACACCGGCGCGCCGATCGCCGCCGTGACGATGCCGACGGGCACCTCGCGCGGGGCGAAGACCGTGCGCGCCAGGGTGTCCGCCCACACCAGGAACGACGCCCCGCACAGCGCGGACAGCGGCAGCAGCAGCCGGTGCCGCGCGCCGGTCAGCAGCCGCACGGCGTGCGGCAGGATCAGCCCGACGAACCCGATCGACCCGCTCTGCGAGACCAGCGCGCCGGTGAGCAGCGCGACGCCCACCAGCAGCAGCCATCGCACCCGCGCGACGGGCACACCGAGCGTGGCGGCGGCCGTGTCGCCGAAGGTGAACGCGTCGAGGATCGAGCCGGTCGAGGCGAGCAGGGTGCCCAGCACCAGCACGGCGACGCCCGTGATCGCGACCGACGTCCACGTCGCCCCGGCCACCGACCCCATGAGCCACGACAGGATCTCGCGGTACGAGTCACCGGTCGCGGACCAGAAGATGACGAAGCTGGTCGCCGCGGCCGCGAGCTGGCTCACCGCCAGCCCGGCCAGCACCGTGCGGGTCGGCGTGATCGTGCCGATCGCGCCGGCGAGCCCGAGGGCGGCGGCGAGCGCCGCGACGGCCCCGCCGAACGCCGCGACCGGCAGCAGCACGGTGAGCCCGGCGACGAGCACGAGCACCGCGCCCAGGGACGCCCCGGACGACAGCCCCAGCAGGTACGGGTCCGCGAGCGGGTTGCGGGTCAGGGACTGCATGACGACGCCGCACACCGCGAGCCCCGCGCCGACCGCCGCGGCGGTCAGCACGCGTGGCAGGCGCAGCTCCCAGACCATGCCGTCGGGCAGCGCGTCGAGCGGCTCGAGGCCCAGCGCGCCGCCGAGCCCGACGTGCGTCGCGATCGAGCGCCACACGTCCGCGACCGACAGGTCGGCCGGCCCGACCGTCACCGTCACCAGGACGGTCGCGACCAGCACCACCACGGACGCCGGCAGCCACCATGCGGCGCCGCGGCGGCCCGTCGTCGCCGCGGTCGTCGCGGGGGGCCCGACCGGCCGGGCCGTCGTCGTCACGGCTCGAGCCCGTCCAGCCCGTGGAGCTGCGCGGACAGGTCGACGACGGCGTCGACGTTCCGCACGCCGGCCTCCGACGCGGGGAACGGCACGGTGAGGTAGCGGCCCTCGCGCACGGCGGTCATGCGCGCGGTGGCCGGGTTCGACTCGAGCCGCTCGATCTTCTGCTCCGCGCTGTTCCAGGTCGCGTCGACGAGCACGATGACGTCCGGGTCGGCCTCGATCGCCTGCTCCCACGAGAACGACGTCCAGGTGTCGTGCACGTCGGCCGCGACGTTCTCCAGCCCGACGGCGTCCATGATCATCTGCGGCGCGCCGATGCCGGCCCCGACGTAGGGGATGTCGTCGCCCGAGGAGTACCAGAGGGCGGTGAGGCCCCGGTCGTCGGGGGTGACCGACGCGAGGGCGTCCTTCTGCGTGGCGACCAGGTCGCCGGCGGCGTCGGCGGCGTCGAAGACCTCCCCGACCTCGTCGATCTCGGCGAAGACGTCGTCGAAGGTGAGCGGGTCGGGCATGTACTCCGGCGCCTTGCAGGCGGCGGGGGAGACGTAGGTCGCGACGCCGAGCTTCGCCAGCGTCGCGCGGTCGCCCGCGCCGTCGGCGGTGAGGTTGGACTCCCAGCCGGCGTAGACGAGGTCGGGCTCGAGGCCGAGCACGGCCTCCGCGCCGGGCGCCTGCTCGGCCATGGGCTCGGAGACGGCCGGCACGTCGGCGGCGGCGTCGGCCAGCGAGTCCGGCACGGGCCCGTCGAGGAACGCCGAGCCGACGATGCGGTCGCCGAGGCCGAGCGCGAGCAGCATCTCCGTGGTGCTCGACTTGATCGTCACGACGCGCTGCGGCGCGGCGTCGACCGTGGTCTCGACGCCGCAGTTGTCGAGCGTCAGGGGGTAGGCGGTGCCGTCCGAGGACCCGCCGGACGAGGCTTCCGCCGACGGCGCGGCGTCGGCGGGGTCCTGCGCGCAGCCCGCGAGGACGGCGACGGACAGGGCGAGCAGGGCGGCGCCGGGCACGGCGGCGCGGGGGAGGCGGGGCACGAGAAAGCTCCAGGGGTCGTCGTCGGTGGTGTCGTCCGACGGCGCGCCATCTCGCGCCGGTGGAACCGCGGCCCACAGCCCGGGTCGCGCCGACGGGCCAGAGTCGTGCCCGTGATCCGGCGTCGAGCCTAGTACGCCCCGCCGACCCCGTGTGGTTGCCTGGCGTCCGTGACCCTCCCGATCGGTACCCCGCCCGCCGACGCCGCGGCCGTCGCGCCCCCGGACGACGACCGCGCCGTGCGCTGGGGCGCGCTGCCCAACGCCCGCGACCTGGGCGGCCTGCCCACCGCCGACGGCGGCCGCACCCGCGCCGGGCGCCTCTACCGGACGTCGCGGCTCGACGACGCCGGCAGCGACGGCCTCGCGGCGATGGCCGACGCCGGCGTCCGCACCGTCGTCGACCTGCGCAACGCGGCCGAGATCGGGCCCCTGGAGCTGCCGCCGTCGGTGACGCGGCACCACCGCCCCGTCGAGGACCCCGACGACGACGAGTTCATGCGTGCCTGGGCGCCGCACCTCGACACCCCGCGCTACTACGCGACCGTGCTCGAGCGCTGGCCCGGCCTCGTCGTCGACGTGTTCCGCACGATCGCCGACGCGCCCGACGGCGCCGTCGTCTACCACTGCGCGGGCGGGCGCGACCGGACCGGCATGATCACCGCCCTCCTGCTGACCCTCGTCGGTGTGCCCCGCCCGGTCGTCGTCGACGACTACCTGCGGGCCGTGCGCGCGAACAACGACCGCGCGGCCACCGAACCCGGGTGGGACGAGGCGCACCGCGCGCCCGACGAGCTGGTGGCCTGGTCCGGCGCCGTCGCCGCCGCGCTCGAGGAGTTCCTCGACGGCGTGGACCCGGAGGGCTACCTGCGCGCGCACGGCGTGACGGACGCGGAGCTCGACCGCGTCCGCCGCCGCCTCCTCGACGCGGGATGAGGGGCGGGCGCGGGCTCACGCCCGCGTCGCGCGCACCAGGAGGTAGTCCCAGACCATCGTGCCGTCGTCGCGCAGGTGCCGGTCGCCGAGCGCGGCGAGGGCGTCGTCGAGCTCCGCGGCGCGCGCGTCGTCGTCCCCGAGGTGCCGATAGGTCGCGATCGTCGGGCCGTACGTGGCCTTGAAGAAGTCGCGGAACGCGGCGCCGTCGGCGAACCGGTCGACGACGAGCCCGCGCACCTCGGCCCGGACGTCGGTGACGCGGTCGCCGAGGAGCACCCGCACGTGCTCCTCGGTGCCCCACAGCGGCGGCGGGAGCGCGCCGGGAGGGGGCGGGGGCGCGTACGGCTTGAGGGTCGCGAACATCTCGCCGATGAACCCGGTCGGCGTCCAGGCGACGTTCCCGATCGTGCCGCCGGGCCGGGTCACGCGGGCCAGCTCGCTCGCCGCGAGCTGGTGGAACGGCGCGAACATCACGCCCACGCACGACAGGGTCACGTCGAACGCGCCGTCGTCGAACGGGAGCGCGTGCGCGTCGGCCGGCTCCCACCGCAGCGTGGCGCCGTGGTCCGCGGCGCGCCGGCGACCCGCCTCGAGCAGCTCGGGGGAGAGGTCGGAGGCGACGACGTCGGCGCCTGCCAGCGCGGCGGGGATCGACGCGTTGCCGGAGCCGGCCGCGACGTCGAGCACCCGGTCGCCGGGGCCGACGTCGCACGCCTCCACGAGGACGGCCCCCAGCGAGGGGATGACCTGGTCCGCGACCGCGGGGTAGTCGCCGGACTCCCAGACGGCGCGGTGCTTGGTGCGGACCGTCTCGAGCAGGTCGACGGGGACGGTCCGGGAATCGGTGGTGCTCATGAGGGGCTCCTTCGCTCCTGGGGGCTGTGCTGACCCCTTCACGCTCCGCCGAGCGCCGCCGCCGGTCCAGTGCCGGATCTGGACCGGGCGAAGTCCTGGATCTGTACTGGCGGCGCCCCGCCCGGCGGGCGTTCACTGGGGGGATGGCGGGCTACGGCCAGTTCTGCCCCGTCGCGAAGGCGATGGAGGTGCTCGACGAGCGGTGGACGCTGCTCGTCGTGCGGGAGCTGCTGCTCGGCAGCACCCGGTTCAACGAGCTGCGGCGCGGCAACCCGAAGATGTCGCCCACGCTGCTGTCCAAGCGGCTGCGGACGTTGGAGCGCGCGGGGATCGTGCGACGTGCCGGCGCCGAGGGGCACGTCCGCTACCTCCTCACCCCCGCGGGCGAGGAGCTGCGGCCGCTCGTCGAGGCGCTCGGGGCCTGGGGCACGCGATGGGTCGGCGGGCTCGGGGAGGCCGACCTCGACCCGCACCTGCTGCTGTGGGACATGCGCCGCACGATCGACGTCGACGCCTGGCCCCGCGAGCGCACCGTCCTGGCGATCGTGCTCACCGACGTGGCCCCCCGGGTGTCCCGGTGGTGGATCGTCGTGCGCGACGGCCAGGTCGAGGTGTGCGACTACGACCCGGGCTACGACGCGGCGGTGGTCGTGACGACGCCGCTGCGGGCCCTCACCCGGCTGTGGCGGGGCGACGTGACCTGGGCGAGCGCCCTGCGCTCGCGCGAGGTCGTGCTCGAGGGGCCCGAGGGCGGGCGGCGCCGGGTGCCGCGCTGGCTGGGACAGTCGGTGTTCGCGCACGTGCCCCGGCCGGAGCCGGCCCCCGCGCGGGCATGACGGCGGCCGGTGGCGCTAGCCTTCGACGGCATGACGACTCCCCGGGTCCAGGACGCCGTCTCGTGGCGGCGGCCGCGCCGGCAACGGCGCGGGGCCCGGGAGAGCGCGGGCGCGGCGACGGGGCTCGTGCGGGCCGCCGTGGACCTCGCGCTGTCGATCGCGAACGGGAGCGCGCCTGCGGGTGACGTGTCGAGCCTCGGCGACGAGCCGCCGCGGGTGCCGCGCGACCCCGGCGAGCCCGTCGCCGAGCTGCCGTGCGTCGTCGTCGGCGGTACCGCGGCCTGGCTCCCCGCCGGCACGGAGGGCGCGCACCTGTGGTCCGCGCGGTCGCGGACGTGGGTCGAGCTGCCCGGCGCGGCGGCCGACGTCGAGCTGGACCGCTCGGCCCTGGCGCTCCGGTCCCTGACCGCTGCGCCGGGCGAGGACGGGCCGTGGACGCTCGAGACGCGCTGCACCGCCGTGATCGAGGGTCCGGGGACGGAGCTCCGCCTCGAGGGGGCGTGGCTCGCGGTCGCGTGGCTCGGGCACCTTGCCGGATGGCCCGACCCGGGCCCGCCGGCGCCGCCGGACGGCGCGCCGCGCGCGTGAGCCTCGCCGAGCGACACGGGCGGGCTCGGGGATCGGTCGGGTCGCCCGGTTCCTTACGGTCTCGTCACCTCCCGCCGCCGGGGGCCGCCGAGTGGGACGCTGAGGGCATGAGCAGCGCATCGCCGGCGGGCCCGGACCCGTCGGACCCGGCCGGGTGGGACCCCGAGTCGGTGGTCTCGCCCGAGCCGAGGCCGCGGGACGGGTGGTGGTCGGCGCTCGCGGGGGTGGTCGCGACGGCGGCCGGGCTGGCCGTGGCGGAGCTGGTCGCGGCGTTCGTCGACCCGTCGTCGAGCCCGGTCGTGGCGGTCGGGGGCGCGGTGGTCGACGGCGTCCCCGGCTGGCTGAAGGACCTCGCGGTGTCCTGGTTCGGCACGGCGGACAAGGCCGTGCTGCTCGCGACGATGGGCGTGGTCTCCCTCGCGGGCGCGGCGCTCGCGGGCGTCCTCGAGCGGCGGCGCCCGCCGTGGGGCGCCGTCCTGCTCGGCGCCGTGGGCGTGGTGGCGGCCGTCGTGGCCGCGGGTCGCCCCGGGGCGAACATCGCCTGGGCGCTGCCGAGCCTGCTCGGGGTGGTGGCCGCGATCGCGCTGCTCAGCGCCCTGCTGCGCCGGGTCGAGACGTGGTTCGCCGAGGACGAGCGGCCCCGCGCCGACCGACGGTACGCGATCGACCGGCGCCGCTTCCTGCAGTGGTCCGGCGTCACCGCGGCGGGCGCCGTCGTCGTGCTCGGCGTCTCGCGCGTGGTCTCCGCGGGCGGCCGCGCGGTAACGGCGGCGCGCGAGGCGATCCGCCTGCCGCGGCCCGCGACGACGGCGCCCGCGGTGCCCGCGGGCGCGGACCTCGGCGTCGAGGGCGCGGCGCCCTACGTCACGCCGAACCCGGAGTTCTACCGCATCGACACGGCCCTGGTCGTGCCGCAGGTGGATCCCGACGACTGGTCGCTCACCGTGACCGGCCTCGTGGACGAGCCGTTCACGATCACCTGGGACGACCTGCTCGCCCTGCCGCTCGAGGAGCACCACGTCACCCTGGCGTGCGTCTCCAACGAGGTGGGCGGCGACCTCATCGGCAACGCGCTGTGGCTCGGCTACCCCGTCCGGGAGCTGCTGGCCCGGGCGAAGCCGCAGGGCGGCGCGGACATGGTGCTCTCCCGCAGCACCGACGGCTTCACCGCGGGCACGCCGCTGGAGGTGCTGCAGGAGGCCGACCGCGACTGTCTCGTCGCGGTCGGCATGAACGGCGAGCCGCTGCCCACCGAGCACGGCTTCCCCGCCCGCCTCGTGGTGCCCGGGCTGTACGGGTACGTGTCGGCCACCAAGTGGGTCACGGAGCTCAAGGTCACCCGGTTCGCCGACGAACAGGGCTACTGGACGCCGCGCGGCTGGTCGGCGCTGGGCCCGATCAAGCTGTCCTCGCGCATCGACGTCCCGCGCCCGGGAGACGACCTGCCTGCCGGCGCGGTGACGCTCGCGGGCGTCGCCTGGGCGCAGCACACCGGCATCGAGAGGGTCGAGGTGCGGGTCGACGACGGCGACTGGGTCGCGGCCGACCTCGCCGACACCGTCGGCCCGGACACGTGGCGCCAGTGGCGCCTGGACTGGGACGCGACGCCCGGCGACCATCTCGTCGCGGTCCGCGCGACGGACGCCGACGGGAACCTCCAGGTCGAGGCGGAGGCCCCGCCCGCGCCCGACGGCGCCACCGGCTGGCACACGATCGAGCTGACGATCACCTGACCCCACCGGCTCATCGGGCGAGCGCGGCGACGAGGCAGGCGGCGACGAAGACGACCTGGAGCGCGGACCGCGCCGGCAGAGGCATGGTGCGGACACCCGTGGAGGCGCGGGCGGCGTGCACGTTGGCCGGGAACATGACGACGAGCAGCAGCGCGAGGCAGATGCCCGCGGCCGTCCGCGTGGCCGGGAGCACGAGCCCGGCGGCGGCGGCGAGCTCGAGCACTCCCGTCACGGTCACGACCAGCCCGGGCCGCGGGACCCGCGGCGGCACCATGGCGATCAGCGCCGCACGCCGGGGCTGCGTGAAGTGGGCGCTCGCGGTGACCAGCAGCATGGCCACGAGGCCGGCGGTCACGGCGGCGGGCCAGCCGCCCAGCGAGTCGACGCCGAGAGCGTCGAGGCCCCGTGCCGCGAGGGTGACGGTGACGAGGACGACGAGGGGTGCCATGGGCTCTCCCGAAGAGGCTAGGCTGGATCTTGACAGTGACAAGTTAGGTCCGCGGGACGGACTAGTCAATGGCTAGATGGAGGTCTGATGGCGGACGCGTACCACCACGGTGACCTGAGGGCCGTCGTGCTGCGCCATGCAGCCGACCAGATCGCACAGGACGGCGTCGACCGGCTCTCGCTGCGGGGGCTGGCGCAACGTGCCGGGGTGTCGCACGCCGCGCCCGCGCATCACTTCGGCGACCGGCAAGGGTTGTTCACCGCGCTCGCGACCGAGGGGTTCGACCTGCTGGCGGTGGAGCTCCAGGCGGCGGGCCCCGACCTGCGGGACGTGGCGGTGGCCTACGTCCGCTTCGCGCTCGCCCGACCGGGGCACTTTGCGGTGATGTTCCGTTCCGACCTGCTCCGGGCGGACGACCCGGAGCTGACCGCCGCCCGTCGACGGTCCGGGCACGCGCTGCGCGACGGGGTCCGCGGCCTGGAGGGCGTCTCGGACCCTGCGGCTGTACAGCTCGCGGCCTGGTCGGTCGTGCACGGATTCGCGTCGCTCTGGCGGGAGGGGGCCTTCGCCGGCTCCGACCTGCTCGACCCGTCGGCCGACCCGGAGTCGGCCGCACGACGCATCGTGGACAGGCTGGCGTTCACCTGACGTCGCGCGGCGCCGGTCAGGCGCTGCGGCCCGACGGGGCCTCAGATCCGGGTGGTCGCCAGACGGGCGCCGAACAGCACGAGGACGCCGCCCGTGACGCGGTCCACCCACCGCACGGCGCCGGAGCGGCGCAGCCGAGGCCCGAACCAGCCCGCCCCGAGGACGACGAGCGACAGCCAGGCGGTGCCGAGCACGCAGTGCACCAGGGCGAGCAGGAGGCCCATGAGCAGCGGGTTGACGCCGTCGGGCACGAACTGAGGGATCGCGGCGACGTAGAAGACGCCGACCTTCGGGTTCATGAGGTTGGTGCTGAGCCCCAGGCCGAAGTCGCGCCAGCGGCCGCCGGCCGGCAGCGGCGCGTCCACCTCGTCGGCGCCGACGCGCGGCTCGCGGAAGGAGCGCCAGAGCATCGACGCCCCCATCCACACCATGTACGCCGCGCCCGCCAGGGTGAGCACGCGGTACGCCGTCTGGCTGGCGGCGAGCAGGGCCGCCGCGCCGCCCGCGGCGGCGGCGCCCCACACGAGGGTGCCGACCTGGATGCCGCCCAGCGCCGCGAAGCCGTGCGAGCGCGAGCGGGTCACGGTGCTGCGCAGCACGAGCGCCGTGTCGAGGCCGGGGACGAGGGTCAGGAGCCCCGCGACGAGCGCGAAGGCGAGCAGCGCCTGGAGGACGGTCACGGCGTCACGATACGAGCCGGACGGCGCGGCGTCACCGCGGGCGCAGGTCGCGCCGGACGCCCCGCAGCGTCCACAGCCCGTACGCGGCGAGGGCCGGCTTGAGCAGCAGCCACTCGCCCCAGCGGTGGTCGGCGCCGCGCGTCAGGCGACCGACCAGGTCGGGGCGCTGGCGCGCGACGTACACGCGCGCCTTCAGCGCGTGCGCCGGCTGCGAGACGATCGTGATGCGGTCGGCGTCCTCGACCAGCGGCAGCACCCGGGCGACGTTCTCCCAGGTGGTCCGGCTCTCCTCCTCGAGCGCGAGCGGGCCGTCGTAGCCGAGCACGCCGACGGCGTGGTCGGCCAGGACCCGGGCCTCCGAGCGCCCGGACGTCGTCGCGCCCCCGCTGAGCACGAGCCGCGCGCGTGCCGCGGGGTCGATCGACCGCAGCCCTGCGCGCACGCGCCAGCGGTTGACGACGTTCGGCGCCGGACCGGTGTTGCGGAACCCCAGGACGACGACGGCCTGCGTCGGCCCGGCGGCGTCGACCACGAGGGTGCGCGACCAGCGCCGGTTCAGCCACTCGCTCCAGGCCAGCGCGGCGGCGAGCCCGGAGACCCCGGCGAGGGCGACGATCGGTCCGCGGCGCATGCGAGGCACTGTAGACCGCGACGTCCGCCGCGGCGGGACGCGGAAAACCGGAGACGACGACGGAGGGCCGGTGCCACCATCGGCCCATGCTGATCCGCCGCGAGCTCCCGACCGACGCCGCCGCCGTCCGCGCCGTCACCGCCGCCGCCTTCGCGGGCGCGCCGTACTCGGCGCCGCCCGTCGAACCGGACGGCGCGCCCGGCGAGGCGACGCTCGTCGGCCTCCTGCGGACGGACCCGTGCTGGATCCCGGAGCTCGCGTTCGTGGCGTGCGTCGACGACGTCGTCACCGGGCACGTGGTGTGCACGCGGGCGCGCGTGGGCGACGCGCCCGTCCTCGTGCTCGGCCCGCTGAGCGTGCACCCGGACCACCAGGCCCGCGGCGTCGGCTCCGCGCTGGTGCACACGGTGCTCGGCGCCGCCGACGCGCTGGGGGAGCCGCTCGTGGTGCTCGTCGGCGACCCGGCGTACTACTCCCGTCTCGGGTTCGTGCCCGCTCCGGAGCTGGGTGTCGAGCCGGACGACGCTGCGCTTGCGAGGTTCTTCCAGGCGCGGCCGCTCACCGCGTACGAGCCGTCCCTGCGAGGGCGCTTCGAGAGCCCCGCGCCGTTCGCCGCGCTGGAGGCCATGGCGGCCCGCGACGGCGTGTGAGCCCGGTGCCAGGGCTCGCTACCATGCGCTGGTGCCCGATCTCGTCGTCTTCCTGGCCGGCGCCGGAGAGTCCGCGTCGGTGTGGGACGCCCAGCGAGACCTGCTCGGCCCGGTGCGGTCGATGGCGTTCGGGGCCCTGGACCTCGCGACACCCTTCGTGTTCGACGAGGCCGTCGCGTCCCTGCACCGCCACGTCAGGGAGACTGCGGCGCGTTCGGTGACCGTGGTCGGCCTGTCGATCGGGGCGATGATCGCCGCCCGGTACGCCTCCCTGCACCCCGTCGCGTCACTCGTGCTCTCCGGCGGCCAGGTCAGGCCGCCCCGGGTGACGATGGCGGTCCAGCGACTGGTGCTCGGTGCCGTCCCGGAGCGTCACCTGGGCCTGCCGGACGGGATGTCGAAGAAGGACCTGCTCGACATCCTCGGTGTCCGCGTCGACCTGACACCCGACCTGTCGCGGATCACCGCGCCGACGGTCGTGCTGTGCGGGAGCAAGGACAGACCCAACCTCCCGGCGGCGCACCGGTTCGCCGGCGCCATCGGCGGATCGCACCTGCAGATCGTCGACGGCGGAGGTCACCAGCTCGCCACGGACAGTCCCGCCGCGTTCGCCGAGGCCGTCCGGCAGGCGATGGGCCATGCGGGGCCGCGATGATCGCCGGCAGCACGCTCCGCGGAGCTGATGGCCTGTCCACGGTCCTCAGGACTCCCGCATCCGGGCTCGGAGCACGTCGAGCTCCGCTCCCGGCGCGTCCGGGTCGAAGCCGTGCTCGATCAGCCAGCGCGACGCCGCCAGGCTGCGCAGCGACCACCAGGCGCGGATGACGGTGCGGTCCGCGCCGGGGCCGTAGCCGGCCAGCACGTCGTCCAGGCGCTCCTCGTGCCCGAGCGTCAGGATGGCGAGGTCGAACATCGCGTCGCCGGGCGCGGCCTCGGACCAGTCGATGACGCCGGTGACCTCGTCGCCGTCGACGAACACGTGCGTGAGCTGCAGGTCGCCGTGGACGAACACCGGCGACCACGGCCGCAGCGCGGCCTCGGCGATCGCCCGGTTCCTGCGGACCACCTCGACGGGCACGACGTCGTGGGCGAGCAGCCACGCGCACTCGCGGTCGAGCTCCGCCGCCACGTCGTCGACGCTGCGTCCCGGCCACGGCGGCAACGGCGCGTCGTGCAGCCGCCGGACGGCCGCACCGGCCGCCGCCCACGCCGCCGGCGACTGCGGCGACGGCTCGCCGAGGACACCGAGCGCCTCGCCCGGCACGGCGGCGATCGCGAGGACGGGCGGCTCGCGCCACAGGACCTCCGGGGTCGGGACGGGCGCCAGGGCCATCGCCCGCGCCTCGCGCTCGGCGCGCGCCGGGTCGCCGTCGATCTTCAGGTACACGCCGCCCACCCGCAGCGTCGCGCGCTGGCTGTGGGCGACGACGACCTCGACCTCGTTCTCGTCCATGCCTGCCATCCTGGCGAGCACACCCGCGATGCCGCTCGGGCTTTTTCCTCGGCCGCCGAAGGCGCCCCGCGACGACCGCACTTGCGCGGCTGGCTACCATGGACGCACAGGCATCGACCCGGCCATCACCGGTGAGCCTCCGGAAGAACAGGGCGCGCAAGCGCTCCCAGTAGAACCGGACGGGTAGGCCCGTCACAGCCGTGAACGAGCGGCGGACGTCAGCACGACCGGCGTCCGCAAGCGGGGTGGTACCGCGGGACCCGCGCCCTTCGGGGCGGGGGCGTCGTCCTCGCACAGCAGCACCGACGTCGTACCACCGACCGCCAGCTCGTCCGCACAGGAGCCCACCCATGGCCTATCCGCAGCACCGCTCGTCCGACCCCTCGTCGCAGGCAGACCGACAGGGCGCCGCCTTCGGCATCGCCGGCGTCCCGGCGTCCCCGGAGCTGCCGGCGATCGAGCGCGAGGTCCTGGAGTTCTGGGCCGCCGACGACACGTTCCGCGCGTCGGTCGCGAAGAACCCGGCGGGGGAGAACGGCTCCAACGAGTTCGTCTTCTACGACGGCCCGCCGTTCGCGAACGGCCTGCCCCACTACGGGCACCTGCTCACCGGCTACGCCAAGGACGTCGTCCCGCGCTACCAGACGATGCGCGGCAAGCACGTGGAGCGCCGCTTCGGCTGGGACACGCACGGCCTGCCCGCCGAGCTCGAGGCCATGAGCCAGCTCGGCATCAAGACCAAGGACGAGATCCTCGAGCTCGGCATCGAGAAGTTCAACGCCGCCTGCCGCTCGTCGGTGCTGAAGTACACCTCCGAGTGGCGCGACTACGTCACCCGGCAGGCGCGCTGGGTCGACTTCGACCACGACTACAAGACGCTCAACGTCACCTACATGGAGTCGGTGCTGTGGGGCTTCAAGAAGCTCTACGACGCGGGCCTCGTGTACGAGGACTTCCGCGTGCTGCCGTACTGCTGGAACGACCAGACGCCGCTGTCCAACCACGAGCTGCGCATGGACGACGACGTCTACCAGACGCGCCAGGACCCGGCCGTGACCGTCGGCTTCGACGTCGCGACCGTGCCCGCCGGGCAGGACGTGGTGCGCCCCGGCGACAAGCTCCTCGTCTGGACGACGACGCCGTGGACGCTGCCCTCCAACCTGCTCGTCATGGTCGGTGAGGACATCGAGTACGCCGTCGTGGAGTCGTCGTTCACTGGCACGCCGCAGCGGTACGTGCTCGCCGAGGCCCGCGTCGACGCGTACGCGCGCGAGCTCACGGACGAGGGCGAGGACGCCCCGCGCGTGGTCGGGCGCCTCACCGGCCGCGAGCTCCTGCAGACCTCCTACGTGCCGCCGTTCTCCTACTACGAGGGCCGCGAGCGCGCGCACCGCGTGGTCGAGGCGGACTTCGTCACGACGACGGACGGCACCGGCCTGGTGCACAGCGCCGGCGCGTTCGGCGAGGACGACAAGGTCGTCTGCGACCGCGAGGGCGTCGCCTCTGTCATGCCCGTGGGGGCGGACGGCAAGTTCACGCACCCGGTCGAGGAGTACGCCGGCCTGCAGGTCTTCGACGCGAACCTGCCGATCATCGACCACCTCAAGGCGCGCACCCGCGGGGAGGCGGACGCCGGGTCGGTCACCGCCGGCACCGTGCTGCTGCGCCGCGAGTCGTACGCGCACTCCTACCCGCACTGCTGGCGCTGCCGGCAGCCGCTGATGTACATGGGCGTGTCCTCGTGGTTCGTCGAGGTCACGAAGTTCAAGGACCGGATGGTCGAGCTCAACCAGGAGATCTCCTGGACGCCGGAGCACATCAAGGACGGCCAGTTCGGCAAGTGGCTCGCGAACGCCCGCGACTGGTCGCTGAGCCGCAACCGCTTCTGGGGCTCCCCGGTGCCGGTCTGGAAGAGCGACGACCCGGCGTACCCGCGCCTGGACGTGTACGGCTCGCTCGAGGAGATCGAGCGCGACTTCGGCCGCCTGCCGCTCGGCCCCGACGGCGAGCCCGACCTGCACCGCCCGTTCGTCGACGAGCTCACCCGCCCCAACCCCGACGACCCGACGGGGAAGTCCACGATGCGCCGCGTCGAGGACGTCATGGACGTGTGGATGGACTCCGGCTCCATGCCGTACGCGCAGGTGCACTACCCGTTCGAGAACGCGGACTGGTTCGAGCACCACTACCCGGGCGACTTCATCGTCGAGTACATCGGCCAGACCCGCGGCTGGTTCTACCTGCTGCACGTGCTCGCCACCGCGCTGTTCGACCGGCCGGCGTTCCGCACCGCCGTCTCGCACGGCATCGTGCTGGGCTCCGACGGTCGCAAGATGAGCAAGTCGCTGCGCAACTACCCGGACGTCTCCGAGGTCTTCGACCGCGACGGCTCCGACGCGATGCGCTGGTTCCTCATGGCCAGCCCGATCCTGCGCGGCGGCAACCTCGTCGTCACGGAGGAGGGCATCCGCGACTCCGTGCGCCAGGTGCTGCTGCCGCTGTGGAGCACGTACTACTTCTTCACCCTGTACGCGAACAGCGCCGCGGACGGCGCGGGCTACACGGCGAAGCCCGTCACGGCCGAGCGCGTCCCCGGCCTGCCCGCCCTCGACCGGTACCTGCTGGCGCGCACCCACGACCTGGTCGCGACGGTCACCTCGCAGCTCGACGCCTACGACATCTCCGGCGCCTGCGAGTCCGTGCGCGAGCACCTCGACGTCCTGACCAACTGGTACGTGCGCACCCAGCGGATGAGGTTCTGGGCCGAGGACGCCGACGCCTTCGACACGCTGTACACGGCGCTCGAGACGCTGACCCGCGTCATGGCGCCGCTGGCGCCGCTGCTCACCGAGGAGGTCTGGCGCGGCCTCACCGGCGGCCGTTCCGTGCACCTCACGGACTGGCCCTCGGCCGACGGCGTCGTCGACGCCGCCCTCGTGCGCGACGACGAGCTCGTCGCCGCGATGGACGAGGTGCGCGCCGTCGTGTCCAGCGCGCTCGCGCTGCGCAAGGCCCACCAGCTGCGCGTGCGGCAGCCGCTGGCCCGCCTCACGGTGGCCGTCCCCGACCCCGCGGCGCTCGCGGACTACGTGGGCCTCCTGACGTCGGAGCTCAACGTCAAGGCGGTCGACCTCGTCGCGGCGGACGCCGACGCGTCGGAGCGGTTCGGCATCACCGAGCGGCTCGCGGTCAACGCCCGGGCCGCCGGCCCGCGCCTGGGCCGCGGCGTCCAGGCCGTCATCAAGGCGGCGAAGGCGGGCGCGTGGCGCCGGGGCGACGACGGCGCCGTCGTCGTCACGACCGACGCCGGCGACGAGCCGCTGCTCGAGGCGGAGTACGAGCTCACCACCGTCGTGGGCGACGCGGCCGGGGAGCACGTCGCCGCGTCCGTGCTGCCCGGCGGCGGGTTCGTCGTCCTCGACCTCGCGCTCGACGACGCCCTGCGCGCCGAGGGCTACGCCCGCGACGTCATCCGCGACGTGCAGGACGCCCGCAAGGCCGCCGGCCTCGAGGTCAGCGACCGCATCGCGCTGGAGCTCGACGTCCCCGCCGAGCACGCCGCCGCGGTGGAGGCCCACCGCGAGCTCATCGCCCGCGAGACCCTCGCCCTCGACCTCGCCGTGGTCGCGAGCGACGGGCAGCGCGCCGTGCGCGTGAGCAAGCGGGAGACGCCGGCCGGCTGACCCGGGCTGCCGTCGGGACCCGCCGTCACGCCCCGCCGCCAGGGCCTTCCTGCGCGAGGGGGAAGGGAAGACGGAAAACCCACAAAAAAAAGGGGAGGGGGGGCGGGGGGCGACCAGGGTCTAACATCACCGGCACAACCCACG
>NZ_JBHJVM010000002.1:238242-314724 GCF_042264825.1 Isoptericola sp. NPDC056134
CGGGCCTTCGTGCGGACCCACCCGCCACCCCCCCCAAACGGTCCTTCCGGGAGAGAGGTAAAAAACCCCCCCCCCCCCCCCCAGGAAGGCGTCGGGGTGGGTCGGGTGCACCAGGTGGCCGCCCGGCAGCGTGACGAACCGCGCGTCGGGCAGGCGCGCGGCCATCCGCGCCATCGCGTCCTGCGGCAGGAAGCTCTCGGGGCCGCCGCCGACGACGAGGGCTGGTGCGCGCACCCCGGCCAGGCCGTCCACCCACGCGCGCTCGGGCGCGTTGAGCGCGGCGAGCACGGCCGGGCGGATGCGGCGCTCGTAGAACGACGCGTCGTCCGAGGCGTCCGGCACCGGCAGGCCGAGCGGCTCCAGGGGCGGGCACTCCTCGAGCACGAGGGCCGCGACCCGGCCCGGGTCGTGCACGGCCACGAGCAGCCCGAGGAGCGCCCCGAGCGAGTGCCCGACCAGCACGACCCGGTTGAGGGCGAGGTCGTCGAGCAGGCGGAGCACGTCGTCGCGCAGCGCGGTCACCGACGCCGCGCCGACGGCCGGGCTGCGGCCCGCGCCGCGCAGATCCGGCACGACGACGTCGGCGCGGCGTGCCAGGGGCCCGACCAGCGGGTCCCACGTGGAGCCGTCGCCGCCCCCGCCGTGCAGGAGGACGACGGGCGCCGCGCGCGTCCCGGGCGGGCCCGGGACGGTGCGGCGGGCGAGGCGGACGGGAGCGTCGGGGGAGTCCGGGTGTGCGGCCACGGCCCGACGGTAGCCCCGGCCGACGACAGCGGCGCGCGGCCGCCGGCCGGGGCTAGCCTGGTGCTCCCCGGCGCGACGGCGCCGGCTCCCCGCGAGGAGTCCCGCATGGCCGCGATACCCGCCCCCGAGAAGCGCCCTTTCGTGCCGCCACGCTGGTTCGTGCGGTCGGCGTGGGCGGTCCAGCGCGCCGGCTACCGGATCAGCGGCGGGCGGTGGCCGCTGCGCCGGCCGACCCCCGGCGGCAAGTTCGGCATGCTGCGCCTGCGCGTCGTGGGACGCCGCAGCGGCCAGGAGCGCGCCGTGATCCTCGGGTACGTCGAGGACGAGGGCCGATACGTCACCCTCGCGATGAACGGCTGGGGCGACCCGCCGCCGGCGTGGTGGCTCAACCTGCGGGCGCACCCCGACGCGGAGGTGGACACGGTCGACGGGCCGCGCCCCGTGCGCGCGACGGCGGCGCAGGGCGAGGAGCGCGGCCGGCTGTGGGCGCTCGTCGGCCGCCACCAGGGCTGGGGCGAGATCGACCGGTTCGCCGCGCACCGCGCCGGGGAGACCCCGGTCGTGGTGCTCGCGCCGCGCTGAACGACCGTCGCGGGCCCCGACGGTCGGGCGCGCAGCGCCTATCCTTCGGGGGTGACCCCCGACGCTGAGAACAAGCCCTCGTCCGCCGCGCGCAAGGCCCGCACGGCCGAGCGCCAGGCCGCCCGCGCGGCGGCGGAGGACGCCGTGGCGCAGGAGTCGCTGCGCGAGGTCTACGCGGAGATCATGTCGCGGGCGCCGGAGCACGACATCGACCCGACGCTCGACCGCGTCCGGCGGGTGCTCGAGCTCCTCGGCGACCCGCAGCACGCGTTCCGCGCCATCCACCTCACGGGCACGAACGGCAAGTCGTCGACGGCGCGCATGACCGAGCGCCTGGTGCGCGAGCACGGGCTGCGCACCGGCCTGTTCACCTCGCCCCACCTCACGAGCGTCACCGAGCGCATCCAGGTGGACGGCGAGCCGCTCAGCGCCGCGCGGTTCGTCGAGGTGTGGGAGGACGTCGCGCCGTACATCGGCGTCGTCGACCGCGAGTCGCAGGAGGCGGACGGCCCGCGCCTCAGCTTCTTCGAGGTGCTCACCGTCATGGCGGTCGCCGCCTTCGCGGACGCCCCGGTCGACGTCGCGGTGGTCGAGGTCGGGATGGGCGGCCGGTGGGACTCCACCAACGTCGTGGACGGCGAGGTCGCGGTGCTCACCCCGGTCGGCATCGACCACGAGCGCTGGCTCGGCTCCACGCTGGCCGAGATCGCCACCGAGAAGTCCGGCATCGTCAAGGAGGGCGCCACGGTCGTCAGCGCCGAGCAGGACGTCGTCGTCGACGAGATCCTGCGCGAGCGGGCGGCGGAGGTCTCGGCGCACCTGCTGCGCGAGGGCGTGGAGCTCGAGGTCGCCGGCCGCCGGGCGGCCGTCGGCGGACAGCTCGTCGACCTGCGCACCCCCGCCGGCCTCTACACCGAGGTGCTGGTGCCCCTGCACGGCGCGTACCAGGCCCACAACGCGCTCCTCGCGCTCGCCGCGGTGGAGGCGTTGCTCGGCGGCCGTGCCCTGGACGGCGGGGTGGTCGAGACGGCGTTCGCCGACGTCGTCGTGCCGGGGCGCCTCGAGGTGGTGCGCTCCAGCCCGACCGTGCTGGTGGACGCGGCGCACAACCCGCACGGGGCGCAGGCCCTCGTCGACGCGCTCGACGAGGAGTTCGACCTCCCGCGCCTGGTCGGCGTCGTCGCCGTGATGGCGGACAAGGACGTCGAAGGGCTGCTCGCGACCCTGGAGCCGGCGCTCACCGAGCTCGTCCTCACGAAGAACTCGTCGGCCCGCTCGGCCGACCCCGAGGACCTGCTCGAGGTGGCCCAGGAGATCTTCGGCGAGGACCGGGTCCGCACGGCCGCGCGCCTCGACGAGGCGCTGCAGGTGGCGGCCGACCTCGCCGAGAGCGGCGACCAGGTGGGCGTCGGCACCGGGCGCGGCGTGCTCGTCACCGGCTCGGTCATCACGGTCGCGGACGCCCGGATCCTGCTCGGCCGCGGCTGACGCACCCGTCCGGGACGTCGGGAGGGCGCACGCACGATCACCCGCCCGACATCCCGCGGGGGTGCTGCGTGGTGTGGCGCCCGGGTGTTGGATGGGGGCAGGCCGCCGCGCTGCAGGGCGGTGCCAGGCGAGGAGGCGCGACATGAAGAAGCTGCTCGACGACCCCGCGGACGCGGTGACCGACTCGCTCGCGGGATTCGGGCTCGCCCACGCCGACCTGGTCGAGGTGCACGACGAGCCCGTGTACGTGTCGCGGGCCGGCGGCCCCGTGCCGGGCAAGGTGGGGCTGGTCAGCGGCGGCGGCTCCGGGCACGAGCCGCTGCACGCCGGGTTCGTCGGCGACGGGATGCTCGACGCGGCGGTGCCGGGCGCGGTGTTCACGTCGCCCACGCCGGACCAGATCGTGCCGGCGGTCCTCGGCGCGGACTCGGGCGCCGGCGTCGTGGCGATCGTCAAGAACTACACAGGCGACGTGCTCAACTTCGAGACCGCCGTCGAGCTCGTCGAGGCCGAGGGCTCGCAGGTCACGACGATCCTCGTCAACGACGACGTCGCCGTCGAGGACTCCCTGTACACGGCCGGCCGCCGCGGCGTCGCCGGCACGGTCTGCGTGGAGAAGATCGCGGGCGCCGCCGCCGCTCGCGGCGACGACCTCGGCGCGGTCACCGAGGTCGCCGGACGGGTCGTGGCGAACGTGCGCACCATGGGCGTCGCGCTCACGGCGTGCACGGTGCCGCACGTCGGCAAGCCGTCGTTCGACCTGCCCGACGACGAGGTCGAGATCGGCATCGGCATCCACGGCGAGCCCGGCCGGCACCGCATCCCCTTCACGGGCGCCACCGGGATCACGCGCAGCCTGCTCGACCCGGTCGCCGACGACCTGCGCCTGACCGACGGCGACGACGTGCTCCTGTTCGTCAACGGGATGGGCGGCACGCCGCTGTCCGAGCTGTACGTCGTCTATGGTCGAGCGCGCGGGCTGCTCGAGGAGCGCGGTGTCACCGTCTCCCGGTCGCTCGTGGGCAACTACGTGACGTCGCTGGAGATGCAGGGCGCGTCGATCACGGTGCTGCGGCTGGACGACGAGCTGCGGGAGCTGTGGGACGCGCCGGTGCGCACGGTGGCGTTGCACTGGTGACGGGCGTCGCGGGGCGCCCCGAGGCGAGGAGGCGTGCGGTCATGGGGCTCGACGTGGCATGGGCGGAGCGTTGGGTGCGGCGCACCGCCGACGTCGTGGCGGGGTCGAAGGACGAGCTCACGGAGCTCGACCGGCAGATCGGGGACGGCGACCACGGGGAGAACCTGCACCGCGGGTTCCAGGCCGTGGTCGCGAAGCTGGACGACCCGGGGGCCCCGGAGCGCGCGGAGGTCGGCGACGTGCTCATGCTCGTGGCCACCACCCTCATGTCGAAGGTCGGCGGCGCCTCCGGCCCGCTGTACGGGACGGCGTTCCTGCGGGCGGCGAAGCGGTCGGCCCGCCCCAGCGTGGACGGGTCCGGCGTCGTCGTCCTGCTCGACGCCGCGCTCGAGGGCGTGACGTCGCGCGGCAAGGCGCAGGTGGGGGAGAAGACGATGGTCGACGCCCTCGCCCCCGCGGTCGAGGCGGCCACCGCCGCCGCGGACGCCGGCCAGGAGCCGGTCGAGGTGCTGCGGGCGGCCGCCGACGCGGCCGACGCCGGCGCGACGGGCACGATCCCGCTCGTGGCGACCAAGGGCCGGGCGTCCTACCTGGGGGAGCGGAGCGCCGGCCACGAGGACCCGGGCGCGCGCTCGACGGCGCTGGTGCTGCGCGCGGCGCTCGACGCGGCGCTCGGCGCCACGCCCGGCGCCACGCCCGACGCCACGCCGGGTGCCGTGGCGGGCGAGGCGGAGGCGGTCGGGGAGTGAGCGTCGGGCTGCTGCTCGTCTCCCACTCGGCGCGCCTCGCCGACGGGACGGTCGAGCTGGCCCGCGAGATGGCGCCGGACGTCGTCCTGGAGAGCGGGGCGGGCGACGGCGCCGGCGGCCTGGGCACGTCGTTGGAGGTCGTGCAGGACGCCCTCGGGCGCGCGCTGCCGCGCGTCGACGGCGTCGTCGTGCTGGCCGACCTGGGCTCCGCCGTGCTGACCGTCGAGACGGCGCTCGATCTCGACGAGGACCTGGTCAGCCGGGTGCGCCTCGCCGACGCGCCGTTCGTCGAGGGCGCGGTCGCCGCGGCGGTGGCGGCGCAGCAGGGCGCCGGGCTGGACGCGGTGCTGGCCGCCGCCGAGGGCGCGGGGGCGCCCGCTGCACCTGCACCTGCCCCGGCTCCCGCCGATCCGTCGCTCGAGCCGGTCGAGACCACCGCGACGGCCAGCGCCCGCGTCGTGATCCGCAACCCGCTGGGCCTGCATGCCCGCCCGGCGGCGGTGGTGGCGCGGGCCGCGGCGGCGTTCGGCGGGCCGGTCACCCTCCAGGGCGTCGACGCGACGAGCGTGCTGCAGCTCATGGCGCTCGGCACCGCCGCGGGCACCGAGGTCGAGGTGTCCGCGCACGGGGCGGACGCGCGCGACGCCGTGGCCACCGTCGTCGGGCTGATCGAGGGCGGCTTCGGCGAGGTGTGATCACGCTCACAGGAAATTGCACTTGGTGCAATATTGCAGTGGGTGCATGATTGTCCGGTGACTCCTCCCGCCGGCGACCTCGGACTGCGTGAGCGCAAGAAGCGCGCGCGCACGGACGCGATCGTCGACGCCGCCCAGCGCCTCGTGCTCGAGCGAGGCCTGGACGCCGTGACGGTGGAGGAGATCGCCGAGGCGGCCCAGATCTCGCCCCGCACGTTCTTCAACTACTTCGAGTCGAAGGACGACGCGGTGCTCGGTCAGGGGTCGTTCGAGCTGAGCGCCGAGACCCGCGAGGCATTCGCGGCCGGGGGCCCCACCGGGCGTCTGGCGGCGGACCTCGAGGTGCTCGTCCGGTCGTTGCTCTCCGCGTTCGCCGGCCCCGGCAAGCACCAGGGCGAGCAGGTGATGGAGATCCTGCAGCTCGAGCCGCGCCTGCTCGGCCGCCACTTCGCGTGGTTCGAGCGGCACAAGACCCAGGTCGTCGCGCTGTTCGAGCGGCGGCACGAGGCGGCACCCCTGCCGGCCGACCCCGAGATGTGCGCCATGGTCGTCTTCGTCGTCACGCGGGCGGCGATGGACGACTGGGCGCGCACCGGCCACGAGGGCGACGTCGGCGACCACGTGCCGCACGTCGTCGGCCAGCTCGCCGCCGTCCTCACCTCCTGAGCGTCGGGCACCTCCGCCCGCACGCCCTCCTCGAGCACCCCAGCCCCCGTCACTACCCCGGCGCCCCCGCGCGCCACCGATCCGAGGTGTCCCATGAGCAGTGCCCCTGCTGCCGCGCCGGACAAGCCCGTCGTCGTCCTGACGCAGCGCACCGTCTGGCTGATCTTCGGCGCCCTGATGGCGTCGATGTTCCTGTCCTCCCTCGACCAGACGATCGTCGGCACCGCGATGCCCACGATCGTCGGCGAGCTCAACGGCGTCGAGCACCAGGGGTGGGTCGTCACCGCCTACATCCTGGCCGTCGCCATCGGCATGCCCCTGTACGGCAAGTTCGGCGACCTCATGGGCCGGCGCTGGCCGTTCCTCGTCGCGATCGGGCTGTTCACGCTCGCGTCCGTGGGCGCCGCGCTGTCGCAGAACATGATCGAGCTCGTCCTGTGGCGCGCCCTCCAGGGCCTCGGCGGCGGCGGCCTGATGATCCTGTCGCAGTCGATCATCGCCGACATCGTGCCGGCCTCCGAGCGCGGCAAGTACATGGGTCCGCTCGGCGCCCTGTTCGGCATCTCGGCCGTCCTCGGCCCGCTCCTGGGCGGCTGGCTCACCGAGGGCCCCGGCTGGCGGTGGACCTTCTGGATCAACCTGCCCGTCGGCGTCGCCGCGTTCGTCGTCGCCTGGTTCGCGCTCAAGCTGCCCTCGCACCGCTCGACCCGCCCCGTCGACTGGGGCGGCATCGTCACGATGGCCGTGGCCACGACGGGCATCGTGCTCATCACCAGCTGGGAGTCCCTGTCGTCGTCCGGCTACGACTGGACCGACTGGCGCCTGTCCGGGCTCCTCGTGCTGACGCTCGCCGCCGTGGCCGCGTTCATCCTCGTCGAGACGCGCGTCGCCGAGCCGCTGATCCCGCTGCGGCTGTTCAGGAACCGTACGTTCACCATCACGACGCTGATCGGGCTCGTGCTGGGCATGGGCATGTTCTCCGCGATGGCCATGATCCCGACGTTCCTGCAGATGTCCACGGGCGCCGGTGTCACCGAGTCGGGCTGGCTGATGCTCCCGATGATGGCCGGCATGATGCTCACCTCCATCGTCTCGGGTATCGCGATCTCCAAGACGGGGAAGTACAAGGCCTACCCGGTGGCCGGCCTGATCGTGGTCGCCCTGGCGATGGTCTGGCTGACCGGCCTCACCGGCGACATGTCGATGTGGACCTTCGGCGCGATGATCTTCACGCTCGGCGCCGGCATGGGCCTCGTGATGCAGACCGTCGTGCTGGCGGTGCAGAACGCCGTCGACCCGCACGAGCTGGGCACGGCCACGAGCTCCAACAACTTCTTCCGCGAGATCGGCGCGGCCGTGGGCTCCGCCCTGTTCACGACGATCTTCACCACCCGCCTCACGGACAACCTCACCGAGGTCTTCGCCGGGGCGCCCGCCGGGGCCGGCGGCGCGGGGGAGTCGAGCCTCACGCCGGGCGTCGTGCAGTCGCTGCCCGAGCCGCTCAAGTCGGGCATCATCGACGCCTACGCCGACGCCCTCGCGCCGTCGTTCTGGTACCTCGTGCCGCTCGTCCTCGTCGGCCTCGTGCTGGCGTTCTTCCTGCCCGTGATCAAGCTGTCCGACGTCGCCGGCATGGTGGCGCGCGGCGAGGCGGTCGCGGACCCGGCCAAGGCCGGGGCGCTCGACGAGCTGCCGGTCGCGGACGGCGTGTCGGAGGTCTCCGACGACGACGGTCCCGGCACCCGCGAGCGCGCGGATATCGTGGGGTCGTGAGCAAGAAGGACGACCGTCCCCGCCCGGGGGACCGCATCAAGCCCCGCAAGCCCGCCAAGGTGCAGTTCACGTCGATGATGCTGCAGCTGGAGGCGTTCGTGGTGCTGTTCGCCGGCGTCGCCCTCTACGGGCTGCGGAACACCGGCTACGAGCGCGGCCCCCTGGTGATCGAGTCGCCGCTCGCCCTGTGGCTCGTGATCGGCGTGCTGTTCGTGGTGCTCCTGGTGATGTCCCGCATGGTCGGGACGCCGATGGGGTACTACGCGGGCACGGTCGTGCAGGTGCCCGTGCTGGCGATGGGCCTGCTGCTGCCGATGATGTTCGTCGTCGGCGTGGTGTTCGTCGCGATGTGGGTCGTCTCGCTGCGCCTGGGCGGCCGCATCGACCGCGAGCGTGCGGAGTACGACGCCGAGCACCCGGAGACGGCGCCGAACCTCTGACCCGAGCACCCTTCGAGCACGGGATCCGTATCGCTATACACCGGTTGAGCGATACGGATCCCGTGCTCGAAGGGTGCTCGGCTGCTGAGGGAGGGGTTGTCCGGGAACCCAGCCGAGGTTGCGCAGCCGCGCGGCGATCTGGTGTCCGAGCCCGACGGGACCGTAGAGGTCACGGCCGGTGACCCGCTGCATCACCACTCCGCCGTCGGCGACGAGGGCGTTCTGCCGCCGCCGGTCCTCGTAGAGGGCCGCAGGTGCGGTATGCACCTCGGAGCCGTCCGCCTCGAGCCAGAACCATCGGCCGTCGGGCAGGCGCCACACCATGTCGCCGCGTCCGAGGAACGTCCCCCGGTCGTCGACGAGCACGCGCTGCAGGTCGTCCGGAGGAACGTCGGCGTCGATGCACTCGAGGCGGACCGCCGTCTCGAGCGGGGACTCGGCGCGCCCGTCGACCAGCTGCCACCAGGCGTGGGTGCGCTCGACCCCGCGGCGTCCGCGAGCGAGGTCGTGGGCCTGCTCCACCTGGGCGCGCGTGATGAGGCCCTGGTGGACGGCGTCGTCCAGGACCGCGACCGCGTGCCGCCGGTCGAGCGTCGGGACGGCTTGCGCCAGGGCATGGAGCACGGTGGGGACCCTGCGCCCGGCGACCAGCTTCGTCGGTGTCGCCGGGTCGTACTGGCGGACGACGGCGACGTCTGGCTGGAGTCGGGCCGCGCCGGGGAGGCTCGCCTCGGGTGTGATCCGGACGGGGAGCCCCCGGATCCCGTGGAAGACGAGTGCGCTCTGGCCGACGGGCATCGCGTTCGGACCGAGGGCGAGGACGGCGCGCCACGCCGACCAACGCCGTCGATGGTCGAAGAGGTCGGGGCGCTCACGGTGCTCGACCGGTACCGGGTCCGTGTCGTAGACGCTTGGCGCCACCCGCACCCATCTGCCCTGTCGCGCCATCCGTGCGAGGCGGGTCCGGGTCATCCCGGCCGCCTCGCACTGGGCGGTCGTGATCAGACCGGCCTGCGCACGTGCGACGTCGAGGACTCGGTCCGGTGGAGGGGAGAGCGGGCGCATCTCCGCACTCGACCACCGCGCGGCGGCCCCCTCGTGCGCAGCCGGGCGCCCTGTGGACAGTCGATGCCTGGGGGCAGCGTCGAACCCTTCGAGCACGGGATCTGTGTCGTCATTCACGTGATGGCGGTACGGATCGCGTGGTCGAAGGCACCCTCGGCGCCGATAGGCTTTCCGCCATGACCGACGCCGCAGACACGAAACTGCCCGCCGAGCCCGCCATCGAGCGCACCCTGGTGCTCGTCAAGCCCGACGGCGTCCGCCGCGGCCTGTCCGGCGAGGTGCTGCGGCGCATCGAGGCGAAGGGCTACACGCTCGTCGCCGTCGAGCTGAAGCAGGCCACGACCGAGCTCCTCGCCGCGCACTACGCGGAGCACGAGGGCAAGCCGTTCTACCAGCCGCTCGTCGACTTCATGCTCTCGGGCCCGACGCTCGCCGTCGTCGCCGAGGGCCAGGGCGTCATCCCCGGGTTCCGTTCGCTGGCGGGCGCGACCAACCCCACCGAGGCGGCCCCCGGCACCATCCGCGGCGACCTCGGCCGCGACTGGGGACTCAAGGTGCAGCAGAACCTGGTGCACGGCTCCGACTCGCCCGAGTCCGCGGCCCGCGAGATCGGCCTCTGGTTCCCGAACCTCTGAGCCCTCGCACGTCACGCCACACGCACGCACCACGTCGCACGGCCGGGCCCGCACGGGCCCGGCCGTCGGCGTGTCCGGACGTCTCCGGGCGGGACCGGCGTAGTTCCGCGGATCGTCGGGATCCGGCGGTTAGGCTCGCCGGGTGCACCTCAAGACGCTCACGCTCCGCGGCTTCAAGTCGTTCGCCTCGGCGACGACGCTGAGCCTCGAGCCGGGCATCACGTGCGTCGTCGGGCCGAACGGCTCGGGCAAGTCGAACGTGGTCGACGCGCTGTCGTGGGTGATGGGGGAGCAGGGCGCCAAGTCGCTGCGCGGCGGCAAGATGGAGGACGTCATCTTCGCCGGCACCGCCGGCCGTCCGCCGCTCGGCCGGGCCGAGGTGTCCCTCACGATCGACAACACCGACGGCGCGCTGCCGATCGACTACACCGAGGTGACGATCACCCGCACGCTGTTCCGCAGCGGCGGGTCGGAGTACGCGATCAACGGCACCTCGTGCCGGCTCCTCGACATCCAGGAGCTGCTGAGCGACTCCGGCATCGGCCGCGAGATGCACGTCGTGGTGGGGCAGGGGCAGCTCGACGCCGTGCTGCGCGCCACCCCCGACGACCGCCGCGGCTTCGTCGAGGAGGCGGCCGGCGTCCTCAAGCACCGCAAGCGCAAGGAGAAGGCGCTGCGCAAGCTCGAGGCGATGCAGGGCAATCTCGCGCGCCTCACGGACCTCACCGCGGAGCTGCGCCGCCAGCTCGGCCCGCTCGGGAGGCAGGCGGAGGCGGCGCGCAGGGCACGGACCGTCCAGGCCGACCTGCGGGACGCGAAGGCCCGGCTCCTCGCCGACGACCTGGCCCAGCTCACCGCCCAGATGGCCCAGGAGCGGGCCGACGAGGCGGCGCTGCGCGAGCGTCAGCAGGAGACGGAGCGGGGACTGGAGCGGGCGCGGGAGCACCTGGCGCGGCTCGAGGTCGCGGCGTCCGCCGCGGTCGCGGACGCCGGCCGCGCGGCCGACGCCTTCCACGCGCTGAGCGCGCTGCGCGAGCGGCTGCGAGGGCTGGCCACGCTCGCCGACGAGCGGGTGCGGCTGCTGGGCGCCACCGAGCCGGAGCACCGCGGCCAGGACCCGGCCGACCTGGAGGCACAGGCCGAGCGGGCGCGGGCCACGGAGGCGGAGCTGACCCGCGAGGTCGAGCTCGCGCGCGCCGCGCTCGAGTCCGCGGTCGCCGCGCGCACCGACGCCGAGAAGGCCGCGGACGCCGCGGAGCGCGAGCTCGCGACCCTGCACCGCGGCGCCGCCGACCGGCGCGAGGGCCTCGCCCGGCTGTCCGGGCAGGTGGCCGCGCGCCGCAGCCGTGTCGAGGCGGGGGACGCGGAGCTGGAGCGCGTGCGCGAGGTCGTCGCCGAGGCGGAGCGCCGGGCCGAGGAGGCGGCGCGCGAGTTCGGCGCGCTCGAGGTGCAGGTCGTGGGCGCCGAGGAGGGCGAGGAGGACCTCGACGCCCGGCACGAGGAGGCGACGACGGCGCTCGCCGAGGCGCAGGCGGCCGTGCAGGACCTCGAGGCCCGCGCGGCGGAGGCCGAGCGCGACCGCGCCACCTGGAGCGCGCGGGTCGAGGCCCTCGAGCTCAGCCTGGACCGCAAGGACGGCGCGGGCGCCCTGCTCGCGGACGCCGCGCCCGGCGTGCTCGGCTCGGTCGCCGCGCTGCTCGGCGTACAGGCGGGCTACGAGGACGCGGTGACGGCCGCCCTCGGCCCGGTCGCGGACGCCGTGGCTGTGCGCGACCTCGACGCGGCGGTCGACGCGCTGCGCCGCCTGCGCGACGACGACGCCGGCCGTGCCGGGCTCGTCGTGGGCGGCACCGACGACGGCGCGCCGGGCACGTCCCCGGTCGCCGCCGACCTCCCCGACGGCGCGCGCCGGGCGCCCGACGTCGTCACCGTGGCAGGGCCCGCGGCCGCCCCGCTGCGCGCGCTGCTGCGCGACGTGGTCGTGGTGGACGACCTGGCCCAGGCGCGCGCCCTGGTCCAGAAGGCACCCGGCGTCGTCGCCGTGACGCGGGCCGGCGACCTGCTGGGCGCGGCGCGGGCCTGGGGCGGCTCCGCGGCCGCGCCGAGCGTGCTGCATCTGACGTCGGCGCTCGACGAGGCCAAGGAGGGGCTCGACGACGCGGCCGCCCGCGGCGAGCGCTGCCGCTTCGAGCTGGTCGGGGCGCGCGAGCGTCTCGAGGCCGCGCAGGCCGTCCACGACGACACCCTCGCCCGGCTGCACGAGTCGGACGCCGCCCTCGCCGCCGTCGCGGAGCAGCTCGGCACGCTGGGCTCGGCGCACCGGTCCGCGCTCGCGGAGGCCGAGCGGCACCGCGCGACGCTCGCCCAGGCCGCTGAGCGCCGGGAGGCCGACGAGGCGGAGCTCGCCGAGCTGGCCCGGCGCCTCGAGGTCGCCGAGGCCGAGCCCGCGCAGTCGCAGGAGCAGGTGGCCGAGGCGCAGGCGGCCCGCGAGGCGGCGCAGGAGGCAGCCACCGCGGCACGCGCGGCGGAGACCGAGGCGCGGCTCGAGCTGCGCACGAGCGAGGAGCGGGCGCGCGCCGTCGCCGGCCGTGCGCAAGGCCTCGCTCGGGCCGCGGCGCAGGAGCGTGCCGCGCGGGAGAAGGCGGAGCGGCGGGCGGTGCAGCGCGCGGCCGAGGCGCGGACGGCGTCCGCGGTGCGCGACGACGCGGGCACGGCCCTCGCCGTCCTCGCCCGCTCGATCGAGCGGGCCCAGGCCGAGCGCGCCGCCGCCGACGAGGAGCGCGGCGCGCGGCAGCGGGAGCTCGAGGCGGTCCGCACCGACGCCGACCGGCTCGCGGGCGAGCTGCGCGACCTCACCGACGTCGCGCACCGCGACGAGGTGGCGCGCGCCCAGCAGGTGGCGCGGCTCGAGCAGCTGCAGGCCCGGGCGGTGGACGAGCTGGGCAGCGACCCCGACGTCCTGGTCGAGGAGTTCGGCCCGCACCGCGACGTGCCGGTGGCGCGCCCCGCCGACGCCGCCGAGGAGGAGCCGGACCCGGAGCCCGTGCCGTACGTGCGCGCGGAGCAGGAGAAGCGGCTCGCGACGGCGGAGCGTGCGCTCGCGCGCATCGGCGCGGTCAATCCGCTCGCGCTGGAGGAGTTCGCGGCCCTGGAGGAGCGGCACCAGTTCCTCACGGAGCAGCTGGCGGACCTCAAGAAGTCGCGCCAGGACCTGCTGCACATCGTCGAGGAGATCGACGAGCGGGTGCAGCAGGTCTTCGCGGAGGCGTTCCGCGACACCGCGGAGCAGTTCGAGCGGGTCTTCGGCCGGCTCTTCCCGGGCGGCGAGGGGCGCCTGGTGCTCACCGAGCCGGGTGATCTTCTCACCACGGGCATCGAGGTCGAGGCGCGCCCGGCGGGCAAGAAGGTCAAGCGGCTGTCGCTGCTGTCCGGCGGGGAGCGGTCGCTCACGGCGGTCGCGTTCCTCGTGTCGATCTTCAAGGCGCGCCCCAGCCCGTTCTACGTGATGGACGAGGTGGAGGCGGCGCTCGACGACGTGAACCTGGGCCGGCTGCTGGAGATCTTCCGCGAGCTGCAGGAGGACTCCCAGCTCATCGTCATCACCCACCAGAAGCGCACGATGGAGGTCGCGGACGCGCTGTACGGCGTGACCATGCGCGGCGACGGTGTGACGACCGTCATCTCCCAGCGGATGCGCGAGACCGTCGATGCGCGGGGAGAATAACGCCATGCTCACGTTCGTCCTCTGGGTCCTCGGGTCCCTCGTTCTCGCCGCGGTGGTGTTCCTCGTGGCCAACGTCATGGAGCGTCGTGAGGGTCAGGACGACGAGGCACCCGGCCTCGGTCGCTTCCTCCGCGACTTCCGGTCCGGGCTGCGCCGCAGGCGCGTCGCGCCCCCTGCCCCGGTCGAGACCGGGATGGACGAGTTCTTCGCCGCGACGGTCGAGGACGCCCCGGGCTACGTCGACCCGGAGGAGCTCACCGACGCCCTGCACCGCGCGCGCCTGCAGGCGCGCAGCTCGTGGCACGTGGGGAGCGTCCGCAAGCCGGAGTGACCCCCTCGTCCGGGGCTCCGCCGGCGGTCCTCGCCGGGCGGTGCGGTCGCGCGCTTCTGGGAGACTGTCCGCGTGACTGATCAGCTCTGGTTCTGGATCCTTCTCTGCGTCGTCGTCGTGGTCGGCGGCGGTGCCGCACTGCTCGTCCCGAGGTCGCGCCGCCGGCGCCCCGACCAGCAGATCGACCAGCCGGTCGACCGGCGGGACGACGGCGTCACGACGGTGGCCCCCGCGCCGGAGGGAGCGTCGGTCGACGCGGGCCCCGCGGCGGAACCGGCGGCGCCCGCGCTCGAGACGCCGGAGCCGGTGGCCGGGCGCCTGGTGCGTCTGCGCGACCGGCTCGCCCGGTCGGGGTCGCCGCTCGGCGCGCGGCTGCTCAGCGTGCTGTCCCGCGACCACCTCACCGAGGACGACTGGGACGAGCTCGAGGAGACGCTCCTGCTCGCCGACATCGGCGCCGGACCGGCCGAGGAGCTCCTCGAGGCCCTGCGCACGCGCGTGCGCGTGCTCGGCGTCCGTGACCCGAAGACCGTGCGGGACCTGCTGCGCGAGGAGCTGCTCAAGGTCGTCGACCCGGCGCTGGACCGCGACGTCGCCACGACCGGCCCGGTCGGTGACGACGGCACGCGGCTGCCCGCCGTCGTGCTCGTGGTGGGCGTCAACGGCACGGGCAAGACGACGACGGTCGGCAAGCTGGCGCGGGTGCTGGTCGCGGAGGACCGGTCCGTGGTGCTCGGGGCGGCCGACACGTTCCGCGCGGCGGCCGCCGACCAGCTGCAGACCTGGGGCGCCCGCGTGGGCGTGGAGACGGTGCGCTCGGACCGCGACGGCGCCGACCCGGCCGCCGTCGCGTTCGACGCGGTGAAGCGCGGCAAGGCCGAGGGCACGGACGTCGTCCTCGTCGACACCGCGGGCCGCCTGCAGAACAAGGCGGGCCTCATGGACGAGCTGGGCAAGATCACCCGCGTCATCACCCGGGAGGCGCCGCTCGCCGAGGTGCTGCTCGTGCTCGACGCCACGACGGGGCAGAACGGCCTCAACCAGGCCCGCGTCTTCAGCGAGGTCGCCGGCGTCACCGGCATCGTGCTCACCAAGCTCGACGGGACCGCCCGCGGCGGCATCGTCGTCGCCGTGCAGCGTGAGCTCGGCGTGCCGGTCAAGCTCGTCGGGCTGGGGGAGGGCCCCGACGACCTGGCGCCGTTCGACCCCGAGCAGTTCGTGGACGGCCTGCTGGGCTGACCACCGCCGCACCCGCGGCACCCCGCGGCACCCCGTGACAAGGCCCCGTTAACGCAAAGTTGACGCGTGACGGGGCCTTGTCACACCCGCGAAACACCAGAACACTCCAGGCGAAACCCCGCCCGACCACGGTAGTGCCCGACCCGGCCGCCCGGCTGGTGAGGGAGGAACAACTCATGGAGCTGGACACCGGAGCAACCGCGTGGATGCTGATGTCGGCATCTCTCGTGCTCCTGATGACCCCTGGACTCGCGCTCTTCTACGGCGGGATGGTGCGCGGCAAGTCCGTGCTGAACATGATGATGATGTCGTTCGGCGCGATCGCCGTCGTCGGCGTCGTCTACGTGCTGTGGGGCTGGTCGATGTCCTACGGCGCCGACCTCGGCGGGATCGTCGGCAACCCGTTCGACCAGTTCGGGCTGTCCGGCGCGATCTACGACGCCGCGGGCGAGTTCGCGATCGACGACTTCGGCGTCCCCGGCATCGTGGGCGTGGGCTTCCAGGCGACGTTCGCCATCATCACCGTCGCCCTGATCTCCGGCGCGATCGCCGACCGCGCCAAGTTCGGCACCTGGATGGTCTTCGTGGCCGTGTGGGTGACCCTCTGCTACTTCCCGATGGCGCACATGGTCTGGGGCGGCGGTCTGCTGTCCGGCGACGGGCCGTTCGCGTCCATCGCGACGCCGATCGACTTCGCCGGCGGCACCGTGGTGCACATCAACGCCGGTGTGGCCGCGCTGGTCCTCGCCCTGGTGGTCGGCAAGCGCAAGGGCTTCGGCTCCGAGCCGATGCGCCCGCACAACCTGCCGCTCGTCATGCTGGGCGCGGCGCTCCTGTGGTTCGGCTGGTTCGGCTTCAACGGCGGCTCCGCCTTCACCGCCGACGGCTTCGCCGGCCTCGCGTGGGTCAACACGACGGTCGCCACCGCGGCCGCGGTGCTCGGCTGGCTCCTGGTGGAGAAGCTGCGTGACGGCTCCGCGACGTCGCTCGGTGCGGCGTCGGGTGTCGTGGCCGGGCTCGTCGCGATCACCCCGGCCGCCGGGTCCGTCAGCCCCGTGGGCTCGATCGCGGTCGGCGCGATCGCCGGCGTGCTCTCCGCCTTCGCGGTGGGGCTGAAGTACAAGCTGGGCTACGACGACTCGCTCGACGTCGTGGGCGTGCACCTCGTCTCCGGCCTCTGGGGCACGGTCTCCATCGGCTTCCTGGCCACCGAGACGGGCCTGTTCTACGGCGGCGGCCTGAACCAGCTCGCGGTCCAGGCGATCATCGCCGTCGTCGCGATCGTCTTCTCCGGCATCATCACCTACCTCATCGCGATCGCGCTCAAGGCGGTCATGGGCTGGCGGGTCTCCGAGGAGGCCGAGGTCGGTGGCATCGACCTGGCGGTGCACAGCGAGTCCGCGTACGAGACCGTCCCGCAGGGTTCCGCCAGCGGCCAGATCAAGAGGGAGATCCGCGCATGAAGCTCGTCACCGGGGTCGTCCAGCCCCACCGCCTGGACGACGTGAAGTCCGCCCTCGAGGCCGCCGGCATCCGCGGGATGACCGTCAGCGAGGCCAGCGGCTACGGACGCCAGAAGGGCCACACCGAGGTGTACCGGGGCGCCGAGTACACGGTCGACCTGGTGCCCAAGGTCCGCGTGGAGGTCCTCGTCGCGGACGAGGACGCGTCCACCGTCGTGGACGTCGTCGTCAAGGCCGCCCAGACCGGCAGGATCGGGGACGGCAAGGTGTGGACCACGACGCTCGACGACGTGGTGCGCGTGCGCACCGGCGAGCACGGCGACGCGGCCCTCTAGGAGACGCGGACAGTGCTCCCGGACGACCAGCCGGGCGCGACCGAGCCCCGCACCCCGGACGCCGGGGTGCGGGGTTCGCGCGTCGACGACGGCGCCACCACGACCCCTGCGGTGGGCCCCCTGCGCGCGGACCTGCTCGCCGCCGCCGACGGCCTGACCGGCCCCGGCCGGTCGGGGGTCGCGCGCCGCACGGCCCTGCAGCAGCTCGTCACCGACCGGCTCACCCCCCTGTACGAGACCGCCACGGCCGACGTCGACCCGACGGGCCTCGCGCTGGCCGCCGTCGGCAGCCTCGGCCGCGGCGAGCTCGGCCCGCTGTCGGACCTCGACCTCGTGCTCGTGCACGACGGCCGCACCCACAAGCCCGACGAGCTCGCCCGCGTCGCCGACGCGCTGTGGTACCCGCTGTGGGACTCCGGCGTCGACGTCGACCACGCCGTGCGCTCGCTGAGCCAGACGCGTCGGCTCGCGTCCACCGACCTGCCCGCCGCCGTCGGCTGGCTGGACGTGCGGCCCGTGGCGGGGGACGCGGTCGTCGTCCACCGCGCGGCCTCCGCGATCCTCACCGACTGGCGCTCGGCGTCCCGCCGCCGGCTGCCCGAGCTGCTGCACAGCGCCCGCGACCGGGCCGAGCGCGCGGGGGAGCTGGCGTACCTCATCGAGCCGGACCTCAAGGAGTCGCGCGGCGGCATCCGCGACGCCGTCCTGCTGTCGGCGCTCGCGGCCACGTGGCTCACCGACCGCCCGCACGGCCGCGTGGACCGGGCGTACGCGCACCTGCTGGACGTGCGGGACGCGGTGCACGTCGTGACGCGGCGCCGCTCCACCAAGCTGCTGCTCGCCGACCTCGACGAGGTGGCCGCCCGCTGCGGGTACGACGACCCCGACGAGCTGCTGGCCAGCCTCGCCGAGGCCGGTCGGGAGATCTCCTACGCGCTGGACTCCACCGTGCGCCGCGCCCGGCAGGCGCTGCAGCGTCCCGCGGTCCGCCGGCCCGTCATGGTCCGGGGGCGCCGGTCCGCGCCGCGGCTGCGGTCGGTGGGCGACGGCCTCGTGGAGCACGACGGCGAGCTGGTGCTGGCCGTGGGGGCGCAGCCGGCCGAGGACCCGCTGCTGCCGCTGCGGGCGGCGGCCACCGCGGCGCGCACCGGTCTCGTGCTCTCGCCCGTGACCGTGCAGTCGCTCGCGGAGTCCCCGCCGCCGCCCGCGCCGTGGCCGCCCGCCGCGCGCTCCGCGCTGCTCACGCTGCTCGGCGCGGGGCCGGCCCAGGTGCCGGTCTGGGAGGCGCTCGACCTGGCCGGCGTCGTCACGACCTGGATCCCCGAGTGGGCGGCCGTGCGCAACCGCCCCCAGCGGGCCGCGGTCCACCGGCACACCGTGGACCGGCACCTGGTGGAGACGGCGGCGCGCGCCGTCCGGGTGCGCCGCCAGGTCGCGGCGGACGGGGGCGTCGCGGCGGCGCCGACGGACCAGCTCCTGCTCGGCGCCCTGCTGCACGACATCGGCAAGCGCCGCGGCGCCGTCGAGCCCGACCACTCCGTGGAGGGTGCCCGCGTCGCCCCCGGCATCGTGCTCCGGACGGGGTTCGGCGAGGACACGGCGCGCGACGTCGGCCTCGTCGTGCGCCACCACCTCACCCTCGCGCGCCTCGCGACCACGGCCGACCTCGAGGACCCGGCCACGGTGGCGGAGCTCCTCGACGCGCTCGAGCACCGCGGCGACCTGCTCGAGGTGGTGCGCGTGGTCACGGAGGCGGACTCGTCGTCGCTGGGCCCGGCGGGATGGACGGCGTGGCGCGCGAGCCTCGTGGACGACCTCACGGGGCGGGCCCGTCGGGCGCTCGCCGTCGGACGGTAGGCTAGGTGGCCGCACCCCACGACGACCTCTCCTAAGGACCTGCCTGGTGTTCAACTCCCTGTCGGACCGGCTCACCGCGACGTTCAAGAACCTGCGCGGGCGGGGTCGGCTCTCCGAGGCGGACATCGACGCGACCGTGCGCGAGATCCGTCGGGCGCTCCTCGACGCCGACGTCGCCGTGCCCGTCGTGCGCGAGTTCACCTCCGCGGTGCGCGAGCGTGCGCTGTCCGCCGAGGTGTCCGGCGCGCTGAACCCGGCGCAGCAGGTCGTGAAGATCGTCAACGACGAGCTCGTGTCGATCCTCGGCGGCCAGACCCGGCCGCTGCAGCTCTCGAAGACGCCGCCGACGGTCATCATGCTCGCCGGCCTCCAGGGCGCCGGCAAGACGACCCTCGCCGGCAAGCTGGCGCTGGCGCTCAAGGAGCAGGGCCACACGCCGCTGCTGGTCGCCGCCGACCTGCAACGCCCCAACGCGGTGACCCAGCTCTCCGTCGTGGCTGAGCGGGCCGGCGTCCCGGTCTACGCGCCGCACCCGGGCAACCAGGGCGCGGAGACGGACGTCGTCATCGGCGACCCCGTGGGCGTGGCCCGTGACGGTGTCGCCGAGGCGAAGGTCAAGCAGCACGACGTCGTCATCGTCGACACCGCGGGCCGCCTGGGCGTCGACCAGGTGCTCATGCAGCAGGCCTCGGACATCCGCGACGCCGTGCAGCCCGACGAGGTCCTGTTCGTCATCGACGCGATGATCGGCCAGGACGCCGTCGCCACGGCGAAGGCCTTCGAGGAGGGCGTCGACTTCACCGGCGTCGTCCTGTCCAAGCTCGACGGAGACGCGCGCGGCGGTGCCGCCCTCTCCGTGGCGACGGTGACGGGCCGCCCCATCATGTTCGCCTCGACCGGTGAGAAGCTCACCGACTTCGAGGTCTTCCACCCCGACCGCATGGCGTCGCGCATCCTCGACATGGGTGACGTGCTCACCCTCATCGAGCAGGCAGAGAAGGCCTTCGACGCCGAGGAGGCCGCCAAGATGGCGGCCAAGGTGGAGAAGGGCGAGGACTTCACGCTGTCCGACTTCCTGGTGCAGATGCAGCAGATGAAGAAGCTCGGCTCCATGAAGAAGATGCTCGGGATGATGCCCGGCATGGGGCAGATGCGCGAGCAGCTCGAGAACTTCGACGAGCGGGAGGTCGACCGGGTCCAGGCCCTCATCCAGTCGATGACGCCCGCCGAGCGCGACAACCCCAAGATCATCAACGGCTCGCGCCGCGCGCGCATCGCGCGGGGCTCCGGCCAGACGACGACGGCCGTCAACCAGCTCCTCGAGCGGTTCACGCAGGCGCAGAAGATGATGCGCCAGATGAGCAAGGGCGGCGGCATGCCGGGCATGCCTGGCGGCGTCCCGGGGATGCCGGGGATGCCGGGCGGGGGCAAGAAGTCGCGCGGCAAGCAGGCGCCCTCGAAGAAGGTCAAGGGCAAGTCCGGCAACCCCGCGAAGCGGGCGCAGCAGGAGCGCGAGGCCCTGCAGCGTGCGCTCGGCGGCCCCGCCGCGAAGCCGTCCCCGCAGGGCTCCGCGTTCGGGATGGGCGGCGAGGAGCCGGCCGAGCAGGACCTCTCGAAGCTCCAGCTGCCGGACGGGCTCGACAAGCTGCTCGGCGGACGCTGAGGCGCACGGACCGGCCTCCACGGCCCGGCCCCCCGACTCGGTAACCTTCGACCATGTCTGCCCCGCACGTCCCGCTGCACGTCACCGGCCACGTCCTGCTCGGTCACGATCGCGACGTCGGCGAGATGTGGGTGCGCGACGGCCGGGTCAGCCTGACCCGCCCGTCGCCGCAGGGCAGCGCCACCCGCGAGCTCGAGGGCTGGGTGCTGCCGGGTCTGGTGGACGTGCACTGCCACGTGGGCCTCGGCCCCGACGGCGCGGTCGACCAGGCGACGGCGGAGGCCCAGGCCGTCGCCGACCGCGACTCCGGCGTCCTGCTCGTGCGCGACGCGGGCTCGCCCGTGGACACGTCCTGGGTCCAGGAGCGCCCCGACCTGCCGCGCCTCGTGCGCGCCGGCCGGCACCTGGCACGCCCCAAGCGCTACCTGCGGGGCTTCGGCCTCGAGCTCGACGACGTGGGAGCGCTCCCCGACGCGGTGCGCGCCCAGGCGCGCCGCGCGGACGGCTGGGTCAAGCTGGTCGGGGACTGGATCGACCGCGAGGCGGGCGACCTCGGCCCGCTGTGGCCGCGCGACGTGCTCACGGAGGCGGTCGCCGCCGCGCACGCGGAGGCCGCGCGCGTCACGGTGCACGCCTTCTCCGAGGAGGTCGTGCCCGACCTGCTCGCCGCGGGCGTGGACGGCATCGAGCACGGGACGGGCGTCATGGGGGCGCTCGTGGACGAGGTCGCGGCGCGGCGCATCCCCGTGACCCCCACGCTGCTCCAGGTGGCCCGCTTCGAGGAGATCGCCCGGCGGGCGGAGGGGAAGTACCCGGAGTACGCGGCGCGGATGCGGCGCATGCACGCCCGCCGGTACGAGCACGTGCGCGCGCTCCACGAGGCGGGCGTGCCCCTGCTCGTCGGGACCGACGCCGGCGGCACGCTCGGGCACGGGCGGGTCGTGGACGAGTGCGCCGAGCTGGTCGCGGCCGGCATCCCCGCCGCCGACGTCGTCGCGATGGCGACCTGGCGGGCGCGCGAGCTGCTGGGCTTCGGCGCCCTCGTCGAGGGGTCCAGCGCGGACCTGGTGGTCTACCCCGCCGACCCGCGCGAGGACATCGAGGTGCTGCGGCACCCGACCGCCGTCGTGCTGCGCGGGCAGGTCGTCCGCGGCTGACCTCCCCGCGCCGGGGCGAGAGGTGCGTCACCCGTGGTTGGAGCGGGCACGCCCGGTCTGGCACAATGGCGGGGTACTCGGCGTGCCCAGGCCCCTCTCTCCTGCGCAGGTCGCGTTCCTGACCTCCGGACACCGCCAGGACCCCACCCGGCGGCGCGTGAGGTCGCCCCACCAGAACCAGGAGACACCACCACAGTGGCCGTCAAGATTCGTCTGAAGCGCCTCGGCAAGATCCGGGCCCCGTACTACCGCGTCGTCGTGGCCGACTCGCGCTCCAAGCGCGACGGGCGCGTCATCGAGGAGATCGGGAAGTACCACCCGACCGAGGAGCCGTCGTTCATCGAGATCAAGTCCGAGCGGGCGCAGTACTGGCTCGGCGTCGGTGCGCAGCCGACCGAGCAGGTCGCCGCGCTGCTCAAGATCACCGGTGACTGGCAGAAGTTCAAGGGTCTTCCGGGCGCCGAGGGCACCCTCAAGACCAAGACCGCGAAGGCCGACAGCGCCGCCGCGGTCGAGGCCGTCGCCGCCGAGGCCGAGAAGGCCAAGGCGAAGGCTGCCGAGAAGAAGGCCGAGGAGCCGGCGGCCGAGGCCACCGAGGCTGAGGCCGAGGCCTGATGCTCGCCGAGGCCCTCGAGCACCTGGTGCGCGGCATCGTGGACAACCCGGACGACGTCCGGGTGGCTTCGCGGACGCAGCGCCGGGGCGACCTGCTCGAGGTGCGGGTGCACCCCGACGACCTCGGCCGCGTGATCGGCCGGGGCGGACGGACGGCGAAGGCGCTGCGCACGGTGGTCGGCGCCCTCGCGACGGACGGCCCCGTGCGGGTCGACGTCGTGGACGTCGACCGGCGCTGACGCGTGCCGCACCCGCTGCCGTAGCACTGACGAGGCCCGACCCCACCGAGAGTGGGGCCGGGCCTCGTCGTCTGCCGCGAGGCATGCTGGGACCGGTGGTCACCGGCCCACGAGAACAGTTCGAGACAGGAGTGGTCATGCAGCTGGTGGTGGCGCGCGTCGGGCGGGCGCACGGGCTCCGGGGCGAGGTCGGCCTCGACCTGCGCACCGACAACCCCGAGGAACGGCTCGCGGTGGGGCTCACCCTCGCGACCGAGCCGGCCGAGGCCGGGCCCCTCACGGTGACCGCCGCGCGGGTGCACCAGGGCCGCTGGCTCGTGTCCTTCGCGGAGGTGGCCGACCGCACCGCGGCCGAGGCGCTGCGGGGCGTCGAGCTCGTCGTCGAGGCCGACGTCTCCGACGAGGAGGACGCCTGGTACCCGCACGAGCTCCAGGGCCTGCGGGCCGAGCTCGAGGACGGGACCGTGGTCGGCGAGGTGACCGGCCTCGAGCACCTTCCGGCGCACGACGCGCTCGTCGTGCGGGAGACCGGCGGCGAGCGCACGCTCGTACCGTTCGTCCGCGCCATCGTGCCGGAGGTCGACGTCGCGGGCGGGCGCGTCGTCCTGACGCCCCCCGGCGGGCTGCTCGCCAGGGACGCGGCGTCCGCCGTCGTCGACCGGGCGGACGACGCCCAGGGCGAGGGCTGACGTGCGCGTCGACGTCGTCTCGATCTTCCCCGACTACCTCGCCGCGCTGGACCTGTCGCTGGTCGGCAAGGCGCGCAAGGCCGGGCTGCTCGACCTGCGGGTGCACGACCTGCGGGACTGGACCACCGACCGGCACCGCACGGTCGACGACACCCCGTTCGGCGGGGGAGCGGGCATGGTCATGCGCCCGGACGTCTGGGGGCGGGCGCTCGACGACGTCCTGCCGGCGGGCGGGGGCGGGCACCTGGTCGTGCCGACGCCGTCGGGCGACGTCTTCACGCAGCGGCACGCGGAGGCGCTGGCGGCCGAGGAGCACGTGGTCATCGCGTGCGGGCGGTACGAGGGCATCGACGCACGCGTCGCCGAGCGCACCCGCGCCGCCGGCCACCGCGTCAGCGAGCTGTCCATCGGCGACTACGTGCTCAACGGCGGGGAGGTGGCCGCGCTCGTGATGATCGAGGCGTTCGGGCGGCTGCTGCCGGGCGTCGTCGGCAACCCGCACTCGCTGGTCGAGGAGTCGCACGGCGCAGCCGGCCTGCTGGAGTACCCGGTGTACACGAAGCCGCCGGAGTGGGCGGGGCTCGAGGTGCCCGAGGTGCTCCTGTCCGGCCACCACGCCCGGATCGAGCGCTGGCGTCGCGACCGGGCGCTGGAGCGGACCGCCGCACGGCGCCCCGACATGGTGGCCGCGCTCGACCCCGCGTCGCTGGACAAGGCGGACCGCGCCGTCCTCGCCGGCCTCGGCTGGGAGGTGCGTGACGGACGCCTCCGTCCCGCGGCGGAGCCCGAGCCGGGGTCCGCGCCGGGACGTGTGGCAGAATAGGGCGCTGGTGCGTTCGCCGACCCGGCCTCTGCCACAGGGGAGGTCACGACGGGCTGCTGGTCAGCCCGCCTGGTCGAGGAGCCGACGCACCCACCGACACGTCAGATTCCGCGTGCCCCTGCGGGCGCGCCACGATCTTGCTCCTGACCTGTGGCAGGGCGGGGAGACCACCATGCACACGCTCGACTCCGTCGACGCAGCCTCGCTGCGCTCCGACGTCCCGGACTTCCGCGCCGGCGACACCGTCAAGGTCAACGTCAAGGTCGTCGAGGGCAACCGCTCGCGCGTCCAGGCGTTCCAGGGCATCGTCATCGCGCGCCAGGGCGGCGGCGTCCGCGAGACGTTCACCGTCCGCAAGATCAGCTTCGGCGTCGGCGTGGAGCGGACGTTCCCCCTGCACGCCCCGACCATCGACTCGATCGAGGTCGTCTCCCGCGGCGTCGTCCGCCGGGCGAAGCTGTACTACCTGCGCAACCTGCGCGGCAAGAAGGCGAAGATCCGCGAGAAGCGCGAGACCGCGCCGACCTCGAAGTGAGGCCGTGCGGCGTGATGCGCCGCGTCGCGACGCGCTGACGCGCACCCCCGGACGGGCGGTTCCTGCCGATGGCAGGGCCGCCCGTCCGTCGTCGTCCCCGGGGTCGGCCGGGGCCGCCGCCGGAGCGCGAGCGGGGGCCTGTCGCGGTTTCGCCGTGGACGGTGGCGAGTGAAAGAGTGAGGGCGTGGCAGACTCCGATCCCGTGACAGACCGGCCCAGCGCGCGCGATCCCCGTCCCCACGACCCCGCGGGCAGCGGCTCCGGCGACGGGGTCGAGGGCTTCGACGCCGTGGTCGGAGCGGGCCGCCCCGCCCCCGCCGAGGGCCCGACCCCGAGTCGCGGGCTCGGCGTCCTGCGCGAGACCGCGATCATCGTGGTCAGCGCGCTGGTCCTGTCGTGGCTCATCAAGACGTTCCTGGTGCAGGCGTTCTACATCCCCAGCGGGTCGATGGAGGACACGCTGGAGATCGGCGACCGGGTGATGGTCTCGCGCATGGTGCCGGACGTGTTCGACGTCCACCGTGGCGACATCGTGGTGTTCAAGGACCCCGGCGGCTGGCTGCCGCCGTACGAGCCGCCCGAGCGGACCCCCGTGGGGCAGGCGGTGACGAACGTCCTGACGTTCGTGGGGCTGCTGCCGCAGGAGACGGGCGACCACCTGATCAAGCGGGTCGTCGGGACGCCCGGCGACCACGTGACGTGCTGCGACGACCAGGGCCGCGTGAGCATCAACGGCGAGCCGATCGACGAGGAGTCGTACATCAAGCCGGGCTCGGTGCCGAGCCAGGACCCGTTCGACACGGTCGTGCCCGACGGCTTCCTGTTCGTCATGGGCGACAACCGGCAGAACTCGCAGGACTCCCGCTACAACACGGGCAAGCCCGGCGGCGGGTTCGTGCCGATGGACAACGTCGTCGGGTCGGCGTTCGCCACCGTGTGGCCGCTGGGCGACGCGAAGCTCCTGCGCAACCCGGGCGACGTCTTCGCGAAGGTCCCGGAGCCGTGACGTCGCTGGTCGAGCGCGGCCCCGAGCAGGACGCAGGGCAGGCCGGCGCCGAGCCCGTCCGGGCGACGTCCGGGCCGGAGACGGTGCGCCGGCCCACGCCGCCCCGCCGCCGCACGGCCGGCGCCGGCGCCAAGCAGCGCCGGAGCCCGACGCTGCGCCAGGAGCGTGCGCTGCTCACAGGAGGCGCACGGCTGGTCGCGGGCATGGACGAGGTGGGGCGCGGCTCCCTCGCCGGGCCCGTGAGCGTGGGGGTCGTCGTCGTGGACGCGGCGACGCGGACGGCGCCCCAGGGGCTGACCGACTCGAAGCTCCTCACCCCGGCGGCGCGGGTCGCGATGGTGCCGCAGCTGCAGCGCTGGGGGGTCGCGTGGGCCGTCGGGCACGCGGGGCCGGCGGAGATCGACGCGCACGGGATCGTGGCCGCGCTGCGGCTCGCCGGGCGGCGGGCACTGGCCCAGGTCCGGCGGACGTGCGGCGACGTGGACGTGGTGCTCCTCGACGGCTCGCACGACTGGCTGAGCCGGGGCGACGTCGACCTGTTCGAGGCGGCGGCCCTCGACCCCCTCGGGCCCGAGGCGCCGGAGCCGGGGGTGCGCACCCTCGTCAAGGCGGACCTGCAGTGCTCGTCGGTCGCGGCCGCGAGCGTGCTCGCCAAGGTGGAGCGCGACGGGCTGCTCGTGCGTCTGGCGCGCCAGTACCCGGCGTACGCGTGGGACCAGAACAAGGGGTACTCGGCGCCCGCCCACCTGGACGCGCTGCGCCGGCTCGGCCCGACGCCGCAGCACCGCCGGTCGTGGAACCTGCGCGCCCTCGCGGACGACGGCGCGGTCCCGGCGTCCGGCACGCCCGCCGCAGGCCTCGCCCTCGACCCGCCCGATGGGATGATGGCCCTGTGAGCGCCGAAGACCTCGAGAACTACGAGACCGAGATGGAGCTCGCGCTGTACCGCGAGTACCGCGACGTGGTGGGCCTGTTCTCGTACGTCGTGGAGACGGAGCGGCGGTTCTACCTCGCCAACCAGGTGGACCTGCAGGTGCGGTCCGCCGCCGGCGAGGTCTACTTCGAGCTCCGGCTGGCCGACGCGTGGGTATGGGACGTCTACCGCTCCGCGCGGTTCGTGAAGTCGGTGCGCGTGGTGACGTTCAAGGACGTCAACGTGGAGGAGCTCGCGAAGGCCGAGCTCGCCCTGTAGCTCGCTCCCTGTCGACGCCACGAGGCGCCGGTAGGCACGGAGGCTGCCCCCAGGCGGCCCCCCTGCGCCCCTCGTCCACAGGACACCGTCCGCGTGCGCGTCGGCCCTGCACCGGGCCGCGAGGCTTCCCCGCGGAGGTGGTTCGATGCGGGCGAAGGACGCCGTCGGGCGGTACGGGGAGCGGGTGGCCGCGCGCCACGTCGAGGCGCAGGGCATGGAGGTGCTCGAGCGCAACTGGCACGGCACGGGAGGCGAGCTCGACCTCGTCGCGCGTGACGGCGACGTGCTGGTCGCGATCGAGGTGAAGACGCGACGGGGCACCGCGTTCGGCCACCCCGCGGAGGCGGTGACGGCCGCCAAGCTGTCCCGGATCCGCCGGCTCACGGGGCAGTGGCTGGTGGAGCACCGGGACGTGCGCTGCCGCGAGATCCGGGTCGACGTGGTGGCCGTGGTGCTGCCGCGGGCGGGCGCCGCGCAGGTCGAGCACCTCGTGGGGGTGCTCTGATGGGCCTCGGGACGACGGCGGCGGTCGCCCTCACCGGGCTGACCGGGCACGTCGTGGAGGTGCAGGCGCAGCTCGCGGCGTCCGTCCCCGGGTTCACGCTGGTGGGGCTGCCGGACACGGCGCTCAACGAGTCGCGCGAGCGGGTGCGGGCCGCGGTGCTCTCCACCGGCATCAAGTGGCCGCACCGCAAGATCACCGTCAACCTGTCGCCCGCGTCGCTGCGCAAGTCCGGTTCGTCGTTCGACGTCGCCATCGCGGTCGCCGTGCTCGCGGGGGACGGCGTGGTACCCCGGGCCGGGCTGGACCGGGTGGTGCACCTGGCGGAGCTCGGCCTCGACGGGCGCCTCCAGCCCGTGCGCGGGGTGCTCCCTGCGGTCGCCGCGGCCGTCGAGGCGGGGTGCCCCGACGTCGTGGTCGCGACCGGGGACGCGGACGAGGCCCGGCTGGTCCCCGGTGCGCGCGTCCACGCGGCGTCGAGCCTGGCCGAGGTGGTGCTGCTCCACGGCGGCGAGCTCGCCGAGCCGCCGGTGCTGGACCCGGTCCGGGCGGCGCGGCAGTCCGCGCCACGCCGGTCGCCGGGGGACCTCGCGGAGGTGGTCGGGCAGGTGCACGCGAGGATGGCGCTCGAGGTCGCGGCCGCCGGTGGGCACCATCTGCTCCTGGTCGGGCCACCGGGTGCGGGCAAGACCATGCTCGCCGCCAGGCTGCCGGGCATCCTGCCGGACCTCACGCCCTCCGAGGCCGTGGAGGTGACGTCCGTGCACTCGGTGGCCGGGACGTTCGACCCCGGGAACGGCCTCCTGACGCGCCCGCCCTTCGAGGACCCGCACCACACGGCCACCCCGGCGGCGATCGTCGGCGGGGGCAGCGGCCTGGCCCGGCCCGGCGCGGTGTCCCGCGCGCACCGGGGGGTGCTGCTCCTGGACGAGGCCCCCGAGTTCCCGTCCCGCGTGCTGGAGACGCTGCGCCAGCCGCTCGAGCAGGGGGAGCTGGTGCTGCACCGCTCCGGGGGAGCCGCCCGCTACCCGGCACGCTTCCAGCTGGTGCTGGCGGCGAACCCCTGCCCGTGCGGGATGGCGTCGGTGAACAAAGGGCTGGACTGCTCCTGCACGCCCATGGCGAAGCGCCGGTACTTCGGTCGTCTGTCGGGGCCGCTGCTCGACCGCGTCGACCTTCAGGTGGAGGTCCTGCCCGTGACGCGGGCGGAACGGACGGCACGGTCGGAGGGGGAGTCGTCGGCGGTGGTCGCGGCCCGGGTCGCCCAGGCGCGGGCCGCAGCCCGCGAGCGGCTGGCCGGGACACCCTGGACCACGAACGCGGAGGTGCCCGGGCGGTGGTTGCGGGAGCGGTCACGAGCACCGGGGGTGCTGCAGCCGATCGAGCAGATGGTCGACCGGGGGGTGCTCAGCCTGCGCGGGGCCGACCGAGTGCTGCGGATCGCGTGGACGCACGCCGACCTCGCGGGGCGCGCCGCACCGACGGTCGACGACGTCTCCACGGCCGTGACGATGCGCACGAGGGGGAGCCATGCGTGAGCCGGCAGTGGAGCCAGTCGTGGGGGCGGTCGTGGGGCCGGCCGCGGAACCGAGACCGACCGCGACGCGGTCGCTCGGCGCCGGAGGGCTGCCCTTCGCGGCGGACGACCCGGTGCTCGCCCGCGCCGCGTGGAGCCGGTTGGCCGAGCCGGCCGACGCGGTGGCGGGCGCCCTCGTCACGCACCTCGGGGCCCCGGCGGCGCTGGAGTGGGTCGTCGACGCGGTCCGCGACCCGGCACGCGCCCTGCGGGGGTCCGCGGTCGAGCCGCTGGGCAGCGAGGTCGCGGCCGACCGGCTCATGGAGGGGGTCGCCCGGTGGGCGCCGCGGCTCGAGCGGCTCGACCCGCGGCGGGAGCTGCGGGTCCTCGAACGGCTCGGCGGCACGCTGCTGGTGCCCGGGGACGCACGCTGGCCGGCCCGGCTCGCCGCGCTGGGCCCGGAAGAGCCCTTCGCCCTGTGGGTGCGCGGCGACGCCGATCTCGCCGCGCTGACGGAGCGGTCGGTCGCACTCGTCGGGGCGCGGGCGTCGAGCGCCTACGGGGACCACGTGGCGGCGGACCTGGCGGCCGGTGTCGCCGACCGCGGCTTTGCCGTCGTGTCGGGCGGGGCGTACGGGATCGACGCCGCGGCCCATCGCGGTGCGGTCGCCGGCGGGGCTGCCACCCTGGCGGTGCTCGCCGGCGGCGTGGACCGCTTCTACCCGCCGGGCAACCAGGATCTCCTGCGACGCCTGGCGGACGGCGCGGGTGCGGTGGTGAGCGAGGTCCCGCCCGGGTCGGCACCGTTCAAGCAGCGCTTCCTCGCCCGCAACCGGATCATCGCCGCCGTGTCGTGCGCGACCGTCGTGGTGGAGGCCGCCTGGCGGTCGGGGGCGCTGTCGACGGCACGGCACGCGACGCGACTGCTGCGCCCCCTCGGTGCCGTGCCCGGCCCGGTGACGTCGGGGACCTCGACCGGGTGCCACGCGCTCCTGCGGGACGGGGCGGCGGTCTGCGTGACGGACGCCGCCGAGGTGGCCGAGCTCGCCGGTCCGTACGACGGCGAGGCGGCGCCGGCCCCGCACGACGGGGCTCCCGTACCGGGGCGCGCCGCCCGTGCGCTGTCGCGCCGACGGATGCCGGCGGAGGTCGAGGCCCTCGGCGAGCGCGCGCGCGAGGTGTGGGACGCGCTGCCGGCACGGGGCGCGACCGCCCTGGACGCGCTGGCACGGGTGGCCGGCCTCGCCCCGGGCGAGCTGCTCGCCGGTCTCGGTGCACTCGAGCTGCACGGGCTCGCCGCCCAGGAGGCCGGCCGGTGGCGCCGGGTCCGCCGCGCCGACGGCGGGGCGGGCAGGACGACGTCGAACGGCTGAGGCGGCGGGCCGGTGCGAGAGGTCGTCCGCCAGGGGGGCGCACGAGGGGTGTCGCACCGGTGGACGACCTCGACACGCGCGGCGCCTCACCCGTCCCGAGACGGCTCAGGGGCACACTGACCTGGATGGACACCGATCCGGACCTGCCGCCGCTGCCGGCGCCGCTCGCGGGGGCGCTGGCGCGTTTCGACGAGTATCTCGAGGTCCAGCGCGGGCACTCGGCGCACACGCGTCGTGCGTACCGTGCCGACGTCGGGTCGCTCCTGCGGTACGCGGTGCGGCACGGGGTCGACGGCCTGCCGGGGGTCGACGTGGTCGTGCTGCGCGGCTGGCTCGCCGCGCAGGCCGAGCGCGGCCTGGCCCGGGCGACGATCGCCCGTCGCGGCGCCGCGGCGCGGACCTTCCTGCGGTGGGCGTACCGCGTGGGGCTGGTGCAGACGGACCCGACGGTGCGGTTGGCGAGCCCGAAGGTGTCGCGGACCCTGCCGACGGTGCTGAGCGCGGACGCGGCCGCGACGCTGCTCGACACCGCCCGCGAGGTCGCGCACGCCGCGGAGCCGGAGGATCGCCCCGCGGCCCTGCGCGCGTGGGCCGCGTCCGAGCTCCTGTACGGCAGCGGCATCCGCGTCGGCGAGCTGGTGCAGGTGGACGTGCCTGCCGTCGACCTCACGGACCGTCTCGTGCGGGTGCTCGGCAAGGGCGGCAAGGAGCGGGTGGTGCCGTTCGGCGTCCCGGCGGCGCGCGCGGTGTCCGAGTGGCTGGCGCACGGCCGGCCGGCCCTGCTGCAGCCGACGTCCGGGGCCGCGCTCCTCCTGGGGGCGCGCGGTGGCCGCTGGGGGCAGCGACAGGTCCGCGACGCGGTGCATCAGCTCGCGGCCCAGGCGGGCGTGGAGGACGTGGCCCCGCACGCGCTGCGGCACTCCGCGGCGACGCACCTGCTGCAGGGCGGCTCGGACCTGCGGTCCGTCCAGGAGGTGCTGGGGCACTCCGACCTCGGCACCACGCAGCGGTACACCCACGTGGACGACGAGCGGCTGCGCCAGGTGTTCGTGCAGGCGTTCCCGCGCGCCTGAGCTGTGCGGGCCTCCGTTCGCCCGTCCCGTCCGTCGGTACAGGCTCGTGAGCGTCGGCCCGACCGGCGCGCCCGCCTCCGCTCACGGACCGCCGGGCAGCAGCACGATCGGTGGCGCCTGGCCGAGCAGCGCGAGCGGGTCGAGGTACACCTCGCCGCGCAGGACGCCCCAGTGCAGGCACCCGGCGGGCGCGCAGTGCCCCGGCCCGGCGGTGAGCGCGCCCACGACGTCGCCCGCGGCCACCGGGTCGCCGAGACCCACTGAGGCGGTGACGGGCTCGAACGTGGACCGCAGGCCACCGGGGTGCGCGACCACCACGACGGGCTTGCCGGCGACCTGCCCGGCGAACGACACCGTTCCCGTGGCCGGTGACCGCACCCGCTCGCCCGTCGCGGCGGCGAGGTCCACCCCGCGGTGGCCCGCGGCCCACTCCTCGGCGGGAGGGTCGAACGGGTGCACGACGTCGCCGGGCACGGGACGCGTCCATCCGCCGCCGTCGCCGTCAGCGTGCAGGGCCGGGACCGGAGGCGCCGCGCCGGCGAGCGGCGCGGCGGCCAGGAGGCCCACGACGCCGACCGTGGCGAGCCCGATGACGAGTCTCATGAGGGGTCTGGCGACCGTCGTGGCGGGGACGGACGACCCGACGGGGCACGCGGTGGCACGACCGACCTGCCGGCCACGGCGGGCCGGTGCCCGGACGGTCGTGGTGGGAAGCTTCATGGGAGCAGGCTGGCGGAGCAGGCGGACCGCTTCGAGCGTCGGCCGAAGCGCTGTGGATCGCCCGCGGCGGCCGACTCCTGGGGGCAGGCTCGAGGCGTTCGCGCCCCGCGCCGCGTCATCCGCCGGGTGGCGCCGGCCGCGTCGGGCGGTGCGGCAGGTGGGCGATCGCCGGTGGGCAGAGAGGCCCGGAACCGTCGGGTAGACTGGCTGCCGCGATCGGCTTGCGCCTCGCCCCCCGATTCATCCCGGTGGATCCCGTGGACCGTCCTCGACGTCCTGCGGGCTCGCCGGCCGGGGGAGCGGACGCGAACCGGTCGACATCGCGCGTCACGCACGCGCCCCGCGACCCGGCCCGCCGGGTGCAGGGTGCGGCCGCGTCGGCAGCGGTCCGTCCCCGGGTCCCCTGGGAACGGTGCCGACCCGGCGTGACGCCAGGGGTGCCGGGCCCGATGCCCGTCACCGACGAACCGAGTACCGCGACCGGAGCCTGCAGCAGCAGCCCGGTCGCCCGACGCGCGTGCAGCCCGGAGGATCCGGCGCACGCGGCGAAAGGACGTGTCATGGCCGTCGTGACCATGCGCCAGCTCCTCGAGAGCGGTGTCCACTTCGGACACCAGACCCGCCGTTGGAACCCGAAGATGAAGCGGTTCATCTTCACGGAGCGCAACGGCATCTACATCGTCGACCTGCAGCAGTCGCTGTCGTACATCGACCGCGCCTACGAGTTCGTCAAGGAGACCGTCGCCCACGGCGGCAGCATCCTGTTCGTCGGCACCAAGAAGCAGGCGCAGGAGCCCGTGGCCGAGCAGGCCGCCCGCGTCGGCATGCCGTACGTGAACCACCGCTGGCTCGGTGGCATGCTCACCAACTTCACCACCGTGCACAAGCGCCTCCAGCGCCTCAAGGAGCTCGAGGAGATCGACTTCGACGACGTCGCCGGTTCGGCGCTGACGAAGAAGGAGCTCCTCGTCCTGCGTCGCGAGAAGGACAAGCTCGCGCGCACGCTGGGCGGCATCCGTGACATGGCCAAGACCCCCTCGGCGGTCTGGATCGTGGACACGAACAAGGAGCACCTGGCCGTCAACGAGGCGAAGAAGCTGGGCATCCCCGTCGTCGCGATCCTCGACACCAACTGCGACCCCGACGACGTCGACTACGCCATCCCGGGCAACGACGACGCGATCCGCTCCGTCACGCTGCTCACCCGCGTGATCGCCGACGCCGCGGCCGAGGGCCTGCTGCAGCGCCACTCCGGCAAGAAGGGCGAGGCCGCGGAGACCGCCGAGGCCGAGCCGCTGGCCGAGTGGGAGCGTGAGCTCCTGGCCGGTGCCGAGGCCGCACAGGCCGAGGCCCCCGCCGCCGAGGAGGCGCCGGCCGCCGAGGCGACCGAGGCCGCCGAGGCGACCGAGGCCGCCCCGGCCGCCGAGGAGGCCCCCGCCGCCGAGGAGACGCCTGCCGCCGAGGGCGAGCAGGCCGCCGAGAAGTCCGAGTGAGTCCTCGCGGGCCGGTCACCCCCGGGTGACCGGCCCGCGGACCGCCGCACGACCCACTCCGCCCGGCACCCCGACCGGGTCCGGGCGGACCTCGAACCAGCACGGAGGACATCCATGGCGAACTACACCGCCGCTGACATCAAGGCGCTGCGCGAGCGCACCGGTGCCGGCATGCTCGACGTCAAGAAGGCGCTCGACGAGGCTGACGGCAACACCGACCAGGCGATCGAGATCATCCGCAAGAAGGGTCTGGCCCGCGCCGCCAAGCGCGAGGGCAACGCGACCACCGAGGGCCTCGTGGCCGTCAAGGTCGCCGACTCCGCGGCCGGCCAGGTCGCCACGATGATCGAGCTCGACGCCGAGACGGACTTCGTCGTCAAGAACGAGAAGTTCATCGCGCTCGCCGACGCGGTCCTCGAGGCCGTCGCCGCCGCGGGTGCCACGGACGCCGAGTCCGGCCTCGCCGCCCCGGCCGCCGAGGGCACCGTGGCCGACACGATCGCCGCCCAGGGCGCCACGATGGGGGAGAAGGTCGTGCTGCGTCGCGTGGCCCGCCTCGAGGCCCCCAAGGTGACGACCTACCTGCACAAGACGGCCAAGGACCTGCCGCCGTCGATCGGCGTGCTCGTCGCCACCGACGACGCCGCCGAGCCGGTCGCCAAGGACGTCGCGCAGCACATCGCCGCGCTGGCGCCCCGGTTCCTGTCCCGCGAGGACGTCCCCGCGGACGTCGTCGAGAAGGAGCGCGAGATCGCGCGCGAGGTCTCGATCGCCGAGGGCAAGCCCGAGGCCGCGCTCCCGAAGATCGTCGAGGGTCGCCTCAACGGCTTCTTCAAGGACGCCGTCCTCGTGGACCAGCCGCTGGCCAAGGACACGAAGACGACCGTCGCCAAGCACGTCGCCACCACCGGCGGCGCCCTGCTCGGCTTCGTCCGCTTCCGCGTCGGCAGCTGACGCCTCCCAGCGCTCAGGCCCGACCGCACCGTGCGCGGTGCGGTCGGGCCTTCGCGTACCCGCCCGCGCCCGCCCGCTGACGGGGCGGGAGCCGCCGTCCGGTGCCAGGATGCGCGGAGGGCGACACAGGACCACCGGGCGCGCACCCGCCCGACCTGCCGGTCCGTCGATCGCGACGGCCGGCGGACGCGGAACATGCCGCAGGGCATGCGGAACAGATCAGAGAGCGACGGTGACGCACGTGACCGAGACCAACCAGACCGAGCCGACGACCACGAAGGGTGAGGCGACGGGCGAGGCGACGGGCGAGACCGCACCCGCGCGCCGCGTGCTCCTCAAGCTCTCCGGCGAGACGTTCGGGGGTGGCAGCGTGGGCCTCGCGACCGACGTCGTGCGGCGGATCGCCCAGGAGATCGGCGACGCGGTCCGGCAGGGCGTGCAGGTCGCGATCGTCTCCGGCGGCGGCAACTTCTTCCGCGGCGCCGAGCTCTCCCGCGCGGGCCTGGACCGGGCGCGCGCCGACTACATGGGCATGCTCGGCACGGTGATGAACTGTCTCGCGCTGCAGGACTTCCTCGAGCAGGACGGCGTCAAGACGCGGGTGCAGACCGCGATCACCATGGGACAGGTCGCCGAGCCGTACATCCCGCTGCGCGCGATCCGGCACCTGGAGAAGGGTCGCGTCGTCATCTTCGGCGCGGGCGCCGGCATGCCGTACTTCTCCACCGACACCGTGTCGGTCCAGCGTGCCCTGGAGACGCACTGCGACGAGGTCCTCATGGGCAAGAACGGCGTGGACGCCGTCTACTCGGCCGACCCGCGCACGGACCCGGACGCCGAGCGTCTCGAGCACCTCACCTACACCGACGCCCTGGTGCGCGGCCTGAACGTGATGGACGCCACCGCGCTGTCCCTGTGCCGCGACAACGACGTGCGGATGCGTGTCTTCGGCCTCGAGGAGCCGGGTAACGTGACCCGCGCGCTGCTGGGCGAGAAGATTGGCACGCTGGTCACCACCCACTGACGCCGCACCAGCCGTACGACACTTCAGCAGCACGACGACGCACGACGACGAGAATGGAGCACCGGTGATCGACGACACCCTCCTCGAGGCCGAGGAGAAGATGGACAGGGCGATCGACGTCGCCAAGGAGGAGTTCGCAGGGATCCGCACGGGTCGCGCCAACTCGGGCATGTTCTCGAAGATCACCGTGGACTACTACGGCGCCCCGACGCCCCTGCAGCAGCTCGCGTCGTTCAACATCCCGGACGCGCGCACGGTGCTCATCACCCCGTTCGACAAGAGCTCGATGACGACCATCGAGAAGGCGCTCCGCGAGTCCGACCTGGGCGTCAACCCGTCGAACGACGGCAACGCGATCCGCATCGTCATGCCCGCCCTCACGGAGGAGCGTCGCCGCGACTACGTGAAGATGGCCAAGACGAAGGCGGAGGACGCCCGCATCTCCGTGCGGAACGTCCGCCGCAAGGCCAAGGAGGAGCTGGACCGCATCGTCAAGGACGGCGAGGCCGGCGAGGACGAGGTCACCCGGGCGGAGAAGGAGCTCGAGTCGCTGACGAAGAAGCACGTCGACGCGATCGACGTGCTGCTCGCCGGCAAGGAGAGCGAGCTGCTCGAGGTCTGATGGTGACCCATCCCCTCGAACCGGGCGAGGACGCGTCCCCGCTCGACCCGGCCACCGGCGGGGCGGCCGACCCGACGTCGTCGCGCGCCGGCCGCAACCTCCCCGTGGCCATCACGGTCGGCGTCCTGCTGCTCGTCGGCGTCGCGGCGTCCCTGTGGTTCCGGCCGGAGCCGTTCGTCGCCGTCGCCGCGGTCGCGGTCGGTGCCGCGCTGTGGGAGCTGCGGCAGGCGTTCGCCCGCCGGGACATCCACCTGCCGATCCTGCCGCTGCTCGTGGGCGGCGCGGGCATGGTGGTCTCGGCCTACACGGCGGGGCCCGAGGCGCTGCTCGTCGCGTACGTGCTGACCGTCGGCGCCGTCGTCGTCTGGCGGGTGCTGGACGGCCCCGGGCCGCAGGCGCTGCGCGACTGCGCGGCCGCGGTCTTCGCGGCCACCTACGTGCCGTTCCTGGCGGGCTTCGTCATGCTGCTGCTCGCGCAGCCGGACGGCGAGCTCCGGGTGGCCCTGTTCATCCTCCTGGCCGTGGCGAACGACACCGGTGGGTACATCGCCGGCGTGACGATGGGCCGCCACCCGCTGGCACCCACCGTGAGCCCGAAGAAGACCTGGGAGGGCCTGGCAGGATCGCTGGTCCTGGCCACGGCCGTGGGCGTCGCGGGCGCGGTGCTCGCCCTCGACGCGAGCCCGGTGCTCGGCATCGTGCTCGGTGTGCTCACCGCGATCACGGCCACCGTGGGCGACCTCGCCGAGTCGCTCATCAAGCGGGACCTAGAATTGAAGGACATGGGTTCGCTGCTCCCGGGTCACGGGGGCGTGCTGGACCGCCTCGACTCGCTGGTCGTCACCGCCCCGTTCGTGTACCTCGTGCTCACCATGGCGCCGCCCGGCGCCCTGTAAGGAACCGTCATGCCCCCCACCACCGCCCGTCCCGCGACGTCCGGCGCCGACCTCGGGATCCCCGCGGTCCGGCCCGGCGACGAGACCGCGCCGATGCCCCTGCAGATGGCGCCGCGCCGCCGGGGCAAGCCGCCGAAGCACTTCGCCGACCTCACGCCGGCCGAGCGCGTCGCGTCGATGGAGGAGATGGGGGAGAAGCCGTTCCGGGCCAAGCAGCTCGCGACGCACTACTTCCAGCACTACACGTCCGACCCGGAGCAGATGACCGATCTGCCCGCGAAGACGCGCGAGGCCATCGCGACCACGATGTTCCCGCAGCTCATCCGCCCCACCCGGCGCCTCGAGGCCGACGGCGGCACGACCGTCAAGACGCTGTGGCACCTCTTCGACGACGCCAAGGTCGAGTCGGTGCTCATGCGCTACCCGCACCGCACCACGTTGTGCGTGTCGTCGCAGGCGGGCTGCGGCATGGCGTGCCCGTTCTGCGCCACGGGCCAGCTCGGGCTCACGCGGAACCTGTCGACGGCGGAGATCCTCGAGCAGGTGCGCGCGGCGAACCGGTCGCTCGCGGAGGGCGAGATCCCCGGCGGGCCCACGCGGCTCAACAACCTCGTCTTCATGGGCATGGGCGAGCCGCTGGCCAACCCGAAGGCCGTCTTCGAGACGGTGCGCGCGCTGGTCGCGCCGCAGCCCGAGGGCTTCGGCATGTCGGCGCGGAACATCACCGTCTCGACCGTGGGGCTGGTGCCCGCGATCGAGAAGCTCACGAAGCTCGAGATCCCGGTGACGCTCGCCCTCAGCCTGCACGCCCCGGACGACGACCTGCGCAGCGAGCTCGTGCCGATCAACACCCGGTGGAGCGTGGACGAGGCGCTCGACGCCGCCCGGCGCTACTTCGAGGTGACGGGGCGGCGCGTGTCGATCGAGTACGCGCTGATCAAGGACATGAACGACCACGGCTGGCGCGCCGACCTGCTCGGGGAGAAGCTCAACGCCCGCGGGCGCGGCTGGGTGCACGTCAACCCCATCCCGCTGAACCCCACGCCCGGCTCGATCTGGACCGCGAGCGAGCGTGCCGTCGAGGACGAGTTTGTGGCACGCTTGCGCGGGCACGGCATCCCCACCACGATCCGTGACACCCGCGGGAGCGACATCGACGGCGCCTGCGGGCAGCTGGCGGCCGAGGAGGACGAGTGAGCGCACTGTTCAGCACGGTGTCCGCGATGCGCACCGGGTACGAGCGGGACGAGGTCGAGGACTTCTTCGACCACGCTCGGCAGGCGTACGAGGGACGCACCGCGGAGCCCCTGTCGCACGCCGACATCCAGGTGTCGACGTTCGACCTGGTGCGCGGTGGCTACGACACGCACGAGGTCGACGCGGCGCTGGACCGGCTCGAGGCGGCGTTCATCGCCCGTCAGCGCGCCGAGTACGTGGCAGCGCACGGTCAGGAGGCCTGGATGGCCGCGCTGGCGGACCGCGCCCGCACGATGTACGGGCGCCTGGGCCGGCCCGACGGCGAGAAGTTCGCCCCGGCCGAGCGCGGCGAGCAGGGCTACGACCCCGACGACGTCGACGCGCTGTGCGACCGGCTCGTCGCGTACTTCGACCGGCAGGAGCCGCTGTCCTCCGGGGAGATCCGTTCCGCGACGTTTGGGCGGGCCAAGGGTTCGGACGGCTACGCGGAGGGTCCCGTGGACCGCTTCTTCGCCCGCGCGATCGAGGTGCTGCTCGGGGTCGAGTGATCCCGCCGCCGCACCAGGACCGACGCCACGAGGGCCGCCGACGACGAGTCGGCGGCCCTCGTCGCGTCCGTCACCGGCCGGCGGGCGAGGTGGCCGCGGCCTCCGACAGGAGGGCGGCCTGCTCGGTGCGGGTGAGGACGTCACGGATCGTGTCGCGGCTGCGGGTGAGGCAGGCGATCTTGTCCTCGATGCCCACGAGCTCGCCGGCCAGCATCTCCGCGACGGTGCGGGGGCAGGTCGGCGCCTCGGCGGTGCTCGTCTCCTCCATGTCGAGCAGCACCTTGATCAGGCGCGTGGGGATGCCGGCGCGCACCATCCCGGCCACCCTGGACACGCGCTCGACGTCGTCGTCGGAGTAGGTGCGGTACCCGTTCGGCGCGCGGTCGGCCACGAGCAGGCCCTGCTGCTCGTAGTAGCGCACGAGGCGCGGTGCCACTCCCGAGCGACGCGCGAGCTCGCCGATCTTCATCGTGCTCCTCCCGAGGTGACCGAGGTCACGCTTGACATTGACATCAATGTCAAACTCTAGCGTCGGTCGCATGACGACACCACGCACGACCCCCACCCTGTCCGACCGGCTCCCGTGGCTCTCGCTCCTCGTCCTCGGCGCGGCCACGTTCACCATGGTCACGGCCGAGATGCTGCCGACCGCCGTGCTGCCGCAGATGAGCGCCGGGCTCGGGGTGGACGAGGCGAGCACCGGTCTGCTCGTGTCCGTGTGGGCGGCCACCGTCGTGGTGGCGAGCTTCCCGCTCGTGCGGCTCGTCGCCGGCACGGACCGGCGTGCCGTGATCACGGTCGCGCTCGGCGTCCTGGCCGCGTCCTCCCTCGCCACGGCGCTGGCGCCGACCTACGGCGTCGCCGTGGGGGCGCGGCTGGTGGGCGCGGCCGCCGTCGGCCTCCTGTGGGCGTCCGCGAACGCGCACGTCGCCGACCTGGTGCCCGACCGGTTGCTCGCCCGCTCGATCGCCGTGGTGCTGGGCGGCGCCACCCTGGGCATGGTGCTCGGAACGCCGCTCGCCAGCCTCGTGACCCGTGCGGTGGGCTGGCGGGCGGCGTTCGCCGGTCTCGCGCTGCTGACGCTGGTGGTCGCCGTCCTGGTGCGGCTCGTCGTCGCGCGTGCGGCCGCGCCCGCCACGGCCCGGCCCGGTGAGGGGGTGACTCCGGGCGCCCCGGGGCCCGCGCCGGCCGGAGGGCCCGGTCCGATGATCACGGTCACGGCGATCGTCGGGGTGCTGCTGGTAGGGCACTACGGCGCGTACACGTACGTGACGCGCATCGTCGAGGTGCCGGCCGACGCGCTGCCGGGCGGCGTGAGCGGGCTGCTCCTGGTGTTCGGCCTCGCGTCCGCCCTGGGCGTGGTCCTCGCCGGCCGGTTCGGGGCCCGGACCGCGCCGGTGCTCGCGCTCGCCGCCGGCGGGACCGCGCTCGCCCTGCTCGGGCTGGCGGTGGTGGACGTGCATCCCGCCCTCGGTGTGGCCGTCGTCGTGCTGTGGGGCGTGTCGTCGGGCGCGCTGCCGCCCCTGGCGCAGACGCTGATCCTGCGCCTCGGCGGGCCCGAGCGGCGGGCGACGTCGTCGGCGCTGATCCCGGTGGTGTTCAACGGCGGCATCGCCGTCGGTGCCGCGCTGGCGTCGTGGGTCGTGGCCGGCGGCGGCGTCGGGGCGCTGCCGGTCCCGGCCGCCGTCGTGGTCGCCGTGACCGCCGTCGCGCTCGGCGCCGGGGCGCGGGTCTGGTCGACGCCGGCAGCCGTGGAGGGCGACGGCGGCCGCGCCGGTGGCACGGTGGCCGAGAGGCCCGCCGGGGTCTGAGCCTCGCCCGTCAGCAGGCGGGGGCGAGGGCGTCGCCGCTGCCCGTGTCGAGGTAGGCGTCGGACACCCAGTTGCTCGGGCCGATGCGGTACCAGAGGTTCGTCGTGCCGCGGGTGCCCGTGACCGTCTGCCCGCGCGCGCTGCACAGCAGCGGCACGCGCGCGGCGTCGGCGGCGGCGCCGGTCCACCGGTAGCCGGTGCCCGGCCCGGTGCGGACGTTGAGGGTGCCGCCGTCGGCCGAGACGATCCCCGTGCGTGCGGACCCCTGCCAGAGGTAGGTCACGTCGATCCAGGCGTTGGAACGCAGGCCCAGGCCGTCCCGGTAGGTGCCGTCCGCCAGGTCGATGCCCGCCGGGTTGGTCACGGTGCGCCCGAAGAGGTCCTTGCCGTCGTGGTGGCCGAGCCGGTAGGCCGCGGAGGCCTGAGGGGTGCCCCGCGGCAGGTCGCGGGCGGCATGACGGGTGGAGCTCCAGTAGTCGTCGGTGGTGTTCCACGGGCCGACGTCCCACACCGGCGCGTACTCGCACCGCGTGCTGTCCGCCCGGCACGCCCGGACGCTGAACGCGCCGTCGCCGTCCGCGGACAGGGCCCGGCGCGAAGGCAGGGCGACGAAGTGGTCCCGCTTCTCGATCTTGTGGCCGTTCGCGGTGTGCTTGCCCACCAGGCCCTCGCGGGTCGCGAAGATGCGGTGGGTCTCGCCGTCGCCGTCCGCGGCGGCGGGTGCCGCCAGCCCGACGACCGCCCCGGTGACGAGGGTGGCGATCCCGGCGAAGGTGGCCATGGCGCGCTTGCCGACTATCACGCGATAAGTACGCATGGATGCGAACGTAACCGGCGTCACATCCCGTCGCGACCGGGCGCGGGGAAGGTCACGTCCGGAAGTCAAGCACCGGAGCGGGTGAATTCCGCGGTGTTCCGCGGTGTGTCGGCCACTCGGGCGACGGGCGGAAGAGGCGCGAGAACGCCTGGGATGATGGGCGCCATGCCCGACCACACGCCCGACCACACGCCCGACCACAGGACCGAGCAGGTGTCCGACCAGCACACCCGTACCGTCACGCTCCTCGGCTCCACCGGCTCGATCGGTACCCAGGCGATCGACGTCGTGCGTGCTCACCCCGGCCGGTTCCGGGTCGAGGCGCTGAGCGCGGGCGGGTCCGACGTCGCGCTGCTCGCGCAGCAGGTCGCGACCGTGGGGGCGCGCGCGGTGGCCGTCGCGGACGACGCCCGTGCGGACGACCTGCGGGCCGCCCTGGTCGAGCGGCTCGGCGCCGCGGCGGGCGACGTCGAGGTGCTCGCCGGGCCCGACGCGGCGACCGAGCTCGCGGGTCGCGGCAGCGACGTCCTCCTCAACGGCATCACCGGGTCGGTGGGCCTGCGGCCCACGCTCGCGGCGCTCGCGGGCGGCTCGACGCTGGCGCTGGCGAACAAGGAGTCGCTCGTGGTGGGCGGCTCGCTGGTCAAGGCCGCGGCCGCGCCCGGGCAGATCGTGCCGGTGGACTCCGAGCACTCGGCGATCGCCCAGGCGCTGCGCGGGGGCGCGCGCGACGAAGTGCGACGGCTGGTCCTCACGGCCTCCGGCGGGCCGTTCCGCGGCCGCAGCCGCGACGACATCAAGAAGGTCACGGTCGACGAGGCGCTCGCCCACCCCACCTGGGCCATGGGGCCCGTGGTGACGGTGAACTCCGCCTCGCTGATGAACAAGGGCCTCGAGCTCATCGAGGCGCACCTGCTGTTCGACGTGCCGGCGGAGGACATCACCGTGGTGGTGCACCCGCAGTCGGTCGTGCACTCGATGGTCGAGTTCCACGACGGCTCCACGCTCGCGCAGGCCTCCCCGCCCGACATGAGGCTGCCCATCGCGCTCGGGCTGTCCTGGCCGGATCGCCTCGACGTCGTCTCGCCGCCGTGCGACTGGAGCCGAGCGGCGTCGTGGACGTTCGAGCCCCTCGACGAGACGACGTTCCCCGCTGTCGGGCTGGCCCGCGCGACCGTCGCGGCGTCCGCCACGCACCCCGCGGTCTACAACGCCGCGAACGAGCAGGGCGTCGCGGCCTTCCTCGGCGGGCGCATCGGCTTCCTCGACATCGTCGAGACCGTGGAGCGGGTGCTGGCCGAGCACGACGGGACGGCCGCCGCCGACGTCACCCTCGATGTCGTCGAGGGCGTCGAGCGCTGGGCGCGGGCGCGCGCCGACGAGATCCTCGCGCGGTCCTGACGAACCCTCCACGCGCGCGCGGCAGGGGCGTGCGGCGGGTGGCCGCGGGTGTCCTAGGCTCGAGGCCGTGGACGTTCTCTCCTGGGTGGTCGGCATCGCGGTGATGGTGGTGGGCCTCGCCCTCTCCATCGGCCTGCACGAGGTGGGCCACATGGTCCCCGCGAAGAAGTTCGGCGTGCGGGTGAGCCAGTACATGGTGGGCTTCGGCCCCACGCTGTGGTCGCGCACCAAGGGGGAGACGGAGTACGGGGTCAAGGCCATCCCGCTCGGCGGCTACGTGCGGATGGTCGGCATGATGCCGCCCGCGCCCGAGGGCACCCGCCGCCGCGGGGGGTTCTTCGGGCAGGCGATCGCCGACGCGCGCGACGCGTCCGTGAGCGAGATCCTCCCCGGCGAGGAGCACCGCGCCTTCTACCACCTGTCCACGCCCAAGAAGCTGGTCGTCATGCTGGGTGGCCCGGTGATGAACCTCCTCATCGCGGTGGTGCTCACGTTCGTCGTGCTCGTGGGCATCGGTGCGCCGACCGTGACCACGACCGTCGGTGCGGTGAGCGAGTGCACGCCCACGTCGACCACGGCGGACGGGGCGCCGGTGTGCGGGGACGGCGCCGCGCCCTCGCCGGCCGCCGCGGCGGGCCTGCAGCCGGGCGACGAGATCGTCGAGTGGGACGGCACGGCGGTGACGTCGTGGGACGAGCTCTCCGGAGCCATCGCGGACGCCCCCGACCAGCAGGTCCCGGTGGTGGTGCTGCGCGACGGCGCCGAGGTCCCGCTGACCGTGACGACGTCGGACCGGCAGGTTCCCGTGGTCGAGGCCGACGGCACCGCGAAGGTCGGCGCCGACGGGCAGCCGGTCACCGAGACGGCGGGGTTCCTGGGCGTCACACCGACCCAGGAGTACGAGCCGCTGCCGGTCTCGACCGTCCCGGAGGCGGTCTGGCAGCAGGTCTCGGGCACGGCGGGCATGATCGTCACGCTCCCGGTGCGCATCGGCGACGCGGCGGTGCAGGCGTTCACCGACGAGCCGCGGTCGCAGGACTCCGTCGTGTCGGTCGTCGGGGTCGGCCGGATGGCCGTGGACGCCGTGGCCGCGGACGCGCCCGTGATCAGCACGCTGCAGTTCCTGCTGAGCCTGCTGGCCGCGCTCAACGTGGCGCTCTTCGTCTTCAACCTCATCCCGCTGCTGCCGCTGGACGGCGGGCACGTCGTCAACGCCCTGTACGAGGGCGCCAAGCGCACGGTCGCGCGGCTGCGCGGGCTCCCGCGACCAGGCCCGGCCGACGTCGCGCGGATGATGCCGGTGGCGTACGTGATGTTCGTCGTGCTCGTGGGCACCGGAGCGATCCTCATCGTCGCGGACCTGGTGGACCCGGTCCGCCTGGGCTGACGCCCGGACCCGAGCGGGCCCGCGCCGGGTGAAGGTCCTGCGGACGAACGCGCGGTGATTCCGTGCCCGTCAGGTGCCCGCGTGCGTAGCACCCGCCCGCAGGCGCGATACTGGCACCGTGACTGCGATCAATCTCGGCATGCCTACCCCGCCCGCGCCCACGTTGGCCCCGCGCCGCAAGTCCCGCAAGATCCAGGTGGGCAAGGTGGCCGTCGGCGGCGACGCACCGATCAGCATCCAGTCCATGACGACCACCCCGACCACGGACATCAACGCGACGCTGCAGCAGATCGCCGAGCTGACCGCCGCGGGCTGCGACATCGTGCGCGTCGCGGTGCCGACCATCGACGACGCCGACGCGCTGCCCGCCATCGCGAAGAAGTCGCAGATCCCCGTGATCGCGGACATCCACTTCCAGCCCAAGTACGTGTTCGCCGCGATCGACGCCGGCTGCGCCGCCGTGCGTGTGAACCCGGGCAACATCCGCAAGTTCGACGACCAGGTCAAGGAGATCGCCAAGGCCGCCTCCGACGCCGGGGTCTCGCTGCGGATCGGCGTCAACGCCGGGTCCCTCGACAAGCGCCTGCTGGAGAAGTACGGCAAGCCGACCGCGGAGGCGCTGGTCGAGTCCGCGGTGTGGGAGGCGAGCCTGTTCGAGGAGCACGGCTTCCACGACTTCAAGATCTCCGTGAAGCACAACGACCCGGTGGTCATGGTGCGCGCGTACGAGCTGCTCGCCCAGCGCGGCGACTGGCCCCTGCACCTCGGCGTCACCGAGGCGGGCCCCGCGTTCCAGGGCACGATCAAGTCCGCCACCGCGTTCGGCGCGCTGCTGAGCCAGGGCATCGGCGACACGATCCGGGTGTCGCTGTCCGCGCCGCCGGTCGAGGAGGTCAAGGTCGGCACGCAGATCCTGCAGGCGCTGAACCTGCGGCCCCGCAAGCTCGAGATCGTCTCCTGCCCGTCGTGCGGCCGGGCCCAGGTCGACGTCTACACGCTGGCAGAGAAGGTCACGGCGGGTCTCGAGGGCATGACGGTCCCGCTGCGCGTCGCGGTCATGGGCTGCGTCGTCAACGGCCCGGGCGAGGCGCGCGAGGCCGACCTCGGTGTCGCGTCGGGCAACGGCAAGGGCCAGATCTTCGTCAAGGGCGAGGTCATCAAGACCGTCCCGGAGGCGATGATCGTCGAGACCCTCATCGAGGAGGCGATGCGCATCGCCGAGACGATGCCCGCCCCCGAGAACGAGGCCCAGGCCGGGGCCCCGGAGGTCACGGTCGGCTGACGGTTCGGCCCGAGGGGCCGCACCGAGGGGCCGCATCGGGGACGATGGCGGGAGGGCCCACGACGGCGAAGGGGGCGTGATGGGCGGCTGGCGACCGGCGGTGCGGGCGCGCGGCGACGCGCGCGGCCTCGACGCGCGGCGACCCCGGGCCCGCGTCCTCGGCCAGGAGGACCTCGCCGAGGCGCGCGCCCTGTGCGCCCGCGACCCGGTGACGTCGGTGCTCGCCGCGGCGCGGCTCGAGGTGGCGGCAGTGGCGGGCTTCGCCGCGGCAGGCGGGCAGGCGTGGGGCTTCCCCGCCACGGGCCCGCTCGTCGCGGTCTGCTGGTCCGGGGCGAACCTCGTCCCCGTGCTGTCCCCGGACCTCGTGGGTCGCGACGCGGACGACGCCGTCGCCGCGTTCGCCGCGACGGCCCGCGCGCAGGGCCGGCGCTCGTCGTCGATCGTGGGGGACCGGACGGCGGCCCTCGCGCTGTGGGACCTGCTCGCGCCCCGCTGGCCCCCTGCGCGCGAGGTGCGCGCCGACCAGCCGTCGCTGGCGATCGCCCGCGACCCGGACGTCGAGCCCGACGCGCTGGTGCGCCGTTCCACCCTCGGCGAGGTGGATGCCGTGCTGCCCGCCTGCGTGCGCATGTTCGCGGAGGAGGTCGGGTACGCGCCGGCCGCGTCGCCCGGCAGCGCGTACGCCCTGCGGGTGCGCTCCCTCGTGGCCGAGGGGCGGTCGTTCGTGCGCATGGAGGCGCCCGATTCCGCCCCGGGCACGGGCACGGGGCCGGGGCCGGGGCCGGGGCCGTTCGTCGCCTTCAAGGCAGAGCTGGGCGCGGTCGCGGGCGGGGTCGCGCAGGTGCAGGGCGTGTGGGTCGACCCGCTGCGCCGCGGCCGCGGCCTGGCCGCGCCCGGCATGGCCGCCGTCGTCGTCGCGACGCGGCGCGAGGTGGCTCCCGTGGTCTCCCTGTACGTCAACGCGTTCAACGCGCCGGCGCTCGCCACCTACCGACGCGTGGGCTTCGAGCAGGTCGGCACGTTCACGACGGTGCTGTTCTGACGTGCCGGCGTTACCGGATCCGTCCGGATCGTGAGATGGTACGCGGCGTGACGACGCATGCGACGTGGGGTGCACGGGTGTCCGAGGCGCTGGTGGGTGCCGAGTGAGGGCGCTGTACAAGCCGGGGCCGGGCCCCGGGCTGGAGCTGGTGGAGCGTCCCGAGCCGGAGGCCGGCATCGGCGACGTGAAGATCCGCGTGCTGCGCACCGGCATCTGTGGCACCGACCTGCACATCGACCGCTGGGACGACTGGGCCGCCTCGACCATCGCGGCGCCGCTGGTGCCGGGCCACGAGTTCGTCGGCGAGGTCGTCGCGGTCGGTGAGATGGTGCACGACGTCGCCGTGGGCGACCTCGTGTCGGGCGAGGGGCACATCGTGTGCGGCACCTGCCGCAACTGCCGCGCCGGGCGCCGCCAGATGTGCATCCGCACCCAGGGCCTCGGCCTGCACCGCGACGGCGCGTTCGCCGAGTACGTCGTGCTGCCGGCCACGAACGTGTGGGTGCACCACGCCGACGTCGACCTGGACGTCGCGGCGATCTTCGACCCGCTGGGCAACGCGGTGCACACGGCGCTCGCGTTCCCGGTGATCGGGGAGGACGTCCTCGTCTCGGGCTGCGGCCCCATCGGGCTCATGGCGATCGCCGTCGCGCGGCACGCGGGCGCGCACCTCGTGGTCGGCACCGACGTCAGCCCGGCGAGGCTCGAGATGGCGAAGGCCATGGGCGCCGATGCCGCCCTCGACGTCCGCACGGCGCGGGTGGCCGACGCGCAGCGCGAGCTGGGGCTGCGCGAGGGGTTCGACGTCGGCTTCGAGATGAGCGGCGCGCCGAGCGCGCTGCCGGAGATGATCGCCAACATGAACCACGGCGGGCGGATCGCGATGCTCGGCCTGCCGTCGGGGCCGATCGCCGTCGACTGGGGCACGGTCGTGACCCACATGCTCACGCTCAAGGGCATCTACGGGCGCGAGATGTTCGAGACCTGGCAGGCGATGGACGCGATGCTGCGCACCAGCGCGACGCTGCGCACGGCGATCGCGTCCGTCGTCACGGACCGGCTCCCCGCGAGCCGCTGGCGCGATGGCTTCGAGGCCGCGGCGTCCGCGCACGGCGGCAAGGTCGTGCTCGACTGGACGGACGGGGACGACGGTGCGCGGGACGGCGCGCAGCACGAGGCGCAGGACGACGAGGGGAAGGCGTAGCGATGTACGGGACGTTCCGGGAGCACCTGGCGGGGCAGCTCGCCGAGATCGAGAGCGCGGGCCTTACGAAACACGAGCGCGGCATCGCCGGCCCGCAGGGCGCGCGCATCCGCGCCGACGGCGCCGAGCTGCTGAACTTCTGCGCCAACAACTACCTCGGGCTGGCCGACGACCCGCGCATCGTCGCGGCGGCCCGGCACGCCCTCGACACGTGGGGCTACGGGCTGGCCAGCGTCCGGTTCATCTGCGGCACGCAGGACCAGCACCGCGCCCTGGAGGAGCGCCTGGCGGGGTTCCTCGGGACGGACGACTCGATCCTGTTCTCGTCGTGCTTCGATGCCAACGGCGGGGTCTTCGAGACGCTGTTCGGCGCGGACGACGCGATCGTGTCCGACGCCCTCAACCACGCCTCGCTCATCGACGGCATCCGCCTGTCCAAGGCCGCCCGCTTCCGCTACCGCAACCGGGACATGGCCGACCTCGAGGACCAGCTGCGCGCCGCCCGCGACGGCGGGGCCAGGCACGTCGTGGTCGTCACCGACGGCGTCTTCTCGATGGACGGCTACCTGGCGCCGCTGCGGGAGATCTGCGACCTGGCCGACCGGTACTCCGCCCTCGTCCTGGTCGACGACTCGCACGCGGTGGGCTTCATGGGCGAGCACGGGCGGGGGACGCCGGAGCTGCTCGGAGTCGCCGACCGCGTGGACATCCTCACGGGCACGTTCGGCAAGGCCCTCGGCGGCGCGTCCGGCGGCTACGTCGCGGCGCACCAGGAGATCGTCGACCTGCTGCGCCAGCGCGCCCGCCCGTACCTGTTCTCGAACACCCTCGCGCCGACGATCGTGGCGGGCACCCTCACGGCGCTCGACCTCGTGGAGGGGTCGGGGGACCTGCGCGCCCGCCTGACCGAGAACGCCGCCCTGTTCCGCCGGCTCATGACGGAGGCGGGCTTCGACCTGCTGCCCGGCGAGCACCCGATCGTGCCCGTGATGTTCGGCGACGCCGTGCTCGCGGCGAGGGTGGCGGCGGCGATGGGAGAGCGCGGCGTGTACGTCACGGCCTTCTCGTTCCCGGTCGTGCCGCGCGGCGAGGCCCGCATCCGCGTGCAGCTGTCCGCCGCGCACACGCCCGAGCAGGTCCGCGCGTGCGCCGACGCCTTCGTCGCCTCGCGCGACGCCGTCGCGGCGGGCTGACCGGCTACTTCAGCAGCTTCGACATCCTCCGGTCGGCGAGCACCTGCCCGCCGGTCTGGCAGGTGGCGCAGTACTGCAGCGAACGGTCGGCGAAGCTCACCTCGCGCACGACGTCGCCGCAGACGGGGCACGCCTCGCCCGTCCGGCCGTGCACGCGCATCCCGGCGCGCTTGGCGTCCTTGAGCTCCTTGGCCGGCTTGCCCGACGACGCCGCGACGGCGTCGCGCAGGGTGGTCGCGACGGCGTCGTGCAGCGCCGCGACCTCCTGCGGCGTGAACGACCGGGTGAGCTTGAACGGCGAGACCTTCGCGACGTGCAGGATCTCGTCGGAGTAGGCGTTGCCGATGCCGGCGATCGCGCGCTGGTCGCGCAGCAGGCCCTTGACCTGCTGGTTCCTCTCCTGCATCAGCGCGGCGAGCGCCTCCGGGGTGAAGTCGTCCGAGAGCGGGTCCACGCCGAGCGTGGCGACCTGCTCCACCTCCCGCGGGTCGCGCACCACGTGCACCGCCAGGCGCTTGCGGGTGCCCGCCTCGGTGAGGTCGAACCCGGCGCCGTCGTCCAGCCGCACGCGCAGGGCCAGCGCGGACCCGCGCGACGATCCGCCCATCCGCGGGCGGACCGGTGTCGTGGGGGCCTGGTCCGACCAGCGCACCCACCCGCCGCGGGAGAGGTGGAACAGCAGGTGCACCTGGTCGCCCTCCGGGCCGGCCGTGAGATCGAGCCACTTGCCGTTGCGCGCGACGCCGCGGACCTCCTGCCCGACGAGCGCCGTCACCGGCGGGTCGAAGGTCTTGAGCGCGGCGATGGCCGCGACGTCGGCGGCGACGACGCGGTGGCCGGACGTACGAGCGTCGAGGAACTCCGCCAGCGCCTGCACCTCGGGAAGCTCGGGCATGCGGCCATGCTGCCAGCCGGGCCCGACGCCGACCAGGGGAAGGATCCTGCGGGCGACCGGGGATCCGGGCGACCGGGGGAACCCCGGGGCGCCGCTAGGCTTGCCCCCATGTCGATCGTGTCCGCCCGTCAGCCCCAGGGCGACCTGCTCCGCCTGTCCCAGCTCTTCGTCCGCACCCTGCGGGAGGACCCGGCCGACGCCGAGGTCGCGAGCCACCGCCTGCTGGTGCGCGCCGGCTACATCCGCCGCGCCGCCCCCGGCGTCTACTCCTGGCTGCCGCTGGGCCTGCGGGTCCTCGCCAAGGTCGAGGCCGTCGTCCGCGAGGAGATGGACGCGATCGGCGCGCAGGAGGTGCACTTCCCGGCGCTGCTGCCGCGGGAGCCGTACGAGGCCACCGGCCGCTGGACCGAGTACGGGCCCAACATCTTCCGGCTGAAGGACCGCAAGGAGGCCGACTACCTCCTCGCGCCCACGCACGAGGAGATGTTCACCCTGCTGGTGAAGGACCTGTACTCCTCGTACAAGGACCTGCCCCTGTCGCTGTACCAGATCCAGACCAAGTACCGCGACGAGGCGCGGCCCCGGGCGGGCCTCATCCGCGGCCGTGAGTTCATCATGAAGGACTCGTACTCCTTCGACGTCGACGACGCCGGCCTCGACGTGAGCTATGCCAAGCACCGCGCCGCCTACCAGAGGATCTTCGACCGCTTCGGCTTCGAGTACGTCATCGTGTCGGCGCACGCCGGCGCGATGGGTGGCTCGAAGTCGGAGGAGTTCCTCGCCAAGTCGGCGATCGGCGAGGACACCTATGTCGAGTGCAAGGCGTGCGGCTACGCCGCGAACGTCGAGGCCGCGCGGGCGCCCGTGCCCGACCCGGTCCCGTTCGAGGGCACCGCCGAGGCCCACGCCGAGGACACCCCGGGCACGCCGACGATCGACTCGCTGGTGGACCACCTCAACGAGCGCTTCCCGCGCGAGGACCGCCCCTGGGCGGCGGGGGACACGCTCAAGAACGTCCTGTTCCGGCTGGACCTCCCCGACGGCAGCACCGAAGCCGTCGCGATCGGCGTCCCCGGCGACCGCGAGGTGGACGTCAAGCGCATGGAGGCCGCGTTCTACCCGGCCGAGTTCACGCCGTTCGGCGACGAGGACTTCGCCGCCCGGCCGGACCTCGCCAAGGGGTACATCGGGCCGGGGGCCCTGGGCGAGGACAAGCCGTCGAAGGTCCGCTACCTGCTCGACCCCCGCGTGGTCGAGGGCACCCGCTGGGTGACCGGTGCCGACGTCGCCGGGCGCCACGTGCTCGACCTCGTCGCGGGCCGCGACTTCACCGCGGACGGCACCATCGAGGTCGCCGAGGTGTGGCCCGGCGACCCGTGCCCCAACGGCGACGGCATCCTCGAGACGGCCCGCGGCATCGAGATGGGCCACGTGTTCCAGCTCGGCCGCAAGTTCGCGGAGGCGCTCGACCTCAAGGTGCTGGACGAGAACGGCAAGGCCGTCACCGTCACGATGGGCTCCTACGGCGTGGGGGTCACCCGCGCGGTCGCCGCGATCGCCGAGGACAACCACGACGACAAGGGCCTCGCCTGGCCCGCGCAGGTGGCGCCCGCGCACGTGCACGTCGTCGCGACGGGCAAGGGCACCGAGGTCTTCGACGCCGCCGAGAAGCTCGCCACCGAGCTGGTCGACGCGGGCGTCGAGGTGATCTACGACGACCGCCCCAAGGTGTCGCCCGGCGTGAAGTTCGCCGACGCGGAGCTGTTCGGGGTGCCGTTGATCGTCGTCGTCGGCCGCGGCCTGGCGGACGGCCTGGTGGAGGTGCGACCCCGCGCGGGGGCGTCGGAGCAGGTCCCGGTGGCCGACGCCGCGCGGGTCGTGACCGAGCGGGTGGCCGCCCTGCTGGCGGACTGACCCACCGGACGGTCCCCGCGGAAGCCTAGGCGGCCGCGTCGTCCCCGGCCTGCTCCGGCAGGCCGGGGAACGGCTCGGGCTCGGCGCCCCAGTCGTCGAGGGCCACGGCGGAGTCGACCAGCAGGTCGACGAGCACCGCGCGGGTGCCGGCCGCCGTCGTGCCCACGAGGGTCGCGTAGTCGGTGGCGAGGTCGGTCTCCAGGTCGATCACCAGGGCCTTGTCCCCCTGGTCCGCGACCCGCGGCACGGCGTAGGCGGCGCGCCGCGGGTCGTCCGCCGTCGCCTGCGTGCCCGCCACGGCGGCCCACCCGTCCGCCCGCTGCGCGTGCACGGCGACCCGCTCGAGCAGCCGGTCGCGCGTCGTGCCGGAGCCGATCGCCGCGCGCAGCTGCAGCGCGTAGCGGGTCGCGTCCTCGGACACGACGAGAGTGCTCAGGTCGTGGGGTGTGAGCCCCTCGGGCACGGTGTCGTCGTCCTGCGCGCTGCTGCCCCCGGCGTCCTGCCCGGTCGCCGTGGCGTCGTCCGTCGGGGAGCCGGGGGAGGCCGCCTCCTGCGGGGCGTCCTCCTCGGCGTCGTCCTCGTCGCCCTCGTCGCCCTCGTCGCCCTCGTCGCCCGCGTCGGCGTCCGCAGGCTCCGGCACGCGGGGTTCGACGATGTCGGGACCGGCGACGTCGACCAGCGCCGCGAGGCGCTCGCCCGAGACGGTCTGCGCCGCGCCGACCGACGCCAGCAGCCGGGCCAGCGGCCCGTCGCCGGTGCTCCCGGCGGCCGTCCGCGACCGGGCGGCCGCGTCGTCGAGCGCCTCGACGACGTCGGCCGGGGTCGCCTTGTCCCAGGCCGAGGACGGTGCGTCCGTGGGGGCGCCGGTGGCGAGCCCGGAGTCGTACTCGCCGCCCAGCGCCTCGGCCTGCTCGCGCGAGTCCGCGGCGATGCGCGTGAGCTCGGCGACGACCCGCTTGCGCGACGTGGGCAGCTCCTCGAGCGCGGCCTCGGCGCCGTCGGCCACGAGGAGGGCGTCCGCGACGGCGGTGCGGCGCACCACCTCGAGGCTGTCGGGCACCGGCTCGCCCGCGGGCGGGGCCTCCAGCCGCACGCCGCACCCCGCCAGGAGCCCGACGGCGAGCAGCGCCCCCGCGGCGACGGCCACGGGGCGGTGCCGGGCGCTGGGCACGGCCGCGCCGGTCACGTCGTCGGCGGCGGACCGGTCGGGGGCGGGCTGAGGTTCCATCGAGGCCGATGATGCCACGCGCGCGACCCCGTCCGTGTGACGTTCCTCCGCCCGTCACGGGCGCCGGACGGCGCGGGACGGGCCCGTCGTTCGTTACGCTGGTCGCTGCACACAACGACACACCGGCCGCGGGACGTCCCGGCGCGGGAGCACACGGCAGTCCACGACGTGACCCACGGGAGGCAGGGATGGCAGCGCAGCACGGCCGCACCACGGCGGGCGGAGCGAAGGCCGAGGCGGTGCGGCGGGTCGTCACCCCGGCGGTCGACGGCGCGGGCCTGTACCTCGAGGACGTCGTCGTCACGCAGGCCGGCGCGAAGTCGGTCGTGCGCGTCACCGTGGACCTCCCCGAGGACGTGCTGGGCAGCCTCGACTCCGACACGCTCGGCGACGTCTCGCGCGCGGTCTCCGCGGCGCTGGACGCCGACGACGTCGTCCCCGGTGCGTACACGCTCGAGATCTCGACGCCCGGCACCTCCCGGCCGCTGACCGAGCTGCGCCACTTCCGGCGCGCGCGCGGCCGCCTGGTCGTGCTGCGGCTGCGCGCCGGCGGCACCACGTCGGGCCGGCTGACGGAGGTCGAGCCCGGCACGGGCGACGCGGGCGAGGACGCGGTGCTGGTGCTCGAGGACGGCACCCGGGTGCCCCTCGCCGACGTGCGCCAGGGCAAGATCGAGGTCGAGCTGAAGCGCCTGGACGAGGCGCCCCACGAGACAGACACGGACACGGGCGCCGCCCGGGACCACACCACGGGCTCCGCCCGTCACGAGGAGGGCTGACGATGGACATCGACATGAGCACGCTTCGGCTGCTGGAGCGGGAGCGGGACATCAGCCTCGACGTCCTCGTGGAAGCGATCGAGCAGGCGCTGCTGTCGGCCTACCACCGCACGCCCGACGCCTACCCGCGCGCCCGCGTCGAGGTGGACCGCAAGTCCGGGCACGTCGCCGTGTGGGCGCGCGAGGAGATCCGTACGCCGGACCCCGAGGACCCGGAGGCGCGGCCCACGATCGAGCTCGGGCCCGAGTTCGACCACACGCCCGCCGACTTCGGCCGCATCGCGACCGCGACGGCCCGGCAGGTCATCGTGCAGCGCCTGCGCGACGCCGAGGACGACCAGGTGCTCGGCATGTTCCGCGGCAAGGAGGGCGAGGTCCTCGCGGGCGTCATCCAGCAGGGCCGCGACCCGCGCGTCGTCCTCGTGGACGTCGGCGGCACGGAGGCCGTCCTGCCCCCGCACGAGCAGGTGCCCACCGAGGAGTACGTGCACGGCGAGCGGCTGCGCGCCTACGTGGTCGAGGTGTCCCGCGGCATGAAGGGCGCCCAGGTGGTGCTGAGCCGCACGCACCCGGGCCTCGTGCGCAAGCTGTTCGAGCTCGAGGTCCCGGAGATCGCGGACGGCGCCGTCGAGATCACGGCGATCGCCCGCGAGGCGGGCCACCGCTCCAAGGTCGCCGTCCGGTCCAAGGTGGCCGGGCTGAACGCCAAGGGCGCCTGCATCGGCCCGATGGGCGCGCGCGTGCGTGCCGTCATGGCGGAGCTGCACGGGGAGAAGATCGACATCGTCGACCACAGCGACGACCCGGCCCGCTTCGTGGCCAACGCGCTCTCGCCCGCCCGTGTGACCTCCGTCACCGTGGTCGACGCCGACGCCAAGGCCGCGCGGGCCGTGGTGCCGGACTACCAGCTGTCGCTCGCGATCGGCAAGGAGGGGCAGAACGCCCGTCTCGCCGCGAAGCTGACGGGCTGGCGGATCGACATCCGGTCGGACGAGGCGGCGCCCGCCGGGGGCGCTGCCGAGGGCGACGACGCAGGTGGGGCCGCGGCGAGCCGCGGGGCCGAGGGCTGAGGCCGGTCACGGCACGTGGGTCGTCGCGCTAGACTGTCGGGGACCGGGCCACGCGCCCAGCCCTCGACCTCCCCTCGCACCCCTCCGGAAACCTCCGGCCCGGTGCGGACGTGCGTCGGGTGCCGGGAGCGTGACCAGCGGTCCGCTCTTCTGCGGCTGGTGCTCGAGCCGTCGGGACGCGAGGAAGTCCTCGTGGTCGACGTGCGAGGGTGCCTGCCGGGGCGTGGCGCCTGGATCCATCCGACGCCCGCCTGCCTGGCGCTCGCCGAGCGTCGTCGGGCCGTGCCGCGCGCTCTGCGCGTCACCGGTCCCCTCGACCTCTCCGGCGTCCGGGAACACCTGGAGCGGCGAGACCGTTGAGTCCCTCCGGTCCGCACCGCCACCCGGCGGCCGGACCATCGCGACCGAGCACGCTCGGCCGCACCCACTGAAGTCGACAAGGAAGCGGGTCAGAAGCCGATGGGCACCCGATGAGTTCCGTGCGATGAGTACTCGGTACTAACGACGGTCCTCCCTGTCTCGCAGGAGGGCCGAGACAGGAGAGTTGTGGCGAAGATCCGCGTTCACGAGCTGGCCAAGCAGCTCGGGGTGGAGAGCAAGACCCTGCTCGCCGACCTGAAGTCGGCGGGCGAGTTCGTCCGTTCGGCGTCCTCGACGCTCGAGGCACCGGTCGAGCGAGCCATGCGCGACAAGTACAAGGACGCGGCACCCGCGTCCTCGGGCGCCCCGGCGAGCAAGTCCGCCGAGCCGAAGGCTGCGGCGCCCCGCGCCGAGCAGCAGGCGGTTCCGGCGAAGCCCGCCCCCAAGCCCGCCGCGCAGAAGCCGACCCCCGCGCCCGAGGCCGAGGCGCCCGCCGCCCCGGCGGCGGCCGCGACCCCCGCCGCGGCGGCGCCGGAGGCCCCGGCCAAGCCCGCCACCCGTCCCGGTGCGCCGACTCCCGGTCCGCGTCCCGCGGCGCCGAAGCCGGCGCCGGCCGCGCGCGAGCAGCGCGACGGCGGCCGTGACGGTGGTCGTGACGGCAAGGGCGGCCGCGCCCCGCGCCCCGGCAACAACCCGTTCGCGTCCAGCCAGGGCATGCCGCGCCAGGGGCAGCGCCCCGGCGGCGCCGGTGGCCCGCGCCCGGGCAACAACCCGTTCGCGTCGAGCCAGGGCATGCCGCGCCCCGGCCAGCGCCCGGACCGCGGCGAGGCCGCGCCCGAGCGTTCGGGCGAGCGTCCCGGCGGTCCCCGTCCGGGCGGTCCCCGCCCCGGCGGCCCGCGTCCCGCGGCGCCCCGTCCCGGCGGCCCGCGCCCCAACCCCGGCATGATGCCGGGCAAGACCTCGATGCCGCGTCCCGGCGAGCGCCCCGCGCCCGCGGGCGGCGGCCGTGGCGGCGGTCGCGGTGGCGGCCCCGGCGGCGGTGGCGGCGGTGGCTTCCGTCCCGGCGGTGGCGGCGGCTTCGGCGGCCGTCCCGGCGGTCGCGGCGGTGCCGGTCGCGGTTCCACGCAGGGTGCGTTCGGCCGTGCAGGTGGCCGTCCGGTCCGTGGGCGGAAGTCGAAGCGCGCGAAGCGGCAGGAGTTCGAGCAGATGCAGGCGCCGTCGCTCGGCGGCGTGCAGGTGCCCCGCGGCAACGGTTCGACCGTCGTCCGCCTGCGTCACGGCTCGTCGCTGAACGACTTCGCCGACAAGATCGACGCGAACCCCGCGAGCCTGGTCACGGTGCTGTTCCACCTCGGTGAGATGGCGACCGCGACGCAGTCGCTGGACGAGGACACGTTCGGCACGCTGGCCTCCGAGCTCGGCTACGTCATCGAGATGGTGTCGGCCGAGGAGGAGGACCGCGAGCTGCTCGGGGCCTTCGACATCGACCTCGACGCCGAGCTCGAGGGCGAGTCGGACGACGAGCTCATGCCGCGTCCGCCGGTCGTCACCGTCATGGGTCACGTCGACCACGGCAAGACGCGTCTTCTCGACGCGATCCGCCAGACCGACGTCGTCTCCGGCGAGGCCGGCGGCATCACCCAGCACATCGGTGCGTACCAGGTGCGTCGTGAGCACGAGGGCGTCGACCGTCCGATCACCTTCATCGACACCCCGGGTCACGAGGCGTTCACCGCCATGCGTGCCCGTGGTGCCCAGGTGACGGACATCGCGATCCTCGTGGTCGCCGCCGACGACGGCGTCATGCCGCAGACGGTGGAGGCGCTGAACCACGCCCAGGCGGCCAACGTGCCGATCGTGGTCGCGGTGAACAAGGTGGACAAGGAGGGGGCGAACCCCGACAAGATCCGCCAGCAGCTCACCGAGTACAACCTGGTGGCCGAGGAGTACGGCGGCGAGACGATGTTCGTCGACGTCTCCGCGAAGCAGAACCAGGGCATCGACCAGCTCCTCGAGGCGGTGCTGCTCACGGCGGACGCCTCGCTGGACCTGCGGGCGAACCCGGACAAGGACGCCCGAGGCGTGGCCATCGAGGCCAACCTCGACAAGGGCCGCGGCGCCGTCGCGACCGTCCTCGTCCAGTCGGGCACCCTGCGCGTCGGTGACGCGATCGTCGCGGGCACGGCTCACGGCCGCGTGCGCGCCATGTTCGACGAGCACGGCGAAGCCGTGACCGAGGCGGGCCCGGCCCGGCCGGTCCTGGTGCTCGGTCTCGCGTCGGTGCCGAGCGCCGGCGACACCTTCCTGGTGGCGCCGGACGAGCGCACGGCCCGCCAGATCGCCGAGAAGCGCGAGGCCGCCGAGCGTGCCGCCCTCCTGGCCAAGCGCCGCAAGCGCATCAGCCTCGAGGACTTCACGCAGGCGCTCCAGCAGGGCAAGGTCGAGACCCTCAACCTGGTCCTCAAGGGCGACGTCTCCGGTGCCGTGGAGGCCCTGGAGGACGCCCTGCTCAAGATCGACGTCGGCGACGAGGTCGAGCTGCGCGTCATCCACCGCGGTGTGGGTGCGATCACGCAGAACGACGTCAACCTGGCCACGGTCGACAACGCGGTCATCATCGGCTTCAACGTGAAGTTCGGCGAGCGCGTCGAGGACCTCGCGGACCGCGAGGGCGTCGAGGTCAAGTTCTACTCGGTCATCTATCAGGCGATCGACGACGTCGAGGCGGCCCTCAAGGGGATGCTCAAGCCGGAGTACGAGGAGGCCCAGCTGGGCACGGCGGAGATCCGCCAGGTCTTCCGCTCCTCGAAGTTCGGCAACATCGCGGGCTCGATCGTCCGGTCGGGCACCATTCGCCGCAACACGAAGGCGCGCGTCCTGCGCAACGGCAAGATCGTCGGGGACGACCTCACGATCGAGTCGCTGCGTCGCGAGAAGGACGACGTCACCGAGGTCCGCGAGGGCTTCGAGTGCGGTATCGGCCTGGGGTCGTTCAACGACGTCACCGAGGGTGACATCATCGAGACCTTCGAGATGCGCGAGAAGCCGCGCGCCTGACGGTCGCGCCGCAAGGTACAGCCCGACGGCGTCCCGACCCGCCCCGCTTCGACAGGAGCAGGGCAGGGCGGGGCGCCGTCGGCGTCGAGAGAGGGAGACACCCATGCCCGGACCCAAGGGCGAAAGGCCCGAGAACCCGCGTGCCCGCAAGCTCGCGGACCGCATCAAGGAGATCGTCGCGCAGCTGCTCGACACACGGATCAAGGACCCGCGTCTCGGCTTCGTCACCGTGACGGACGTCCGGGTCACGGGCGACCTGCAGAACGCCTCGGTGTTCTACACGGTGCTCGGCACGGACGAGGAGCGGGCGGGCACCGCGGCGGCCCTGGAGAGCGCCAAGGGCGTGATCCGCTCGGAGGTCGGCAAGCAGACCGGCGTGCGGCTCACCCCGACCCTCGAGTTCTTCCTGGACTCGATGCCGGAGAACGCCGCGCACCTGGACGCCGCGCTCCTCGAGGCGCAGCGCCGGGACGCCGAGCTCGCCGCCCTGCGCGAGGGCAAGGGCTTCGCCGGCGAGGAGGACCCGTACCGCAAGCCGCGCGAGGACGACGAGGACGAGTGAGCGGCCAGGGGGAGCGCCCGCCCCGCCGCCCGACCGCTCCTGACGGGTTCCTCGTCGTCGACAAGCCGGCGGGCTGGACCAGCCACGACGTCGTCGGGCGGTGCCGCCGGCTGGCCGGGACGCGCAAGGTCGGCCACGCGGGCACCCTCGACCCGATGGCGACGGGCGTGCTCGTCGTCGGGGTCGGGCGGGCCACGAAGCTGCTCACCTACGTGGTCGGCGCGGACAAGGCGTACGACGCGACGATCCGCCTCGGCGTCGCCACCGCGACGGACGACGCGGAGGGCGAGGTCGTCGAGGCCCTCGGGGTCGGCGCCGGCGTCGACGGCGCCGACCTGGCACGCGAGGTGGCCGTCCTGACGGGGGACATCCGGCAGGTGCCCACGACGGTGAGCGCGATCAAGGTGGACGGCAAGCGTGCCTACGCGCGCGCCCGGGCGGGGGAGGACGTGGTCCTCGAGGCCCGCCCGGTCACCGTGAGCCGCTTCGACGTGCTCGGCACACGCCCCGCGACGACGGACGACGGCGTGGCCGTGCTCGACGTCGACGTGACCGTGGTCGTGTCCTCGGGGACGTACGTCCGCGCGCTGGCCCGCGACCTGGGCGCCGCGCTCGGGACGGGCGGCCACCTCACGGCGCTGCGCCGCACGAGGGTGGGCGGCTACGAGCTCGCCGCGGCACGCACGCTCGAGGAGCTCGAGGCCCAGGCGGACGCCGACGGCGTGCTCGCGACGCTGCCGCTCGCGGAGGCCGCCCGCGCGACGTTCCCGGTCAGGGAGCTGACGGCCGACGAGGCTCGCGCCCTCGGCTACGGCCAGTGGGTGCCCGCGAGCGGAGAGCGCGGCACGGTCGCCGCGATCGGCCCGGACGGCTTGCTCGTCGCGCTGCTGGAGGACACCCGTCGCCGCGGCGAGGCGCTGGCGAAGCCCGTCCTCGTCCTCGCCCCGGCCGGCGGCTGAAGCGCACCCCGCGACCGGCGCGGTCGGGGGCGTCCGTCAGGCGTGGAGCGCCGGCTCGCCATGGCGCGCGGCGCGCTCCAGCGCCTCGTCGCGCGCGGCCTCGGCGTCGGGCTCGACGCCGCCGGCGGTGCGCAGGTGGCCCACCAGCGACAGGAGCACCCCCGCCGCGGCCCAGAGGCCGAGGGCGAGCCAGGCGGGCGCGGCGTCCGCCGACGGGAAGTACGACAGGTCGCGCAGCAGGGTGGCGCCCGCACCCGGCGGGAACCACTGGCCGATCTCGCCCCAGTGCCACGGGAGGAACTCCGGCGGCATGGTGGCGCCGGAGATCGGGTTGGCGACGAGCATCATCGTCACCGTGCCGACCGCGATCCCGGCCCGCCCGAGCAGCGCCACGAACCCGGTGATCGGCGCGGCCACGGCCGCGAGCGCGAGGGCCGCGGCCCCCGCGTTCGTCCACCAGTCGCCCTGCAGCACCCCGAACCACGACTGCAGCACGGCCACGAGGACGCCCCCGCCCACCGCCGCGTACACGGCGACGGCGAGCACCCGGCGCAGGGCGCCCACCACCAGCACGGAGATCGCGATGCCGCCGAGCATCCCGCCCAGCAGCAGGGGGAACATCGCCGCGGTCAGGCCGGTCCCGCGCGGGTCGTCCGGGGACAGGGGGACGACGTCGGTCACGGTGACGGACGGGGCGGCGGCCGGGTCACCTCCGGCGGCGGCCGCCTGCTGCGCGAGACCCGCCTGCAGCCGGGGCGCGAGCCCGGTGAGGAGCTGGTTCGTGACGCTGCCGGCCGCCGAGGCCGTGAGCACCTCGGGCGCCTCGCCGAGCACGATCGCGCCGTAGGCGTCGCGCTCCTGGATCGCGGCGACGGCCGCGTCGCGGTCCGCGACCGGGAGGAGGTCGACGGCGCCGGGCTGCGCCTCGACGAGGGCGGCCCCCACGCCGGCGACGGCCTGCGGCGGGCCGGCGACGGCCACGGGGAGGTCCTTCGGCTCGGCCGTGACGGCGGGCCAGGAGAAGGCGAGCACGAGCACGCCGACGACGGCGGCGACCGCGACGCCGAGGCCGACGACGCGGCCCCACGGCGTGTGCGGCGCAGGGCGCTCGACGGGTGGTGCGGTGGTGTCCGAGGTGGACGACATGGGGGGCTCCCGGAGGTGCGAATCTCAAAAAACGAATGTTCGTTCTTTATCGCAAGAGTGCGCGCCGGTCCCTAGACTTGTCAACCGTCCGCCACCGCCCTCGGGAAGGGGTCCGATGCCACGTGTGACCGACGCGCACCGCGAGGCGCGACGCGCGCAGATCCGGGCGGCGGCGCTCCGCGCGTTCACGGCCAAGGGATACCAGCGCACCTCCATCTCCGACGTCGTCGCGGAGTCGGGGCTGTCCGCGGGGGCGATCTACGGCCACTACGACGGCAAGCAGGCCCTCTTCGCCGCCGTCGCCGAGGAGGTGCTCTCCCGGCGCGGGGCGGAGATCGAGGACGCCTCGGGCACCGGGGGGCCGCCCCCGCCGCTGACGGTGCTGACCATCCTCACGGGCGGCATGAGCCGGGACCTCGAGGACGGCCGCCTCCTCGTGCAGCTCTGGGCGGAGTCCACCGTCGACGAGGTGATCCACGACGTCGTCCAGGAGGTCGTGTCGACGCTCAAGGGCGTCCTCCGCGGCGCGCTGCGCACCTGGTACGCCACGCGGCCCGACCTCGCCCCCGACGGCCCGGACGCCGCGGCCGAGCTCCTGCTGCCCGTGATGCTGGGCCTGGGCCAGGGGTTCCTCATGCAGCGGGCGATGCTCGACGACTTCGACCCCGAGCGGTACCTCGCCGCCGCCGCGGCGGTGCTGCCGCGATGAGCGGGGCGCGCGTCCGTCCGGTGCGGGATCGTCGGTCTATTCTTGACGGTCGGTGCCCGCAGGGGGCGCCGGCAGCCGACCTCGACGAGACGGAGCGCGACGCGTGCAGGTGTTCACGGACCTGGACCAGGTCCCCGGCGGCTTCGGCCCGTCGGTCGTCACGATCGGCAACTTCGACGGCGTCCACCGCGGCCACCAGGCCGTGCTGGGGCGCCTCGTGGACCTGGCCCGCGCCGACGACCGCCTCGCGGTGGCTCTCACCTTCGACCCGCACCCGGCCCAGGTGCACCGTCCGGAGACGGCGCCCGAGCTGCTGACGGGGCTGCGCGACCGGCTCGACCTCCTGGCCCGTGCGGGCCTCGACGCCGTGCTGGTCGTGCCGTACACGCTCGATCTCGCCGCGCAGACGCCGGAGGAGTTCGTCACCCGCTACCTGGTGGACGGCCTAGGCGCGCGCTCCGTCGTCGTCGGGCACGACGTCCGCTTCGGCAAGGGCAACGCCGGCACGCTGGCCACGATGGTGGAGCTCGGCGGCACCCACGGCTTCGAGGTCGTGGCCGTGGACGACGTCGGCGAGTGCGCGCCCGGCAGCGCCGGGGCGCGCGAGCGCTGGTCGTCGTCGGCCGCGCGGGCGCTGCTGGCGGAGGGTGACGTGGCCCAGGCGGCCGAGGTGCTCGGCCGGCCCCACCGCGTGCGCGGCACCGTGGTGCACGGGGACGCGCGCGGGCGCGAGCTCGGCTTCCCGACGGCGAACCTCGGGCACGCCGAGGGCATGGTCCCCGCCGACGGCGTGTACGCGGGCCGGCTGCTGCGGCCGCAGCTCGCGCAGGAGGACCCGGGCAACCCCGACGCCGACCTGCCCGCGGCCATCTCCGTGGGCACCAACCCGACGTTCGACGGCGTGGAGCGTCGCGTCGAGGCCTACGTGCTCGGCCGCGACGACCTGGACCTGTACGGGGAGACGGTCGTGCTGGAGCTCGTGGAGCGGCTCCGTCCCACGCTGCGGTTCGACGGCGTCGAGCCGCTCATCGAGCAGATGCACGCCGACGTCGCGCGGGCACGCGACATCCTGCGCTGAGATCCCGCGCTGCGATCCTGCGCTGACGCCTCCCGCGACGCGGGAGCGGGTGAAAGCGCGCGTGACCGGTCACGGGCGCGGTCGGCGGCCCTCTCTCCTGGCGTGACGGAGCGGGCGTGCCCGGTCCGTGGGCCGCGGTGGTACCGCGGACCCGTCGCGGCGTGCCATCGCACTCCCTGATCCACTGCGGTGGCCGCGTCGCAGCGCGCTGTCCCGGGCCGTCTCCCTCCCTGAGGGGCGGCGGCCCGGGACTCGCCCCGCGTCGGGCGGCGCCCGGCGCCCGCTTCTCCCGAGAGGGGCAGAGCCATGGCGGCTCAGCAAGCCATCGAGCAGGAAGCGCCCGAGCCCGGGCACGACCTCCACTCGGACCCGGTCGGCCGGACGGTGCGCAGCGTGCGCCACGGCGGCCAGGTCCGCCCGCGCCCTCGACCCCGTCCGCGACCCGATCCCGACCCGGGGTCGTCGCCCGCACCCCTGCTGCACGAGACGGAGCTCGCCGTCCTGCGCGACATCGTCGAGGACCGCTTCGAGGCGACGACGTCGTTCGACTACCTCTTCCGCGGCCTGCGCGGGCGCTTCCCCGCCGCTCACCTGCCGGTCGGCGACGGCGACGACCCGCCCGAGGGGCCGATCGGTGGACCGACCGTGGACGCGGTCGTCGCGGCGCTGAAGAAGCTCGGCGCGGGGATGATCGAGCCGGCAGGTCCGCCGAACCCGGCCCTGGACTCCACGGTCCCCGCGATCTACACCTACTGGGGTCAGTTCATCGACCACGACATCACCCTCAACACCAACGGGCCCGACGGCCCGCCAGGGGCGGGGGAGCGGCCGCGACCCGGCGACCTGGTGCTGGGCGACATCGTGTCCGACCCGTTCACGGCGTTCCCGCCCGAGGTCGTGGTCCGCAGCCTGCACAACGGCCGGCACCCGTTCCTCAACCTCGACAGCCTGTACGGCAGCGGACCGCGGTTCCCGGGCGAGCCCGGTCGGAGGACAACCCGGAGCGAGGCCGCGTACGCCACGACCGACCCGACCAAGCTCGCGCTCGGCCGCGTGGCGACGACCCCGATCCCGGGGTTCGAGCTGGTCCCCCCGGGCGACGACCCGCAGCGCGACCTGCCGCGGTTCTCGTCCGAGGAGATCGCGGGGCTCGACGTCCCCGAGGGCGACCGACCGGCCCCCGGGTCCGCGAAGATCCCGGACGGGCGCAACGACGAGAACCTCGTCGTGGCCCAGCTCCACCTCGGGTTCATCCGGTTCCACAACGCCGTCGTCGAGTGGGTCCGCCGCACCGAGCCGTGGCTCACGGTGGACGAGCGGGCGGTCTTCGACCGCGCCCAGCAGCTCACGCAGCACCACTACCAGTGGCTGGTCGTGCACGACTACCTGCGCACGCTGACCAAGCCGGGGGTGCTCGACGAGGTGCTCGTGGAGCCCTCCCTGCTGTTCCGGCCCCGCCGCAAGATCGCGATGCCGCTCGAGTTCGCGGTCGCGGCCTTCCGTTTCGGGCACTCGATGGTGCGGGGCGGCTACGACTACAACCTCAACTTCGGGAAGGTCGCCCCGCCGGCCGCACCGCCGCGGGCCGCGTTCGGGAGCCTGGTGCAGCTGTTCGAGTTCACCGGCGGCGGAGGCCTCGTGCCCACGGGCGCGCCTCCCGGCGAGGTGCTCCCGTCGAACTGGCCGATCGACTGGGCCCGGTTCGTCGACAAGGGCGACCCGGACCGCCGGCGCTCGGCGGCGAAGATCGACCCGTTCCTCGCCAACGGCCTGGCGACGATGCTCAAGGAGGGCAACGACCCGGGCCTGGCCCCGGGGGTCAGCGCCCTGCTCAAGCAGCTCGCGCAGCGGAACCTGCTGCGCGGGTACTGGCTGTCCCTGCCCACCGGCGAGGCGGTGGCGGAGGCGCTGCACGTGCCGGCCCTGACCCCCGAGCAGCTCACCCGGGGTGCGTCCCAGGACGTCAAGGACGCCCTGTCGGCGCTGGACGGGACGCCGCTGTGGTACTACGTGCTCAAGGAGGCGGAGATCCAGGGGAACGGCAACTTCCTCGGGGACGTCGGCAGCCGGATCCTGTGCGAGACCTTCGTCTACCTGCTCCGGGCCGACGACGCCTCGTACCTCTCCGTGGGCTGGACCCCGGCGCAGGGGGTGCGGATCGACGGCGGGAAGATGATCACGACGATCGGCGACCTGCTCCGCTTCGCCGGCGTCCTGGCCCTCGACGACGGCACGACGTTCCGCCAGGTCGGCGGGCTCCCGGCGGGGCACGACGGGGACTGAGCCGCTCGTCGTTGTGTCGTGGCACACGTCGCGCCACCCGCCGGGATCCGGCGGGCGGCGCGCTGGTAGCATGGTGGGGCCGTACGAACGGCCGCGGATCCAGAGCGCCCCGGTGAACGAGTCCCGGAGCACCGCGCAACGACACCGAAGGAGAGCCATGCCGCTCGACGCTGCCACCAAGCAGTCCATCATCACCGAGTACGCCACTCACGAGGGCGACACCGGCTCGCCCGAGGTGCAGATCGCGCTCCTCACGCAGCGCATCAACGACCTGAACGAGCACCTCAAGGAGCACAAGCACGACCACCACTCGCGTCGTGGCCTGCTGCTCCTCGTCGGCCAGCGCCGCCGCCTGCAGGCCTACCTGCAGAAGATCGACATCGAGCGTTACCGCGCGCTGATCCAGCGCCTCGGTCTGCGCCGCTGACTCCGCCTGCCAGCCCGGTCACCCTCGCGGGGGCCGGGCTGGTCTGGTGTGATGTCCCTGTCATAACCACCATCGCGCCGCCGGATCCTCGTCCGGTCCTCGGTAGTGGCCCCCCGAACCGTCCGGCCCCGCGGCCGGGCCCGGCTCCGTGGGCCTCGATCGAAGACCGCCGAGCCGCGGCGGCGCCCTCGAGATCAAGGAGGGCACCCGTGGAGGGTCCCGAGATCCAGTTCGCCGAGGCCGTCATCGACAACGGCCGCTTCGGCACCCGCACCGTCCGCTTCGAGACGGGCCGCCTCGCCCGCCAGGCCGCCGGCTCCGTCGCCGCGTACCTGGACGGCGAGACGATGCTGCTGTCGGCCACGACGGCCGGCAAGCACCCCAAGGACCAGTTCGACTTCTTCCCGCTGACGGTGGACGTCGAGGAGCGGCAGTACGCCGCCGGCAAGATCCCCGGCTCGTTCTTCCGCCGCGAGGGCCGCCCCTCGACGGAGGCGATCCTGGCCTGCCGCCTCATCGACCGCCCGCTGCGCCCGCTGTTCGTCAAGGGCCTGCGCAACGAGGTCCAGGTCGTCATCGACGTCCTGGCCATCCACCCCGACGACGCCTACGACGTCCTGGCGATCAACGCCGCGTCGGCGTCCACGCAGATCTCCGGCCTGCCGTTCTCCGGCCCGGTCGCGGGCGTGCGCGTCGCGCTGATCGACGGCCAGTGGGTCGCGTTCCCGAAGTACTCGGACCTCGAGCGCGCCGTCTTCAACATGGTCGTGGCCGGCCGCATCGTGGGCGACGACGTCGCCATCGCGATGATCGAGGCCGAGGCGACCGACGACGCCTGGAAGCTCATCAAGACCGAGGGCGTCGCCGCGCCGACCGAGGAGGTCGTCGCCCAGGGCATCGAGGCGTCGAAGCCGTTCCTCAAGGCCCTCTGCGAGGCGCAGGCCTCGCTCGCCGCCCAGGCGGCCAAGGAGGTCAAGGACTACCCGGTCTTCCTCGACTACCAGGACGACGCGTTCGCCGCCGTCGAGGACGAGGTCTCCACGACGCTGCGCGACGCGCTCGCGATCGCGGACAAGCAGGACCGCGAGAACCGTCTGGACGAGCTCAAGGAGGGCCTGCTCGGCGCGCTCGGCGAGCGCTTCGAGGGCCGCGAGAAGGAGCTGTCGGCCGCGTACCGCGCCCTGCAGAAGAAGCTCATCCGCCAGCGCGTCCTCACCGACGGTGTGCGCATCGACGGTCGTGGGCTCGCGGACATCCGCACCCTGTCGGCCGAGGTCGAGGTCATCCCGCGCGTGCACGGCTCCGCCCTGTTCGAGCGCGGCGAGACCCAGATCCTGGGCGTCACCACGCTGAACATGCTGCGCATGGAGCAGCAGATCGACTCGCTCGGGCCGGTCACGCGCAAGCGCTACATGCACAACTACAACTTCCCGCCGTTCTCCACCGGTGAGACGGGCCGCGTCGGCAGCCCCAAGCGCCGCGAGATCGGCCACGGCGCGCTGGCCGAGCGTGCCCTCGTGCCCGTGCTGCCGTCGCGCGAGGAGTTCCCCTACGCGATCCGCCAGGTGTCCGAGGCGCTGGGGTCGAACGGCTCCACCTCGATGGGCTCCGTCTGCGCCTCGACGCTGTCGCTGCTCAACGCGGGTGTGCCGCTGAAGGCGCCGGTCGCGGGCATCGCCATGGGCCTCATCTCCGACACGGTCGACGGTGAGACCCGCTACGCGGCCCTGACCGACATCCTGGGCGCGGAGGACGCGTTCGGCGACATGGACTTCAAGGTCGCCGGCACCAGCGAGTTCGTCACGGCCATCCAGCTCGACACCAAGCTCGACGGCATCCCGGCGTCGGTCCTGGCCGGCGCGCTGACCCAGGCCCGCGACGCGCGCCTGACCATCCTCGAGGTGCTCGCCGAGGCGATCGACGTGCCCGACGAGATGTCCCCGAACGCCCCGCGCGTCATCTCCGTGAAGGTGCCGGTCGACAAGATCGGCGAGGTCATCGGGCCCAAGGGCAAGATGATCAACCAGATCCAGGAGGAGACGGGCGCGGACATCTCCATCGAGGACGACGGCACCGTCTACATCGGCGCCACCGACGGCCCCTCGGCCGAGGCCGCCCGCGCGGCGATCAACGCGATCGCCAACCCGCACGTCCCCGAGGTGGGCGAGCGCTTCGTCGGCACCGTCGTCAAGACGACGTCGTTCGGCGCGTTCATCTCCCTCTCGCCGGGCAAGGACGGTCTGCTGCACATCAGCCAGATCCGCAAGCTCGTGGGCGGCAAGCGCGTCGAGAACGTCGACGACGTGCTGTCCGTGGGCCAGAAGGTCCAGGTCGAGATCGGCGAGATCGACCCGCGCGGCAAGCTCTCGCTCGTCGCGGTGACCGAGGACGAGAAGGCCGACGAGCCCGCCGCCGACGCCCCCGCGGAGGCCTGACGCTCTGATGTCCTGGCACCTTCCGCTCGTCCCCGCGGGCGAGCCCGGTGCCGACCTGACCGCCGGGCAGGACGGTGCGACGATCCGTCGCACCGTCCTGCCCGGCGGTGTTCGTGTGCTCACCGAGTCGATGCCGGGCCTGCGCTCGGCCACGGTGGGCGCCTGGGTCGGCGTCGGCTCCCGCGACGAGACCGACGGCCACTTCGGCTCCACGCACTTCCTCGAGCACCTGCTGTTCAAGGGCACGCCCCGCCGCTCGGCGATGGACATCGCCGAGGCCTTCGACGCCGTCGGCGGCGAGGCCAACGCGGCCACGGGCAAGGAGCACACCTGCTACTACGCCCGCGTGCTCGACGCCGACCTGCCGATGGCGGTCGACGTCATCGCCGACATGGTCACCTCGGCGCGCCTCGACGAGGGCGAGCTCGAGACCGAGCGCGGCGTGATCCTCGAAGAGCTCGCGATGAACGACGACGACCCGGGCGACGTCGTGCACGAGGAGTTCTCCGCCGCCGTGCTCGGCACGCACCCGCTCGGCCGGCCGATCGGTGGCACCCCGGACACGATCCGGGCCGTGCCGCGCGACGCCGTCTGGGAGCACTACCGCTGGCACTACCGGCCCGAGACCCTGGTGGTCTCCGCCGCGGGCGGCGTCGACCACGACGCCCTCGTCGGGCAGGTGACGGACGCGCTGACCACCGGCGGCTGGGACCTGGCCGCCGGGGCGGCCCCGCGCGACCGACGGCCGACCGCCGCCGACCCCGTCGGCGTCCCGACGGAGGGCGTCGAGCTCACCGTGCGGCGCCAGGTGGAGCAGGCGAACGTCATCGTGGGGTCCACGGGCCTCGCAGCCACCGACGACCGCCGCTTCACGCTGTCCGTGCTCAACGCCGTCCTGGGCGGCGGCATGTCGTCGCGCCTCTTCCAGGAGGTGCGCGAGCGCCGCGGCCTGGCGTACACCACGTACTCGTTCGCCTCCGGTCACGGCGGGCTCGGCACGTTCGGCCTGTACGCCGGCTGCTCGCCCGCGAAGGTCGACCAGGTCACCGAGCTGCTCGTCGCCGAGCTGGAGCGGATGGCGACCGAGCCCATCACGGACGCCGAGCTGGAGCGCAGCATCGGGCAGCTCTCGGGCGGCCTCGTGCTCGGCCTGGAGGACTCCGGGTCGCGCATGAGCCGGCTGGGCAAGGCCGAGCTGGTGTACGGCGAGCTGCTGACCCTGGAGGAGTCCCTCGAGCGGGTCCGTGCCGTGACCGTCGACGACGTCCGCGAGCTCGCCGCCGACCTGGCCGCGCGGCCGCGGTCCGTCGTGCGCGTCGGTCCGTTCGGCGACTGAGACCGGTCCCGACGACATGAAGAACGAGATCGGAGACTCCCCCATGACCAAGAGCATCAAGGTGGCCGTGCTCGGAGCGGCCGGGCGGATGGGCGCCACCGTGTGCCGGGCGGTCGAGGAAGCGGCGGACCTCGAGCTGGTCGCGCGCCTCGACGCCGGCGACGCGGTCGACGCCGACGCCCTGGCCGGCGCCGACGTGGCGATCGACTTCACGGTGCCGGCCGCCACGGAGGCGAACGTGCACGCGGTGCTCGACGCCGGTGCGCACGCCGTCGTCGGGACGACCGGGTGGGACGACGCCTCGCGCGGCCGGGTCACGGAGCACCTGGAGCGCGTCAACGCCGCGCGGGCCGGACAGGACGGGCTGGGCGTGCTCATCGCGCCGAACTTCGGCCTGTCGGCCGTGCTGGCGATGACGTTCGCGGCCAAGGCGGCGCGGTACTTCGAGTCCGCCGAGGTGGTCGAGCTGCACCACCCCGACAAGGTCGACGCCCCGTCGGGCACGGCGCGGCACACCGCCGCGGCGATCGCCCGCGCGCGGTCCGAGGCCGGCCTGGCCGCGATGCCGGACGCCACCGAGACGGGCGTCGAGGCGCGCGGCGCCGACGTCGAGGGGGTGCGCGTCCACGCCGTCCGGCTGCGGGGCCTCGTGGCGCACGAGGAGATCCTGTTCGGGAACGTCGGCGAGCAGCTCGTGATCCGGCAGGACTCGTTCGACCGGGTGTCGTTCATGCCCGGCGTGCTGCTGGCGGTGCGCGAGGTCGTCTCGCGGCCCGAGCTGACCGTGGGCCTCGAGAACGTGCTGGACCTGTCGTGAGCGACGCGCCGCGCCGGCGGCTGCCGCGGGGGCTCGCGGGGGCGGTCGCCGTCACCGCGCTGCTCGCGTTGTACGTCTGGCAGATCGCCGGGCGCGGCGTGTCGATGATCGGCACCGGCGAGCCGGTGCTGATCGCGATCGGCCTGGCCGTGCTGGTCATCCCGCTGCTCGTCATCGTGCTCATCGCGCGCGAGTACCGCCTCGCGACGCGGGTGCAGCACATGGCCGACGTGCTCGCGGCCGCGGGCGAGCTGCCGGTGGACGACCTGCCGCGCTCGCCCGGTGGACGGGTGGACCGCGCGGCCGCGGACGCCGCCTTCGAGGAGCGCCGGGCCGCGGCGGAGCAGGACCCGGACGACTGGAAGGTCTGGTATCACCTGGCGTTCGCCTACGACGCCGCGGGCGACCGCCGTCGGGCCCGCGAGACGCTGCGCAAGGCGTCGTCGATGTTCAGGCCGGGCGCGACGTCCTGACCGGGCCGCCGGCCGGGGTCCCGACGGCCGGCGGGCCCCACGGCGTGAGCTGCGCCCAGCAGTACAGCCCGTGGCGCACCTGGCGTGCGCGGTCGGCGAGCCCGCCCAGCGCGACCAGGGCGGGCGCGAGCCGGTCGGCGGCGGGCAGGCTCCCGCCGCTCGCCGTGGCCCACGAGCGTGCGACGTCGAGCAGCCGGTCCGGGGCCGCGGCGGCCAGCGCCTCCGCGAGCTGGTCCGAGACGGCCACCACCCAGGGGCCCTCGTCCGCGCCGTCCACGAGGACGCCGTGCCGCGGATGGGCCGTGACCTCCGCGTACGGCCGCGCGCACAGCGCCTCCGCGACGCGTCCCAGCATCACGAACGGCTCCATCGCCGGCAGCCGCACGGTGTCGAAGAGCGGCCGGCCCGAGCCTCGCGCCAGGACCGACGGTCCCGCCTCCTGGTGCACCACTGTCGCCGCGACGGCATCGGTGGGCGCCGCGAAGTAGTCGGTCACGAGGGGCGCGGCGCTGCCGCCGCGCCGCGCTCCCGGCAGGGACCCCGACAGGTTCATGGGGACACGCTCGCACCCGGGTGCTACGGGCGCGTCACGGCGTCGTGACGACCCGGGAACGGATCGTCGGAACGCCTCGCCCGGGCCTGCCGACGCCTACGACGTCGCGTGACGCGGGAACGCCTGGCGGGCGACGAGCACCGCCACGAGCGCGACGGCGACGATCGCGGCCCCGGTCAGCGCCAGGGCGCGCGGCCCGGGACCGGCGACCACCACCGCGCCCACGGCCGCGCCGAGCCCGATGCCGAAGTTCGAGGTCGCGTTGACGAACGCCCCGGCGATGTCGGGCGTGGCGCCCTGGGTGCGCAGCGCCGCGGCCTGGAACGTGGCGGGGATGGCGCCGAACGCGGCGAGCCAGACGCCCGCCGCGACCAGTACGCCGACGGCGCCCGGCAGCGCGAGCGCGACGGCGACGAGGGCCACGGCGATCGCGGCCATGGACGCGATCGTCAGGGCGCGAGGGCTGTGGTCGAGGTAGCGGGCCGCGGCCCAGAGCCCGACCAGCCCGAGCGCGCCGAACACCAGCAGCACCGGCCCGACGGCGGCCTCCGACAGCCCGGCGGCCAGCAGCAGCACGGAGATGTACGTGTACACGGTGTACTGGCCGCCGAAGAGCACGGTGTTCGTGCCGACCACGAGTCCGAGGCGGGCGCGCCCGCGGCGGGCGGCCGCGGCGTCGCGCGGAGCGGAGGGCTCGACGGCGACCGACGGCAGCAGGCGCGCCACCAGCAGGGCGGTCACCGTGCAGACGGCGGCGAGCACGCCGAACGACCAGCGCCAGCCCACCGCGGCCCCGAGCGACGTCGACAGCGGCACGCCGAGCACGAAGCCGAGGGTGCCGCCGGCGGTCACGAGGGTGAGGGCACGGCCGGTGTACAGGGGGCTGACGAGGCGCGCGGCGTACGCGATCGACACGGAGAAGAACACCGCGTGCCCCAGCCCGCCGAGCACGCGCGCGCCCGCGACCACGGCGAACGACGGCGCGACGGCCACCAGCAGGTTGCTCGCCGCGTACGTGGCGAGCGTCGCGAGCAGCAGAGGCTTGCGGGCGAGCGACCGGGTGGCGATCGTCAGCGGCACCGCGCAGGCGGCGACCACGAACGCGTAGACCGTGACCAGCAGGCCTGCCGTCGACTCGCTCACGCCGACGCCGCGCGCGACCTGCGGCAGCAGGCCCACCGGCAGCACCTCGGTGGTGATGGCGACGAAGTTGGCGACGCCGAGGACGGCGATCCCTGCCGCGGCGTCCCGGACGGTGCGGGCGGGGGCCGGGGAGGAGGACGTCACCGCCTCATCCTCCCATCGGCGGTCGCCGGGCGCGGCGGGCGCCCACCACCGGTCAGAGCGCCAGGCCGTGGCCGAACCGGAACAGCGGGTCGGCGGTGTCGAACGCCACGTCCTCGCGGGACGCCTCCACGGCGGCCGTCGACCGGGGCAGGTCGAACGGGAGGCGGCCCTCGGCGGGGACGACACCGGTGAGGGCGTCGAGCAGCGCCGGGGTGGAGGCCCCGAAGTTCGCGACCAGCGACCCGCGGTCGCCCAGCGCCTCGAGCACGGGGGCGAGGATCGCGGGCCGGTCGAGGTAGACGTCGACGACGGTCGGCACCTGCGCGGCGATCTCGGCCACGTGCGCGACGACCTCCGAGGGGAAGTCGAGCGAGCCGGCGTGGAAGAAGCCCTCGAAGCCGGGCCCGCGGTCGTCGTACGGCGCCTTGAGGCGCACCAGCGCGACGTCGGCCTCGGCGGGGGAGGCGACCAGGGTCGCGCCCTCGAGCCCGTCGACGACGTCGGCGGCACCCTCCACGAACACGCGGAGGCCGCGGGCCAGCGGGAGGCGGGCCGCGCCGTCGGCCGCGGACGCCAGCGGGGTCACGGACCGCGACTGGGCGCGCCGCCCCGCGGCCACGAGGTCCGGGTGACCGACGACGGACGCCGCGGCGTCGGCGTCGACGTAGCGGGCGCCGTCGAACAGGCCCAGCTCGAACTTCTCCCGCAGCAGGCGGGCGACGGACTCGTCGACCCGTGCCTCGGTGACCCGACCCGCGCGGACCAGCTCCACGACGAGCTCGGGGCACGCCTCGCCGCCGAGCTGGTCGGCGCCGGCCGCGAGGATCCTCTCCAGCCGGTCGACCGGAGCGAGGTGCTCGACGCCCCAGGCGCGGGCCGGGAACGTCTGGCCGAGGATCTCGGCGTCGGACACCAGGCCCCAGTCGGTGCACACGACGCCGTCGAAGCCGAGCTCGTCGCGCAGCAGGCGCGTGAGGATCTGCCGGTTGAAGCCGAACCCGACCTGCTCGACGGCCTCGGGCCCGTCGCCGAGGTCCGCCTCGAGGCCCACCGGCATGCCGTAGTACGGCATCATCTGCCGCGTCCCCGCGGCCAGCAGCGCCGTGAACGGCTCCAGGTGCTCGGCGAAGCGCCCGCCGGGGTACACCTGCTCGCGGCCGTAGGCGAAGTGCGGGTCCTCGCCGTCCTGCTGCGGCCCGCCGCCGGGGAAGTGCTTGGTCATGGTCGAGACGGAGCGCGCGCCGAACGTGCCGGGCAGGCCGGCTGCGCGGGCGACGTCGCCGGTGGCCTGGAAGCCGCGCACGTACGCGCTGCCCATCCGGCCGGTGAGCTCGGCGTCCTCGCCGAACGTGCCGTTCGCGCGGGACCAGCGGGGCTCGGTGGCGAGGTCGACCTGCGGGTGCAGGGCCGTGCGGATGCCGACGGCCAGGTACTCGCGGCGCGCGGCGTCGGCGTGCTCCTCGACCAGGCGCTCGTCGCGGGTGGCGGCGAGGCCGAGCGTCTCCGGCCACTGGGAGAACGGCCCGGACAGCAGCGCGGTGCCGGGGTTGTCGGTGAACGCGTGCCGCGGGTCGGTGGACACCGTCACGGGGATGCCGAGGCGGGTGGACGCCGCGAGCTCCTGGAGCCGGTTGTGCCAGAGCGCGAACTCGCGGGCCGTGGGCGGCGCCATGAGCACGTTGAAGTGCGTCATCTGGCGCTTCACCACCATGTCGGTGGTGGCGGGCACGCCCATCGCGGACGGGCCCTCGGACAGCGCGCCGCCCTCGCCCACCTCGATCATGGTCTGGAAGAGCTGGCCGGCCTTCTCCTCGAGCGTCATGCGGGCGAGCAGGTCGGCCACGCGCTCGGCGACGGGGCGCGACGCGTCGCGGTACGGGGCGTGGGCGGGGACGGGTGCGTCGGCGGTGCCGGTCGGTGCGGTCATCAGCGGGCTCCTCGGATGAACAGGGTGGCCACGGCGCCGAGGGCGACGATGACCGCGGAGATGGCGAACAGGGCGGTGTAGTTGCTGCCGCCGGCGCCGATGGCGAGGAACGCGGGGGCGAGAGCCGGGGCCACGGACTGCGGCAGCGCGTTGGCGATGTTGAAGACGCCCATGTTCTTCGCGGCCTCGGTCTCGGCGTTCGGCAGCACGTCGGTGACGAGCGCGAGGTCGACGGCGAAGTAGGCGCCGAGGCCGGCGCCGAACAGGGACGCCCCCAGGTAGAGCATGCTCGGGCCCTGCACGAGCGCGAACGTGAGGAGGCCGGCGCCGGCCAGCAGGGTGGCGACGACGACGAAGACCTTGCGGCGGCCCGTGCGGTCGGACAGCACGCCGCCCACGAGGGACGCCACCACCATGACGACGGCCTGCACGACCATGAGCCGCAGCTGCCAGCTCAGCGCCGTGGCGTTGTCGAAGCCGAACCGGTCGATGAGGAAGTACAGCTGGTAGGTGTTGTAGAGCGCGAAGCCGAACAGCATGAGGAAGCGGCCGAGGAAGGTCCACGCGAAGTCGGGGTGCCGTCGCGGGGAGACCCAGAAGCCCTTGAGGAACGCGCCGAGGCGGAACGGGGCGACGTCGGCCCGGTCGAGGTGGCGGTCCTTGAGGACGGCCACGAGGGCGAGCACGCCGACGACGGCCAGGAACGTGGGGACGAGGAAGATCCAGATCTCGTTCGCCCCGGCGGCGGTGAACCCGAAGGCGAGCGCGATGCCGACCAGAGGGGCGAGCTGCTGGGCCATGCCGAGCAGGCTGGAGACGCGGGCGCGCTGGGTCTCGGCGACCTGGTCGGGCAGCAGCGCCTGGAGCGCGGCCTGGGTGCCGTTCATCGCGGCCTGCGTGACGGCCCACCCGATCACGACCATCCAGATCGCCGGCGCGAACGCGATGAGCAGGAGGCCGACGGCGCCGAGCAGCACGCCCCACAGCAGCCAGGGCCGCCGCATGCCGAGCCGCGACGTCGTGCGGTCGGACAGGGCGCCGGCGACGGGGTTGGCGACGAAGGCGAAGAAGGCCCCGACGCCGGTGACGAGCGCGAGGTTGGTGGCGCGGGTCTCGGGCGTGGACAGGGCGTCGACCTTGAGCGCCAGCGTGCTGACCACGGGGGTGAGCACCGCGATGTACAGCGCGAAGAACGCGAGGACGTAGGCGACGACCGTCCCGGTGCCGGCGGCGGCGCGGCCGTCCTCCGGGACGTGGGTCGGGGACGCGGGGGACTGGCCGGCCGGTGCGGGGGCCTGAACGTCTGCCATGGACGACTCCTGATTCTCTGCCGGGCCCGCCGTCGGACCCGCGCTCGACCAATGCCTACCGCCTGGTCGGAAAGTGAGGCTACCGCATGGTAGGTATTGGTGCCAAGAGTCCTGGTGGGGCGGATCGACCCGTCGGACGAGCGGGGGAATCGAGGGGAGAATGGTCGACGTGAGCGACACGACGATCGAGGACGAGGCCGCGCCCCGCCGGGGGTATGCCAAGGGCCGGGCCAAGCGCGAGGAGATCCTGCAGGCGGCGATCGGCATGTTCGGAGAGGTCGGCTACCACGGGGCCTCGCTGCGCGAGATCGCGTCGCGGGTGGGCATCTCGCACCCGGGCCTGCTGCACCACTTCCCGACCAAGGCGGCGCTGCTGGAGGCGGTGCTGGAGCATCGCGACGAGATCGACTTCGCCGACTTCGACCGGGATCTCGAGCAGGGCCGGAGCATGTTCGACGCGCTGGTGCGCCTGGTGCAGCGCAACGCGCTGCGGCGGCCGGTCGTCGAGGTCTTCGCCGGGCTGGCGGCCGAGGCCACGTCGCCCGACCATCCCGCCCACGAGTACTTCTCCGAGCGGTACCCGTCGACCGTGCGCCGCAGCCGGGTCGAGCTGGAGCGCCTGGCGGCGGAGGGGCGGCTCGCCCCGGGCGTGGACCCCGAGGTCGCGGCGCGCACCATCGTCGCGATCATGGACGGGCTGCAGATCCAGTGGCTCTACTCGCTGGACGGTCCGCGCGCGCAGCGCGTGGACATGGCGGCGGACCTGCGGGCCTACCTCGACCTGATCGTCGTCGACCCGGCCTGATGGTGTGGGGGGGGGTTCTGGGTGGGCGGGGGGGGGGGGGGGGGGGTGGCGAAGGGGGAGGGCGTGGCGGTCGCGGCGGGCGCGTCGCACGGCGGACGACGCACGTTTGCGGTGTGGCAGCCGACGGAGGTGGCGGGGTTCGACCGTTCGCGTGCCGCCGGGGAGGCGCCGGCG
>NZ_JBHJVM010000002.1:314734-324273 GCF_042264825.1 Isoptericola sp. NPDC056134
CTCCGGGCTTCCATCCGGATAGGATGGCCGGGCCATTTCGGAGCGGGGGAGGCGGCTGCCCGAGGGAAGGCGTCGGGGGGGCAGCGGCGAAAACCCCCCCCACGACGTGCGGCGGTCAGGCGTTCGCGGCCGCCACGAGCTGGGCGAGGGTGCCGCGGTCGAACCCTGCCAGGCCGAAGTCGGCGATGACCGCGAGCGGCATGTCCGTGGCCATGGCCAGCAGGCCCGGGTCGACCGGCGTGCCGTCCAGGGCGCCGCGCACCACGGGTCCGGCCACCGGGTGCTCGAGCGCCTCGCCGAGCGTCGACAGCTCGTGCAGCGGGAGGGTGACGTCCTCTCCGACGACGTCGACCACCAGTTCGGCGCGCAGGTCGCGGGACGACGCGCCCACGGCGACGCGGAACTCGCCGCCCTCCAGCACCCAGCGGCGCAGCACGGGGTGCCAGTACGACAGGTCGCGGGCGTCGAGGCCGAACGTCACGACCCGCGACTCGCCCGGCTCGAGGTGCACCTTGGCGAACGCCTTGAGCTCGCGCTCGGGCCGCTGCACCTGGGCCTGCGGGTCGCCCACGTACACCTGGACGACCTCGGACCCGGCGACGGGGCCGGTGTTGGTCACGCGCACGGCGACGCGCACCTGGGCGTCGGCGCCGGAGCCGGTGACCTCCGCCGCCGCGTCGTCGTAGGCGAACGTCGTGTACGACAGGCCGTGCCCGAACGGGTACGCGACGTCGACCTGGCGGGCGTCGTACCAGCGGTAGCCCACCAGCACGCCTTCGCCGTAGCGGACGTGGCCGAGCTCGCCGGGGAAGTTCCCGAAGGCCGGGGTGTCCTCGAGGCGCAGCGGCAGGGTCTCGGTGAGCCGGCCCGACGGCGCGACGGCGCCCGTGAGCACGTCGGCGACGGCGGAGCCGCCGGCCTGGCCGCCCAGCCAGCCGGTGAGCAGCGCGGGGGCGACGTCCTGCCACGGGGCCACCGAGATCGCGGAGCCGCCGGCGAGCGCGACGACGACCCGCGGGTTCGCCGCCGCGACGGCGCGCAGCAGCGCGACCTGGTCGGCGGGCAGGTCCAGGTGGTCGCGGTCGTAGCCCTCCGACTCGTACGCGGCGGGAAGGCCGAGGAACACCAGCACGGTGCGCGCGCCGCGCGCCGCCTCGACGGCCTCGGCGACCAGGGCGTCGGGCGAGCGGTCGTCGGCCGGACCCTCGGCCAGCGTGTACCCCGCGGCGAACGGGAGGTCGGCGCCGGCGGCCGCCCTCAGCGCGGTCAGCGCGTCGTCGAGGCGGGTCGGGTTGACCTGCGAGGACCCGGCGCCCTGGTAGCGCGGGGTCCGGGCGAGCTCGCCGACGACGGCGACGCCCGCGAGGGCGCCGGGCGCCAGGGGGAGGAGGGGTGCGCCGTCGACCGGGGCGTTCTTGAGCAGCACGGTGCCCGCGGCCGCGGCCTCGCGGGCGAGCGCGTGGTGGGCGTCGACGTCGAACGACCCGGGCGCCTCGGCCGCCGGCAGCGACCGGGCGACGAGGTGCAGGACGCGGCGGGCGGCCGCGTCGACCAGGGCCTCGTCGAGCTCGCCGTCGCGCACCGCGGCGACGACCTCGGCGTCGGTGCGCCCGCCGGACGACGGCATCTCCAGGTCGAGTCCGGCGGCGACGCCGGCGACGCGGTCGCGCACCGCGCCCCAGTCGGACACGACGAGGCCCTCGAAGCCCCACTCGTCGCGCAGCACCGTCGTGAGCAGCCAGTCGTGCTGCGAGGCGTAGACGTCGTTCACCTTGTTGTAGGCGCACATGACGGTCCAGGGCTGCGCCCTGGTGACGACGCGCTCGAAGGCGGGCAGGTAGATCTCCCGCAGCGTGCGCTCGTCGACGTCGGCGGACACCCGCATCCGGTCCGCCTCCTGGTTGTTGGCGGCGAAGTGCTTGAGCGACGTGCCGACGCCGAGCGACTGGATGCCCTCGACGAGAGCCGTCGCGAGCTCGCCGGCCACCACCGGGTCCTCGGAGAAGTACTCGAAGTTGCGCCCGCACAGCGGCGACCGCTTGATGTTCACGCCCGGGCCGAGGAGGACCGCGACGTCGTTCGCCCGGGTCTCCCGGCCGAGGGCCTCGCCGACCCGGTGCAGCAGGTCGGCGTCCCAGCTCGACCCGAGCGCGGCTGCCGTCGGGAAGCAGGTGGCGGGCACGCTGTTGCCGAGGCCGAGGTGGTCCGCGTTCTCGTCCTGCTTGCGCAGGCCGTGCGGGCCGTCGGTGACCATCACGGACGGGACCAGCGTCTCGCCGTCGCGCTCGACCGGCTGCGTGTGCCAGAAGTCGACGCCGGAGAGCAGAGAGGCCTTCTCCTCGAGCGTCAGCCCGGCGAGCACGCGCTCGACGTCGAACGGGTGGGCGGGGTGCTCGGGGGTGCCGTCCGCCGCGGTGGCGGGCAGGGTCTGGTCGAGGGTCACGGGGCGCTCCAGGGGTCGGCGACGGTGCAACGTCCGCAGCCTAGCAAGAAACCTACCGTCTGGTAGGCAACTGTGGGCGACCGCGCGCCAGGGGGGACACCGGGGGCGGCGTCAGACGGCGGCCGACCAGCGCCGCTCGACCACGTCCCGCACGCCGGTGGCCAGGGTGCGGGACGTGCCGTCCGGGCCCAGCCCCGCCGAGGAGAGGAACCGCTCGCGCGCGGAATCGTCGTCGAGCACCCAAGTGACGACCTGCTCGGCACCGTCGGTGCGGAGCCGGTCGACCGCGGCGGACAGCAGCCGCGAGCCGTGGCCGCCGCGCTGGTGCCGGGGCTCCACCTCGAGCGCCACGAGCTGGCCGGGTCCCACGGCCGCGAAGCCGACGATCTCCGGCCCGTCCAGGGCGACGAGCACGGCGAAGCCGGGGCCCGGGGGAGCGGTGATCGCCCGCGCCCATCGCTCGCGCATGGTGTCGGTGTCGAGCGCGTCGACGACGCCGTCGCCCAGCGCCACCTCGTGCGTCGCGCGCCACGCCGACACCTGGACGCGCGTGACCGCGTCCTCGTCGCCGGGGACGGCCGGGCGGACCGAGACGTCGGCCGTCTCGCGGAAGAGTGCCATCGGGCCACCCTAGTGGCGGGCGAGATGGGAGGATCCGCGCATGTCACTGACGACCGAGGACCGCCTCGCCATCCATGAGCTGCTATCCCTGCACGGCCATCTCGTAGACGCCGGCCGCCTCGGCGACGAAGATCTCGGCCGGCTGTTCGTTCCGGCCGTCCGCTACGACACGTCCGCTCTCGGGGGCCCCGTCCTCGAGGGCATCGCGGCCGTCCGGGAGGCGGCGTACGAGCTCGGGGAGGGCAACCCGGTCGCGCACCTGGTGACCAACGTCGTGGTGGCGGTCGGCGAGACCGACGGCACGGCGACGGCCATGTCGAAGGGCCTCGGCGTCACGGCGTCCGGCGCGGTCGGTGCCGTCACGTACGACGACTCCCTCGTCCGCACCCCGGCGGGGTGGCGCGTGAGCGCGCGCCGCATCACGCCGAGTCGCCGCCCGGGAGCGGCGGGCTCCTAGCCCCAGCCGAGGGCCCGCAGCCCCGCCGCGGTGGCGGCCGCGAGCACGACCACGAGGATGAACGGGGCGCGCAGGGCGAGGGCGATCGCCGCGACGGCGAGCGCGGGCACCCGGGCGTCGACGACGAGCGCCTGCCCGTCCGCGAAGGTCTGCACGACCACGAGCGAGACGAGCAGCGCCACGGTCACGAGGGTCGACGTGCGCTGCACGCGCTCCGTCGCGAGCCAGTGCTCGGGGATGAGATGGCCGGCGAGCTTGAGCCCGAAGCTGAGCAGCGAGGCGGCGAGGACGGCCACCCACAGCGCGGTGGTGGTCATGCGGCCTCCTTCCGGTCGTCCGGCGTGCTCGGCGTCGCGACCACGCCCACGACGATCGCGACCGCCGCGGCGGCGAGGACGGGCACGCCCGCGGGGACGACGGGGATCAGCGCGGCGGTGACGACGACGGCGAGCGCCGCGACGACCTGCGCGCGCCGGGCGGCCAGGCGCGGCCACACGAGGGCGAGGAACGCGGCCCCGGCTGCGGCGTCGAGCCCCCAGGCGCGCGGGTCGCCCAGCGCGTCGCCGGCGAGGGCGCCCAGCAGCGTGAACGCGTTCCACAGCACGAACACGCCGATCCCGGTGACCCAGAACCCGGCCCGGGTGGCGGCGCGCTCCCGCTGGCCGACGGCCACCGCGGTCGACTCGTCGATCGTGAGCTGTGCCGCGGCGAGGCGTCGCCAGCCGCGCACCTCGAGCAGCGGCGCGACGACGGCGCCGTACAGCGTGTTGCGCACCCCCAGCAGGGTCGACGTGGCGATCGCGGCGACGGGGGAGCCGCCCGCGGCGACGACCCCGATGAGGGCGAACTGCGACCCGCCGGAGAAGAGCAGCAGGCTCAGCGCCATCGTCTGGGGCACGCTGACGCCCGCCACGACCGACAGCGCCCCGAACGAGATGCCGTACAGGCCGGTGGCCACCGCCACGCTCGCCCCCTGGCGGACGGCGGACCGCACCGCCGGGTCGTGCCCCTGTCCACGTGTCACGCCGGTAGGAAATCACGGCGCGTCCCGGGCGAGAAAAAATCCGGCGCTCAGAGCGCCACGTACACCGTCTCGAGGTACTCCTCGAGACCCGCCTCGCCGCCCTCCCGGCCCAGGCCGGACTGCTTCATGCCGCCGAACGGGGCGCTCGCGTCGGAGACCATGCCGCGGTTGATCCCGATCATCCCGGCGTCGATCTCCGCCCCGACGCGCAGGGCCCGCTGCAGGGACGTCGTGTAGGCGTACGCGGCGAGCCCGTACTCCGTGTCGTTCGCGAGGGCGAAGGCCTCGTCGTCGTCGGCGAAGCCGACGACGGGCGCCACCGGGCCGAAGATCTCCTCGCGCACGGCCCGCGCGTCCCGGTCGACGCCGGCGAGCACGGTGGGCTCGAAGAACGTGCCGGGGCCGTCGGGGCGCCCGCCGCCCGTGAGCACCTGCGCGCCGCGGTCCGTGGCGTCGTCGACGAGCGCGGTCACCTTCTCGACGGCCGGGGCGTCGATGAGCGGGCCGACGTCGACGCCGTCCACGTCGCCGCGCCCGACGCGCAGGGCCGCGAACCGGTCGGCGAGCCGCCGCGCGAACTCGCGGGCGACGGAGTCGTGCACGAGGAACCGGTTGGCCGCGACGCACGACTGGCCGGCGTTGCGGAGCTTCGCGACCGTCGCGCCGTCGACGGCGGCGTCGAGGTCGGCGTCGGCGAAGACCACGAACGGCGCGTTGCCGCCGAGCTCCATCGACGTGCGCAGCACCTGGTCGGCAGACTGTTTCAGCAGCGTGCGCCCGACGGCGGTGGATCCGGTGAAGGACAGCTTGCGCAGCCGGTCGTCGGCGAGCAGCGGAGCCACGAGGTCCCCCGAGCCCGCCGTGGGCACGACGTTCACGATGCCGGGCGGCAGCCCGCGCTCGGCCGCCTCCGACCGGATCACCTCGGCGACGAGCATCGTGGTGAGCGGGGTCTGGTGGGCCGGCTTGATCACGATCGTGCAGCCCGCCGCGAGCGCGGGGCCGATCTTGCGCGTCGCCATCGCGATGGGGAAGTTCCACGGCGTGATCAGCAGCGCCGGGCCGACCGGCCGCCGGTGCACGAGCTGCCGGTTCGCGCCGGCGGGGGCGGTGCGCACCAGGCCCTCGGCCCGGACCGCCTGCTCGGCGTACCAGCGCAGGAAGTCGGCGCCGTACGCGACCTCGGCACGGGCCTCGGCCAGGGGCTTGCCGCACTCGGCGGTGATGAGGGACGCGACGGCGTCGCTGCGCGCGACGAGCCGCTCGTACACGGCCCGCAGCAGCTCGGACCGCTCGCGCGGCGCGACGGCGCGCCACGCGGGCGCGGCGTCGGCGGCGGAGGCGAGCGCGCGCCGGCCGTCCTCCGGGGAGGCGTCGGCGACGTCGAACAGCACCTCGCCCGTGGCGGGGTCGGTGACCTCGAACGTCCGCCCGCCCGAGGCCGCGGTCCAGTGACCGTCGGCGAGCATGCCGGTCGGCAGGTGGGCGACGAGCGCGGGCGACAGCGAGCTCATGCCCCGAGTATGCACAGCGCGCGGTCCGCTCGACACGGGGAACGGCAGACCTCGCCCGCGGCCGGTTCCCCGCGACGCTCCCGACGACGTTCCCGACGACGTTCCCGACGACGTTCTCTACGATCGACGGATGGGCGACGGGCGGGGCGAGGGCGCGGTGACGCTGCTGCTGCTCAACGGGCTGCCGGGCGCCGGGAAGTCGACCGTCGCCGGGGCGCTCGCGGCCGGGCGGCCAGGCACGCTCGTCCTCGACGTGGACGTGGTGCGCACGCTGATCTCCGGCGACCCCGCCCGGGCGGCGGAGCCCGCCCGACGCCTCGCCCTCGACATGGCGCGCTCGCACCTGCGGGCCGGAGCCCACGTCGTCGTCCCGCAGCTCGTCGCGCGACCCGACCAGGTCGCACGGTTCGCGCGCGCCGCCGCGGACGGCGGCGCGCGGTTCGTCCACGTGATCCTGCGGGTCGCGCCGGCGACGCTCGCGCGTCGGGTGGCGGCCGACCGTGCTGCCGGACGCGCGGCGCACCGTGCCGACCTCGACGACGCCGCCCGGGGCGCCTACGCGGCGGGCCTGCGCGAGGTGCTCCGCACGGCGGCCGCGGTCGAGGTCGACGCCGACACGGCGGACGTCCCCGGCCTGGCGGCGCGGCTGGGGCGCCTGCTCGACGGGTGAGTCCCGTCCGTCGTGCACGGTCGCGCCCGGTACGGTTGACCTCATGACGCTCGCCCCTGCCGCCGCGCGCCCTTTCGGCGCCGTCCTCACCGCGATGGTGACCCCCATGACGCCCTCGGGCGACCTGGACCTGGACGCGGCGGTCAAGGTGGCGAAGCGCCTGGTGGACGACGGCAACGACGGGCTCGTGCTGTCGGGGACCACCGGCGAGTCACCGACGACGCACGCCCCTGAGAAGGCGGACCTCGTGCGCGCCGTCGTGGACGCCGTCGGCGACCGGGCGTACGTGCTGGCGGGCGCCGGCTCCAACGACACCGTGCACGCCGTGCGCATGGCCGAGCAGGCGGCGGACGCGGGCGCCCACGGGCTGCTCGTCGTCTCGCCCTACTACTCGCGCCCGTCGCAGGAGGGTCTGTACCGGCACTTCGCGACCGTCGCCGACGCCACCGAGCTGCCCGTGATGCTGTACGACGTCCCGGGGCGCACGTGCGTGCGGATCGCGGCGTCGACCTACGAGCGCATCGCACGGCACCCGCAGGTCGTCGCCACGAAGGACGCCACCGGTGACGTGTCGTCCGTCGCGCCGCTGGCGGCCGCGACGGGCCTCGCCTGGTACTCGGGCGACGACAGCCTGCTGCTGCCGTTCCTGTCCATGGGCGGGGCCGGTGTCGTGTCCGTCTCCGCGCACGTCGTGGGCGGGGCGTTCGCCGAGGTCGTGCGCCGGTGGGACGCCGGGGACACCGCCGGCGCCCTGCGGGCCTACCTGCCCACCGTGCCCGTCATCGAGGCGCTCAACGGCGCCGGCGCGCAGGCCGCGATGGCCAAGGCCGCGATCGAGGCGCTCGGTCTCGTGGACAACCGCGAGCTGCGCCTGCCCAACGTGGCCGCCTCCGAGGACGACGTCGCGCGGCTGCGCGACGCCCTCGCGACGGCGGGCTACCTGAACGACGGCGTCCGTGCGGGCGTCACCACACTTCCGTAAGACCTACCGGCCTGGAGGCCCCGTGAGCCACCCTCACCCCGAACTTCCCCTGCCCCCCGCCCTGCCGTCGAAGGGGCTGCGCATCGTGGCCCTCGGCGGCCTGGGCGAGGTGGGCCGCAACATGGCCGTCCTCGAGTACGAGGGCCGCCTGCTGATCATCGACTGCGGCGTCCTCTTCCCCGAGGACCACCAGCCCGGCGTGGACCTGATCCTGCCGGACTTCGACTACATCAAGGACCGTCTCGACGACATCGAGGCGATCGTCCTGACGCACGGGCACGAGGACCACATCGGCGCCGTGCCCTACCTGCTGCGGCTGCGCCGGGACATCCCGCTCGTCGGCTCGCGGCTCACCCTCGCGTTCGTCGAGGCGAAGCTCAAGGAGCACCGCATCAAGCCGGTGCTGCGCGTCGTCGCGGAGGACCAGACCGAGGCGTTCGGCCCCTTCGACTGCGAGTTCGTCGCCGTCAACCACTCGATCCCGGACGCGCTCGCCGTCGCCGTCACGACCGGCGCCGGCACGGTGCTGCACACCGGCGACTTCAAGATGGACCAGCTGCCGCTCGACGGCCGCATCACCGACCTGCGCGCGTTCGCCCGGCTGGGCGAGAAGGGCGTCGACCTGTTCATGGTCGACTCCACCAACGCCGAGGTGCCCGGCTTCGTCACCAACGAGGTCGAGATCGGCCCGGCGCTGGACGCCGCCTTCGCGCAGGCGGAGAAGCGGATCGTCGTCGCGTCGTTCTCCTCGCACGTGCACCGCGTGCAGCAGGTCCTCAACGCCGCGCACGCGCACGGCCGCAAGGTCGCGCTCGTCGGCCGCTCGATGGTGCGCAACATGGGCATCGCGGCGGAGCTCGGCTACCTCGACGTCCCCCCGGGCGTCCTCGTCGAGCTCAAGCAGGCCGCGAGCCTGCCCGACGACCGCATCGTCTACATGTCGACCGGGTCGCAGGGCGAGCCGATGGCCGCCCTGAGCCGCATGGCCAACGGCGACCACAAGGTGCAGGTCGGCCACGGCGACACCGTGATCCTCGCGTCGTCGCTCATCCCGGGCAACGAGAACTCGGTGTTCCGGGTCATCAACGGGCTCACCCGCCTCGGCGCCCGCGTCGTGCACTCCGGCAACGCGAAGGTGCACGTGTCCGGCCACGCCAGCGCCGGCGAGCTCCTGTACTGCTACAACGTGCTCAAGCCGAAGAACGTCATGCCGGTGCACGGCGAGGTCCGCCACCTGGTGGCGAACGGCGCGCTCGCCGTCCGCACGGGCGTGCCGGCCGACCGCGTGATCCTCGCCGAGGACGGCGTCGTCGTCGACCTCGTGGACGGCAAGGCGTCCGTCGTGGGCGCGGTGCCCTGCGGCTACGTCTTCGTCGACGGCTCGACCGTGGGCGCGGTCACGGAGAACGAGCTCAAGGACCGCCGGACGCTGTCCGAGGAGGGCTTCGTCTCCGTCTTCGCCGTCGTCGACACCGCGACCGGCAAGGTGATCGCCGGCCCGCAGATCCTCGCCCGCGGCATGGCGGAGGACAACGCGGTCTTCGAGGAGATCCAGCCCGACGTCGTGGCGGCGCTCGAGAACGCGATCGCGGGCGGCGCCGCCGACACCTACCAGCTGCAGCAGGTGATGCGCCGCGTCATCGGGCAGTGGGTCAACCGGCGCCTGCGCCGCCGGCCGATGATCGTGCCGGTGGTCGTCGAGGCCTGACGGACCGGACGCCCTGGTCAGGGGCACGAGCGGCGGGGGGGGGGCCAAAAGGCTTGGGGGGCCCCCCCCCCCCCCCCCCGAGCCCCCCCCCCCCCCCCCCCCCCCCCCCCCCCCCCCCCC
>NZ_JBHJVM010000002.1:324280-333431 GCF_042264825.1 Isoptericola sp. NPDC056134
ACGGGGGGGGGGGGGGGGGGGGGGGGGGGGGGGGGGGGGGGGGGGGGGGGGGGGGGGGGGGGGTGGGGGGGGGGGGGGGGGGGGGGGGGGGGCGGGCGCACCAGCTCCGCCCTCCCCCCCGCCCCGCCGCCGTCCCGGAGGTCTCCACGACCCAGCCCGACCCGTTCGCCCCGCCGTCCGGTGCCACCCCGCCGCCCGGCGCCACGCCGCCCGAGGCTCCGCCGGCTCCCGCGCCGGCCGCCCCGACGGGGCTCGCGGCGGCGACCGTCGCCCTGGCGGTGGCCTGGTCCGTCGTTCAGGTGGTGCGCCCGGCCGCCTCGTTCCAGGTGGTCGGTCCCTCCGAGGCGGCGCTCGCGGCGGGCGGGTCGGCCTGTCGGTCTCGACGCCGTACGACGAGCTCGGCAACCTCCTCCTGCCGCTCCAGGTCGCGGCGTTCGTCGTCGCGTGCCTCGGGGTCCAGCAGTGCCGGCGGGGCGCGGTGGTGCTGTCCCCTGCGGTCCGGCAGGTGCCCGGGCCGGTGTGGGTCTGGCTGGGCTGGGCGGTCCCCGTCGTCTCCCTCTGGTTCCCGTTCCAGGTGGTGCGCGACGTGCGCGCCGCCGCGGTGGGCGGCCGGACGCCGAGCCGGCTCGGCTGGTGGTGGGCGTGCTCGCTCGTGGGTCTGTGGGCGTCGAACCAGGCGGCGTTCTCGTCCCTGGGCCTCGCCTCGCGAGACCCGGAGACGGTCCCCGTGTTCGAGGGCCTCGCCACCGTGGCCGTGGTGGCGGGCGCCGTCCTCTGGATCGGCCTGGTGCGCGAGATCACAGGGGGCTGCGGGCCGGGCTCGCCCCGGTCGCCTGAGCGGCGCACGCGGCACCGTACGCTGCCTGGCATGACTCCGACCCCCTCGACCCCGGCGTCGTCCCACCCGCTCGCGGCGAGCCCGCAGCGACCCCCGCGCGCCGAGCTCCACCTGCACCTGGAGGGCACCCTCGAGCCCGAGCTGGCGTTCGCCCTCGCCGACCGGAACGGGATCGCCCTGCCGTTCGCGGACCCGGCCGCGCTGCGCACGGCGTACGCGTTCACGGACCTGCAGTCCTTCCTCGACCTCTACCACGCGACGTCCCAGGTGCTCCGCACGGCGGACGACTTCGCGGACCTCACGGTCGCCTACCTGCGGCGGGCCGCGGCGGGCGGGGTGCGGCACGCCGAGCTCATGGTCGACCTGCAGACGCACGTCGCGCGGGGCGTGCCCCTGGCGGAGGTCGTGGCGGGCGTGACGCAGGGCCTCGCGGACGGCGAGGCGGAGCTCGGCGTCTCCGGCCTGCTGATCGCGGCGTTCCTGCGCCACCGCCCCGGGGCGGAGGCGGAGGAGCTGCTCGACGACCTGCTGGCGCTCGACGCCCCGGTCGCCGGCGTGGGGCTCGCGTCCACGGAGGTCGGTTTCTCGGCAGCCCCGTTCGCGCCGGCGTTCGCCAAGGCCGCCGCGCACGGGCTGCGGCGCACGGCGCACGCCGCCGAGGAGGGCCCGGCCTGGCACGTCACCGAGGTGCTGGACCTGCTCGGCGCGGAGCGGGTGGACCACGGCATCCGCGCGCTCGAGGACCCGGACGTGGTGGCGCGGCTGGTGCGCGACCAGGTCCCGCTCACCGTGTGCCCCGTCTCCAACGTGCGTCTGCGCGCCGTGCCGTCCCTCGCGCAGCACCCGCTGCCGGCGATGCTCGAGGCGGGCCTGAACGTGTCGCTGAACTCCGACGACCCGTCGTACTTCGGCGGCTACGTCGACGAGGTCGACGACGCCGTGACCGCGCAGTTCCACCTCTCGCGGGACCAGCGCGCCGACCTCGCCGCGGCGTCGTTCCGCGGGTCCTTCCTGGCTCCCGAGGCGGTGGCGCGTCACGTGGCCGACGTCGAGGAGTGGCGCGGGGGTCGAGCAGCACCGGGGCTGAGCAGCGCGTCCTGACGGGGGCCCTCAGCGCGACAGCAGGGCGGGGCCGACGGCGCCCGCCGCGGCGTCGTAGCGCGCGGCGCGGGCGGGCTCGTCGCCGGGCAGCAGCCCGGCGAGCTCGAGCGACACCAGGCCGTGCACGAGCCCCCACAGCCCGACGGCGACCGCCTCGGCGTCGGCGGGCCCGACGCCGAGCACGCGCGCGGCGGCGCCGCGCAGCACGCGGAAGGTGGGCTGCTCGACGGCGGGCGGGGCGTCGGCGCCGGGGCGCACGGCCCGGTCGAACATCGTCCGGTAGAAGTGCGGGTCGGCCAGCGCGCTGCGACGGTACGCCACGCCGAGGGCGCGCAGGTCGGCTGCGGGGTCGTCGGTGCGCGGGACGGCGGCCAGGTGCGTGCCGAACCGGCGGAAGCCCTCGGCGCTGACGGCGGCGAGCAGCTCCTCGCGGGAGCCGAACAGCGCGTACACCGCGGACGCGCTCGTGCCGGCGGAGGCGGCGACCGACCGGACCGTCACGGCGTGCTCGCCCCCGGTGGAGAGGGCCTCGGAGGTGACCTCCAGGAGGCGGGTGCGCAGGGCGTCGTCGTGCAGGCGGGGGCGGGCCATGCGGTGAGCGTAGACCTCTTGACCCTGGTTTGCGAACGGTGTTCTATAACACTGTTCGTAAACAAGGCCCGTTCGTCCTCCCGGAGGTTCCCGTGCTCGAGCTCACCGACGCCGCCCGCATCACCGCGGGCGTCGTCCTCCTGACCGTCGTCGGCATCGAGTCCGGCGGCTGGTTCCTCGTGAAGGTGGTCACCGGGAAGGCGCCCGTCACGCCGTTCCAGACCGCGTTCTTCCGGGCGGGGCACGCGCACGCCGGGGTCCTCGTCATCCTGGGCCTGCTGTGCGTGGTGCTCGCCGAGGCGACGGACCTCGTCGGAGGCTGGCGCTGGCTCGCCGCGACCGGCGTGCTGGTCGCCGCGATCCTCCTGCCCGCCGGGTTCTTCCTGTCGGCCGTGGGGGCCGGGCGCACGTCGCCGAACCGGGCCGTCCTCCTGCTGCCCGCCGGGGCCGTCGTCCTCGCCGCCGGCGTCGTGACGCTGGCCGTGGGCCTTCTCACAGCCGGCTGAGGCCCCGTCCGGGGGCCGGCAACACGCGCCCGGGACCTGCGGCGTCGCGACCCGTGGCGCGGGTACCGTGGGGGGCATCATGGCGACCCGGACACCCGCCCGCAGAATTACCGGGACTCCGCGGGGGACGGCACGAACGGGGCGGACCGCATCCGTGGCCGCCCCGACCCGGCGTGCGCCCGCCCGGTCCTCCTCCGGCCGCTCGTCGTCCACCCGCTCGTCGGGCAAGGGGTCGGGCAGGAGCTCGGGTCGGGGCACCGGCACGCGCAGGCCGCCGGCGCGACGACCGGTACGGTCGGGGCCGTCCTGGCCCGTCCGGGCGGTGCGCGGCCTCTACCTGGGCGTCGCGCACGGGCTCGGCGGACTGACCCGCAGCATCACCAAGGGAGCAAGAGACCTGGAACCCGAGCACCGCCGAGACGGCGTCGCCTTTTTCCTCATCGCCCTCGCGCTGGTCGTGGCCGCGCGGGAGTGGTGGGGGATCTCCGGCACCTTCGGCACCGTCGTGCACGCCGTCGTCGCCGGCACCGTGGGGCTGGCCGGCGTGGCCGTCCCCGTGCTGCTCCTGTGGCTGGGCTTCCGCGTCATGCGGCACCCCGAGCGGGGGCAGGCGAACTCCCGCGTCGCCATCGGCCTGATCTTCGTCGTCGTGTCGGTGTGCGCGCTCGTCGCGATCGCGGAGGGCACGCCCGCGCCGAGCGACGGCTTCGAGGCGCTCCAGGACGCCGGCGGCATCATCGGCTACCTCGCCGCGACGCCGGTCGTGACCGGGCTGACCGAGTGGGTCGCGGTCCCGCTCTTCCTGCTCCTGGGCTTCTTCGGCCTCCTGGTGGTCACGGCCACGCCGGTGCACCGCATCCCCGAGCGGCTGCGCGGCCTGTACGACCGCCTCACCGGCAACCACCGGGCCGACGAGGCCATGGACGACGACGGGCTCGCGCTCGCCGAGGGCGTCTCGCGGCACGACGGCACCGACCCGGCGCCGCGCAAGAAGCGCACCCGCAAGACGAAGGCGCAGCGGGCCGCCGAGGCGGCCGAGGCCGACGGGCTCGACGAGTACGCCGGGGACGAGGCGTTCGAGAAGGCCGCCACGCTCGAGAAGGACGCGGCCGCCAAGGCTGCGGCGAAGGGCCCGCGCGGCAAGGCCGCCCCGAGGGTCGGCGCCGCCGCGACCGCGCCGACCGAGGCCGTCGCCGCCGTCGTGCCCGACGAGCCCGCCCCGGCCCCCGCGAGCGAGCTGCCGCCGATGGGCCGCGCCGAGCAGCCCATGCTCGACGGCGACACGGTCTACCTGCTGCCCAGCGAGGAGTCGCTCGGCAAGGGCGCGCCGCACAAGACCCGGTCCGCGGCGAACGACCGCGTGGTGGAGTCGCTGACGAAGGTCTTCGAGGACTTCGGCGTCGACGCGCAGGTGACGGGCTTCACCCGTGGGCCGACGGTCACCCGGTACGAGGTCGAGGTCGGCGCGAAGACCAAGGTCGAGCGCATCACGTCGCTGTCGAACAACATCGCGTACGCGGTGGCCAGCGCGGACGTGCGGATCCTGTCGCCCATCCCGGGCAAGTCCGCGATCGGCATCGAGATCCCGAACTCCGACCGCGAGACGGTCGTGCTCGGCGACGTGCTGCGCTCGTCGGCGGCACGCCGCACCGAGCACCCGATGGTCATGGGCGTGGGCAAGGACGTCGAGGGCGGCTACGTCGTCGCGAACCTCGCGAAGATGCCCCACATCCTCGTCGCCGGCGCGACGGGCGCCGGCAAGTCCAGCTTCATCAACTCGCTCATCACCTCGATCCTCATGCGGGCGACGCCGGAGCAGGTGCGCCTGGTCCTCGTCGACCCGAAGCGCGTCGAGCTGACGATCTACGAGGGCATCCCGCACCTGATCACGCCGATCATCACCAGCCCCAAGAAGGCCGCCGAGGCCCTCGACTGGGTGGTGCGGGAGATGGACGCCCGCTACGACGACCTCGCCACGTTCGGCTACAAGCACGTGGACGACTTCAACTCCGCCGTCCGGGCGGGCAAGGTGAAGCCGCTGCCTGGCTCGGAGCGCAAGATCGCGCCGTACCCGTACCTCCTGGTCGTGGTGGACGAGCTCGCGGACCTCATGATGGTCGCGCCGCGCGACGTCGAGGCCTCGATCCAGCGGATCACGCAGCTCGCCCGCGCCGCCGGCATCCACCTGGTGCTCGCCACGCAGCGCCCGTCGGTGGACGTCGTGACCGGCCTGATCAAGGCGAACGTGCCGTCCCGGCTCGCGTTCGCGACCTCGTCGCTGGCCGACTCGCGCGTCGTGCTCGACCAGCCGGGCGCCGAGAAGCTCATCGGCCAGGGTGACGCCCTCTTCCTGCCCATGGGGGCGGCCAAGCCCATGCGCGTGCAGGGCGCCTGGGTCACCGAGTCCGAGGTGCACTCCGTCGTCGAGCACGTGAAGGCGCAGCTCAAGCCCGTCTACCGCGAGGACGTCACCGCGCCGGCGGCGGCCAAGAAGCAGGTGGACGAGGACATCGGCGACGACCTCGACCTGCTGCTCCAGGCCACCGAGCTCGTGGTGACCACGCAGTTCGGCTCCACGTCGATGCTGCAGCGCAAGCTGCGGGTGGGCTTCGCCAAGGCGGGCCGTCTCATGGACCTGCTCGAGTCGCGCGAGATCGTCGGCCCGTCCGAGGGATCGAAGGCGCGCGAGGTGCTGGTGACCCCCGACGACCTGCCGTCCGCGCTCGCCCTCATCCGCGGGGAGACGCCGCAGGCGTACGACCAGGACGCCGACGGCGGGTCCGCGGGCGGCGGCACGTCGGACCCGTACGCGGACGGCACCGACGGGCACGCCCCGCCCGTGGCGACGGACTACCACGACGACGCCGACACCGACCCGGAGAACGGCTGGCGCTGAGCCTCCCGAAGGGCCCGGGAGCTTCCGGGCCGGTCGCCGGTCAGTCGTCGCGGGGGAGCACCTCCGGCGGAGGGCCCGTGGCGACGGACGGCTCCTGTCGTTCCGGGGCGACGTCGCCGACCGCGTCCCGGACCCGTTCCTCGCGGGCCTCGAGCTCCGCGGGGGACAGGGTGGTGGTGCCGGGGTCGCCGAGGGCGTCAGGGAGCGCGACCACGTCGTGCCCGCCGCCGATGTCCACGGTGGTGCCGGTCCAGGTCACCCCCGTCACGCGGGTGGGGTCGTCCGGGGTGTCCTGGGTCAGGGACGCCATGAGCAGCACGCCGTTGCTGGTGCGCGCGTCGCAGCACGCGGCGCTCTGGTTCGACAGCAGGTTGCCGAGGCCGTAGGCGACCCACATCCCCTCACCGTCGGGGCCCTTGCCCACGCGGTCGATCCGCTGGGGGACGTGCGCGTGGTGCCCGATGACGAGGTCGACCTCACCGGACCGCGCGAGCCGTCGCACGACATCCTCCTGCTGGTCGGTCAGCACCTCCGTGTACTCGACCCCGGCGTGCAGGCTGACGACGACGACGTCGGCGCCGTCCTCGCGGGCCTGGCGCGCCTGCCGCACGAGGCGGTCGGCGTCGATGAGGTCGACCGCCCAGGGCGCGTCCGCGGGCATCGGCAGCCCGTTGAGCCCGTAGGCGGCGGCCAGGTGCGCGACCGTGATCTCCCGGTCCTCGCGGGTCAGCACGTACCGCTGCGGCTCGTCCTGCTGCGCCGCGCTGCGGGCCGTCCCCGCGAACCCCATCCCGGCGTCGGCCAGGCGCCGGATCGTGGCGGTGACGCCGTCGTAGCCCCGGTCGACGGAGTGGTTGGAGGCCGTCGAGCAGCCGTCCCAGCCCTGCTCGTCGAGGTCGCGCACCAGGCCCGGGGGCGCGCCGAACAGGGGGTAACCGCTGGGGTCGGTGCCCTTCGGCGCCACCGGGACCTCCAGGTGGCACAGGGCCAGGTCGGCGCCCTCCACCCAGGCGTCCAGCCCGGCGAGCAGGGGGGTGAAGTCGGGATCCTGCGGCCCGCCGGCGGACCTGACGACCGGGTTGTGCGTGAGCAGGTCGCCCGCGGCGAGCAGCGTGAACTCGACCGGCCGGGGAGTCGGGCTCGGGGTCGGTGACGGGCTCTCGGCGGGAGGCGCGCCCGCCGACGGCGCGTCCGCGCCGGCGGGGGGCGAGGGCTCCGCGCCCCCGAGCGGTCCGACGGCGAGCACCCCGCCGACGCCGAGGGCGGTGCCGCACAGCGCGGCGAGGGCGACGAGACGTCGTCGTGAGGGTCGTCCGTCGTCGGACGCGTGGCGCGGCACGCGAGGAGAGTACTGCCCGCGCGGCCCACCGGCCCGCGGGCGTCCGACGCCCGTCGCCCCGATAGGGTGGGCCGGTGGTCAACGAAGCGCCCTCGCCCTGGAACGTCGCCAACGCGGTGACCCTCGTGCGCATCGCGCTGGTGCCCGTGTTCGCCTGGGCGTTGCTCATGGAGGGCGGGGACTCGGTCACCTGGCGCCTCGTGGCGACGGGCGTGTTCGTGGTCGCCGCCGTGAGCGACCGCGTCGACGGCTACCTGGCCCGGTCGCGCAACCTCGTGACCGACCTCGGCAAGATCCTCGACCCCATCGCGGACAAGGCGCTCGTGGGCGCCGCCCTGATCCTGCTCTGCTGGCCGCTGGGCGAGCTGCCGTGGTGGGTGCCGACGATCATCCTCGCGCGCGAGCTGGCCGTCACCGTGCTGCGGATGGTGGTCCTGCGATACGCCGTGATGCCGGCGTCGCGGGGCGGCAAGCTGAAGACGGTGCTGCAGGCCGTCGCGATCACGCTCTTCCTGCTGCCCCTGGCGGCGCTCCCCGGTGCCGTGCACGTCGTGGCGTGGATCGTGCTGTGGGCCGCGATCGCGGTGACCGTCGTGACGGGCGTCGACTACTTCGTGCAGGGCGCGCGCCTCCTCGCCGCCGGGCGTCGCGAGCCCGGCCCCCGGCCCGCCGCGTGACGCAGGACGGGGCGGGCGGGGCGCCGTCGACGCCGTCGGGGACGCTCGCGCGCGCCGTGCTCGGCGGCGCGCACGCCCGCGGCTGGACGCTGGCCGCCGCGGAGTCCCTCACCGGCGGGCTGGTGGTGGCGACCCTCGTCGACGTGCCCGGCGCGTCCGCCGTCCTTCGCGGCGGCGTCGTCGCCTACGCGACCGACCTCAAGGCCTCGGTGCTGGGTGTCGACCCGGACCTCCTGGCGCGCCGGGGCCCCGTGGACCCCGGGGTCGCCGGGCAGATGGCGTCGGGCGTGCGCCGGGTCCTGAGCGCCGACGTCGGGCTCGCGACGACCGGGGTCGCGGGGCCCGACCCGCAGGACGGTCACCCGCCGGGCGAGGCCTACGTCGCCGTGAGCACGCCCGAGGGCGACCGGGTGCTCCGCCTCGACCTCGTCGGCACCCGCGCCGAGGTGCGTGCGGGGGCGGTGCGGGCCGTGCTGGCGCTGGCGGTCGACGCCTGGGGCGACGCCGCGCGGCACGACGGGCCTGTGAAGGGTGCGTGACGAGCGTGTCGCGGGTCGTGACCGCGGGAACAAGCCCCCGGGTGCCCGCGTTGCGAAGGGTGTGATGACCGACAGGGCACGAAGCCGTCTCGATGCACGCCACACCAGGCCGGGCATGCCGCGCGCGCGGTACGGTAGTGCCACCCCTGGAGCCAGGGGAACGACAGGACGGACGAGGAACCCGGTCACGACCGGTCCGGTGCCGGGACGATCGGACACGGAGAGGGGGCGCGAGATGGTCGTACTGCGACGTGAGATCGGCGACGTGCTGCGCGACGCGCGGCAGCGCCAGGGGCGCACCCTGCGTGAGGTGTCGTCCGCAGCGAGGGTCTCGCTCGGATATCTGAGCGAGGTCGAGCGCGGGCAGAAGGAGGCGTCGTCGGAGCTGCTGGCGTCGATCTGCGAGGCGCTCGACGTGCCGATGTCCCTCGTGCTGCGTGAGGTCAGCGACCGGATCGCGGTCGCCGAGGGCCTGCACATCCCCGACACGATCCCGGCGGACGTCTACGCCGGGCTGCTCAGCCGTGCCGGCGAGTCGCGCGACGCCGAGTCGGTGCGAGGGGACCTCGCACCGGTCGGCTGACGCCGAGATACTGATGCCGAGATAGAGAACTCGGACCCGCGAGATAGAGAGGCCGGGTCGACACCGCAACCGGTTGCGGTG